>JAOZMZ010000074.1 GCA_029934055.1 Kiritimatiellia bacterium
AAGAACTTCCAAATCCTGCCGTGGCAGGAGAAGCCTTCGACTTTAGAATTTCCAAACATTGGAAACTTTTTACCCTAAAACTTCCAAACATTGGAAGTTTTAGAACAGAAATTTCCAACCATTGGAAGTCTCGATCATCGAAGAGGGAAACCGAGCGGCACTTGGAGGGCGAGGACGGCGGGACGATGTCAGGCGCGGCTTCAAATGCTGTTGGCCGCACTTCGTAAAAGTCGTCACGGTGCCTGTATGGGATGTGGGGCAGGGAGATTCGGACCAGGCCGCTGAAAAATGCTGCCGGAGGGAGGAGTAAGGCGTATCAGCGGGGCCGGCCGTGCCGTGGCTTCCGCTCGATTCGTCACTACCGGAAGCACAGGAGGAAGGCCCTCATTCAGGCGGCGGACAAGCTCGCGGAATTCAGGAAGCGTGCGGATGGAATCGAGCTGGACGTCACCGATCGAGGCGAGGGTGGCATCGGGTGCTGCTGAAGCGGCCTGGCGCAACGCGGCGATGGCATCCTCGGGACGATTCTTGAGACTGTAGGCACAGGCATAGTTGAAGAAAATGGTGAAGCGCAGGGATGGCCGTACGACCAGGTCGGTCTGGATCGAAGAAAGGACTTCCAGGGCGCGGTCAACCTTACCGGCGGTCATGAGGGCGGCGGCGAGGTTCGAGGCCAGGGAGGTGTTGCCGGGACGTAGTTCAAGAGCCAGGCTCATGTAGCGGATGGCCTCGGTGTAACGGCGTGCCCGAAACATGTACGAACCGAGCCGATGCAGTATACGGAAACGGTTGTCGGGCTGGGCCACCTTGGGTAGCACTGCGGTCAGCACGCTGATGGCCTCGTCGAGCTTTCCGCGGCGGGCGTAGTCTCTCGCATGCGAGACAGCCTCGCTGGTACGCATGTACTCGAGGCGCGCAGTGAGGTTGGTCGCCGTTCCGGCGGCATTCAGGGACTGGGAACTGAGATCAGCGAGTCGCGGTATCGTCGGCAGCCGATAGTTGGTGGCGGAGTTGAAGTCAGGCTCTTCGGTAAGAAGCTTGTGGTAGGGATCGACAGGGGGCAACTTCAGGCGCAGGTCTTCCGCGGGACGCATCTGTTCAATCCCCGGGTGCATCCATGTCGGGCGGTTGGTCGCCGGCGGTGTGGGCGGCTCCACGGAGTATGACATTTTCAGTCCGCCGGAGAGAAACGCCAGCGAGCAAATGGCTCGAAGCGCCCAGCGCGCGAAGTGCACGTGAGTGGGCGGGGGGAATGGATTTGCCTGCGGTTGGCGGGCCCCACGAACGGTGCCGAGCATAACATCTTCAGCATGAGAGAGTTTCATCGGATTCTGTATTGATCCCGGATTCAAAGTACCGTAAGGTGCGTTGTTCGTCAACAAAGGGCAGGGCATCATGGTGCGACGCAGAAAATACGACATTAGCGGGACCAGGCAGTATCTCTGGCTGGCTATCATTCTGTTGGGATTGAGTCTCTGGTTTGCGTGGGACGGGTGGTTCCCGCGGGCATCTGTCCGCCAGCGGCATCCCGATGCGAGTGATCATTATTACACTTTCAATCGCAGCGTAGCCGTCTTGTTGCTCTCGGCGGCTGCGGCCTGCGGCTATATTCACATGGTCGTGCGTTGAGGCTGCTGGGGTAACTCCGGGCTGCAGGAGTTCGGCAGGCAAGGAGGTTTGTCAAAGGTGCTTGTGGTTTTCAGCAAAGATGTCTCGCAGGAGGAGATAGCCGGAGTGGAGCGTCGCATTGCGGAATGCGGCGGAGACGTACGGCTGGTCCAGGCCGATGATCGGGTGGTCATGGTGGTCAGCGGAGGAGACACCGGGGCGATGGAATTCGTCAGCAAGCTGCCGTACGTGGAGCGCAGGGTACTCATGGAAAAACCTTATAAGCTGGTAAGCAAGGCCCTGCACGGAAAGGTGCGTACGGTGGAAGTTGCCGGCCATGAAATCGGGGGGCGCTTCTTTCACGTCTGCGCCGGTCCCTGTTCTGTAGAGACGCGCGAGCAACTGCTCTACACCGCCGAGAGGGTCAGCGAGAGCGGTGCGACGTTCTTGCGGGGTGGGGCCTACAAGCCACGCTCATCTCCTTACTCCTTCCAAGGTCTCGGCAAAGAGGGGCTGGACCTGCTGGCCGAGGCACGCCGGATCACCGGGCTGGGGATCATCACGGAGGTACTGAGCGAGGAAGACGTCGACCAGGTCGCGGCGGTGGCCGATGTGCTGCAGATCGGTGCCCGAAACGCCTTGAACTACGCTCTCCTACGCAGAGCGGCCGGCACCGGTAAGGCAATCCTCCTGAAACGTGGCATGTGTTCCCGCGTGGAGGAATGGCTGCTGGCGGCCGAGTACATCGCCATCCAGGGGAATGAGCGCATAATTCTGTGCGAGCGCGGCATCCGGACATTCGAAACAGGAACACGGAGCACGCTCGACCTGAGCGCCGTAGCGCTGGCAAAGCGGGAGACACACTTGCCCGTGTTTGTCGATCCCAGTCATGCTGCCGGAAGAACGGATCTGATCGGCGACCTTTCGCGCGCGGCCCTGGCCGTCGGCGCCGACGGGCTTCTGGTGGAGGTACATCGCTATCCGGAGCGGGCCTTGAGCGACAGCGGTCAGCAGTTGTCTCCGGAGATGTTCGACGATTTAATGAGCTCCCTGGAACCATTCACGCAGGCGGCGGGGCGTATTCTGGAAAGACGCAGCAGCAGTGATCTTGCAGGAGGCGGACATTCCGGATGGAGTGGATGATTGATTTTCGGACAAGAATCGTCGTCATCCCGGCCGGTGCAGTAAACGTTGACGTCGGGAATGTTTGAAATATTATCAGCGGGCGTTTGCCGGCGAAAAGAAGGAGGCAGTAATGACAAAGCGGGAACTTGTCATGCGCATAGCAAAGGAGACGGGCCTTAATCAGCAGGACGTCTACGCAGTGGTGCAGAAGACACTCGACTACATAGTGGAAAGTCTCGTGCGGGGTGAAAAAGTGGAATTCAGGAATTTCGGGGTTTTCGAGGTGCAGGAACGCAAGGCGCGAATCGGGCGCAACCCGAACCACCCCTCGCAGGTCGTCACGATTCCACAACGTCGAGTCGTCAAGTTCAAGCCGGGCAGGATCATGCGTCGGGACATAACCAAAACTGCGAGATGACCGCCCATCGGGAGACGGCCCTGAAATGAAGCCCGAGAAATTGCAGCCCTTACCGGGGATGAACGACCTCCAGTTTCCGGAAATCCTTCACTGGCAGCATGTGGAGGAAGTCGCGCGGAATGTTTTCGGGCGCTTTGGGCTGCGCGAGGTACGGACCCCGCTGCTTGAACGGGCCGAATTGTTCGAGCGATCCATCGGTGATACGACGGATGTCGTCCAAAAAGAGATGTACGTTTTCGAGGACCGCGGCGGCAGACGCGTGGCCCTGCGTCCTGAAGGAACCGCGGGAGTTCTACGCAACCTTGCCGGACGCGGACCTGAAGGGCGGGCCGAACGCGTGTATTATATGGGCCCGATGTTCCGCAGTGAACGACCGCAGGCGGGTCGCCGGCGCCAGTTCCACCAGATCGGTGTGGAGATACTCGGCCCCGCCGAGCCTTTGGTGGATGCCGAATGTATCGTTCTGCAGGTCCTTCTTCTCGAAGCTTTCGGCCTGAAAAAATTCGGCCTGCGCCTGAACACCCGCGGATCGGAAAAGGACTTGCCGCGTCTTCGCCGCAGTCTGCGTGATCTGCTCGAGTCCCGCCAGGCGCGTTTGTGCGAAGACTGTCGGCGGCGCCTGCAAAGCAATGTGCTCAGAATCCTCGATTGCAAGCAGGAAACCTGTCAAGCTGTCGTCCGGGAGCTGCCTCCCTTGGACGAATTCATGTCGCAGGAATCGCGTGATTATTTCAACCGCCTTGAGCGCGCCCTTGACGAAATCGGCATTAGCTATGAACGGGAGCCGCGCCTGATTCGTGGTCTCGACTACTACCTGCATACGATTTGGGAGATTTTCCATCCCGCTCTGGGAGCCCAGGACGCGATATCGGGTGGGGGACGCTATCGCGTGGATCTGGGGGGCGAGTCGATAGAGGGTATCGGATTCGCCCTGGGCATGGAAAGAGTAATTGAAGCCCTGCAGGCTGAAGGCGCCGGGGCGCTGTCCGCCGCGACGGACGGGCCGCAGGTCTGGCTGGTATCCATCGGCCGTGACGCCGCGCTCGCGAACCTGGCCTTGGCGACGGACCTACGGCGGAAGGGCCTGCACTGTGGAGGAGAGTTCCAATCCCGCAGCGCCAAGGCACAGATGCGGGCGGCGGGGCGTTCGGGCGCTGAATTGGTAATCGTGCGCGGCTCGGCCGAGATCGAACGCGGCACCGTCGTTCTGAAGGATATGAAGACCGGTAATGAAGATGCCGTGCCCTTGACGGAAATTGTGGAAACTGTACTTGGACGGGTCAACCGAGAGGCGGGTCACGATACGGCGGGGACATCACGATGAGACAGGAATAACTGTTATGAAGACATCTATGAGAACACACACGTGCGGCGAGTTGCGCAGTGATGCGGTAGGCACGAATGTGCGCATGTGTGGATGGGTTGAAACCGTCAGGGACCACGGAGGGGTTATTTTCATCGACCTGCGTGACCGTTTTGGAATCACACAGGTTATTTTCGACCCCCGCGACTCCGCGAAAGCGTGGGATGAGGCCCAACATGTGCGCCCGGAATATGTCATCGCCGTGGCCGGACGAGTAGAACTGCGCCCGGAAGAGATGAAGAACGAGAAGTTGCCCACCGGAGAAATAGAGGTGCGCTGTGATGCCATCACGGTCTTCAACAAGAGCCGGACGGCGCCTTTCCCTCTGGAGGACAAGGAGGCTGTCAAGGTATCCGAAGACCTGCGGCTGAGCTACCGATATCTTGATCTCCGGCGACGGCGTTCGCAGGAGCTTCTGCGCCGGCGGCATGAGTTGGCCATGCGCGTACGCAGATTTTTCGACGCGCAGGGTTTCGTAGAAGTAGAAACGCCGGTTCTGACGAAAAGCACTCCTGAAGGGGCCCGCGACTACCTCGTTCCCAGCCGTATAATGCCGGGCTGCTTCTACGCTCTCCCACAGGCTCCGCAACAGTACAAGCAACTTCTCATGGTGGCCGGATTCGACCGCTATTTTCAAATAGCCCGCTGTTTCCGCGATGAGGACCTACGGGCTGACCGCCAGCCGGAATTCACGCAGATAGACATGGAAATGTCTTTCGTCGAACCGGAGGACATCATTTCCACGGTCGATGCACTCCTGCGGGATTTGGCCGCCAGCGTGGGACGCAAGGTGGACCTCCCGATCAAGAGAATAACCTACCGCGAGGCCATGGACATGTACGGTAGTGACCGGCCGGATACCCGTTTCGGGATGCATATCATTGATGTGAGCGATGTCTTCGCTGAAACCGGACTCCAGGTTTTTGCACGGGTCTTGGCGGATGGGGGACGGGTGAAGGCCATAAACGCCAAAGGGCTGGCGGGAGCGCCCCTGCGTGTACTGGATGAATGGACCGTAGCGGCCAAGGCTGCCGGCCTCGGCGGGCTGGCACACATCCGCGTCCAGGCGGAGGACACGTGGAAATCCCCCATCACAAAATTTCTATCGGAGAAAGAGAAGGCAGGATTGCGTGAGCGTCTTGATATCGAGGTGGGTGATCTGATCCTTTTCGGGGCCGATTCGGCCGATCTGGTGAACAGGGCGCTGGGACAAATTCGCCTTCTGGCTGGAAAGGCTGCGGATGTGATTCCTGACGAGGTCTGTTCCTTTGTGTGGGTGACGGAATTTCCCCTGTTCGAAATGGATGAAGACGGACAGTTGACGTTCACCCATCACCCTTTCACGGCACCTCATCCGGAAGACCTCGGCCTCCTTGATGAGCAGCCTTTGAAAGTGCGTGCGCAGTCCTACGATATAGTTCTGAACGGGGTTGAACTCGGCGGGGGCAGCATCCGTATCCACGATGCCGGACTGCAGGAAAAAATGTTTGCAATCCTGCGCATGAGCCGTGAGGAGTCAGCCGCCCGTTTCGGGCACCTGCTGGATGCACTGCGCTTCGGCGCTCCGCCCCACGGCGGTCTGGCGTTGGGATTCGACCGACTCTTGATGTTATTGACCGGTGCGAGTTCAATCAGGGAAGTCATCGCATTTCCGAAGACGCAGAAGGCAGTCGACCTGATGATGAAGGCACCTGCTCCGGTGGATGAGCGCCAGCTGCGCGAGCTGCATATCAACCTGCTCAGTAGCAGCGAGAAATAGGGTCGGCTTGCGGAATCAGCCGGTGGATCCGGAGCGGTCCGGATGGGAATTGAGGATGCGCTTTGCCTGTTTTCCAGGATGGGGAGGTGAGCGACGGTCAATTTTCCTCGAGGACACCCATGCCCCGGAACTTTTGGTAACGCTGTTTGAGGAGCTCTTCGCGAGGTACCCTGCTGAGTTCATCCAGGTTTCTGAGGATGTGGTCCTTGAGAGTGTTCGTCATCGTCTCCGGATCTGAATGTGCTCCGCCGAGTGGTTCGGGAATGATGCCATCCACCAGGCCCATGCTCAAAAGATCGTCTGCAGTCAGTTTGAGGGCTTCCGCCGCCCGATCGGCGTAGGCACGGTCTTTCCAAAGAATGGCGGCGCAGCCCTCAGGTGAAATCACCGAGTAGTAGGCATACTGCAGAATGAGGACGCGGTCACCGACTCCAATCCCAAGGGCGCCGCCGCTGCCTCCCTCACCGGTGACGATCACAAGGATTGGAACAGCCAGCTCAAAAGCCGACCGCAGGTTTACGGCAATCGCTTCAGCGATATGGCGTTCTTCGGATTCGACACCCGGAAAGGCACCGGGCGTGTCGATCAGACTGAGGATCGGGATGTTGAACTTCGCAGCCAACCGCATGAGACGCAGTGCCTTGCGGTATCCTTCGGGGTAGGCACATCCGAAGTTGCGTTCAAGGTTGGAACGCGTGTCCCGCCCCTTCTGCGTGAAAACAGCCATCACGCGATGGGGCCCGATCGACGCCAGTCCCCCCACAATAGCGCGGTCATCAGCATAGAGGCGGTCACCGTGCAACTCTATAAAGTCAGTGGCAATCGCTTCGATATAGTCCCGCGGGTACGGACGCTGCGGGTGCCGGGCGACCTGAACTTTTTGCCACGGCGAAAGGTTGCTGTAGATGTGCCGCCGCGTTTCACGAATCTTTTCCTGCATGCGTTCTATCTCGCGGGAAACATCAATATTCTGGGTCTCGCTGAAAGTCCGCAATTCCCTGAGCTTGTTTTCCAGTTCTACGACCGGCTTCTCAAATGGCAGGACATAGGCAGCCATCACATAATCTCCTCTCGCTCAAGGCATCAGGGATCGATTTCCACAGGAGTGCCTACCGGCAACAGGCAATATAGCTCCTCGATGTCGGAGTTAAGCAGGCGGATACATCCCTGGCTCGAATGTTTCCCGACCGTCTCGGGATCCCAGGTGCCGTGGATACCGTAACCGGGAATATTGAGGGAAAGCCAGTAGGTTCCGAGAACATTGTTCGTATCGCCGTAAGGTACCGCCCGGCCGTCCGGCCGCCACCATGTAGGATTCGGAATACGTTCCGTGATCTTGAAATTTCCCGTGGGAGTCCGCTGATATTTTCCGGTTCCAACCCTGTACTTCTTGAAAAAGCGGCCGTCCAGGTAAAGAGCCAGTGTGTTCTCGTTGCGGTCTACCTTGACGGAAAATTTTCCTTTCAGGATGCGAAAACGATCCCCCACACGAATAAGAGAACCCTTGATATTGTTACTGCGCTTGATGAGTTCAACTGTGGTATTGAACTTTTTGGCGAGCTTGGCCATCGAATCGCCCCGCTTAACCGTATACTCGACCTTTTCCGGCATCGGCATCGGGCTGAATACCAGTTGCGTGTTTACACGTCCCAGCAGGATTTCGGCCGCGGCCCGGACATTTGCATTCGACGACACCTCCAATATCCGGAAACACTTCGCCCGTGCGCCGAGCAGGTCGTTGTTTTCCTCCAGGCGGCGGGCTTGCGAAAGCAGCTCAGGACCCGGATCCGGAGGCTCGACCGGCACCGCTGTAATCGCTGTAGGGCGATTGGTTTCCAATACCGGGATGCGGGCAGGACGGGGGGGTGCAGCCGCACGTTTCTTGATCGTGAATGCCAGAAGGGCGGCCACTACTAGGAGGACCGCACCGGCCAACATCAGAACAGCACGCAGACAGCCACGTGGACGACGCGAACGCCTGAGATATATTTCAGTCATTTCAGTGATTCCAGATCCCGTATTACCAGAGACATCGAAGGATACCTGTCATCAGGATTCTTCGCAAGGCATTTACCTATGATTAGGTCGAGTTCCTTAGAAATGGCAGGTTCGACAGTCAAAAGCGATGGAGTGGGGGGGGCGACCCGCTGGTGGCCCCCCGCTACTTGCGGTCCATTGACCTCCCAGGGCTTGCGCAGCGCGATCAACTCGAACGTAGTCACACCGAATGAGTAAATGTCAGCCCTTTCATCGACGCGATGCTTCTCGCGCACCTCGGGAGCCACGTAGGACGGCGTCGCCGGCAGGGCGGAAATCCTGATCGGGTGATCGGGCTTGAGCATCACCAGATCGAAATCCGTCAGAACAGTGCGCCCATCAGACGTATAAAGAAGATTCTCCGGCTTGAAATCCATGTGCAGATACCCGCAGGAATGGAGGTGTCCGAGGGCCGATGCCGCCTGACGGATGATCACCAAGCGGTGAGCATGCAGAATCGGATCCGCGTTGATGATGAGATTGCGGAGATTGCGTGATTCGAGATATTCGATGATCATCATGGGGACGCCGTCAACCGAGCCCACGTCGAGCAGGTGAATAATGTTGGGATGCTGAATATGGCGCAGAATCTCGGCTGCCTTCAGGAATTGCTTGTGAATCCGGCGGTCACGGGCGTATCCTTGCTTGAGAATACGAATGACTACTCTGCGGCCTGATGCCGATCTGGCCACGAAAAGGTCCGTCATCCCCCCGCGGTGCAACTCGCGAATGACGGTGTAACCGCTGATCTTCGGCAAAGCGATCATGACTGAAAAGATACAAGAAGGCAGCTTGCTCAGGCAAGCCGCGGTGGCATTCGATCGCCACACAGTAGAAGTCCGCCTCCTGCGTCTCGGCGTGCCGGGACTCAATTTACGACTCGAAGGTACACGCGTGGTGTTTATTGCCGACACCCACTTTTCTGGAGAAATTCAACGGGTTCATCGAAGGGTCATCCAAATACTGGAAGAGGTGCAGGCCGAGATACTGATCTTCGGCGGCGATGCGGTGAACGGACCGCGGGCCTGGCCGCAGGCGGTGGAGTGGTTCAAAAAAGCCGCGGCGGCCGCCCAATTGATGTTGGCCGTGGCAGGCAATTGGGATTACAAAGGCCAAAATAATCTCGAGACTATGTGGGGCTTCATGAAAATGGCGGGATTTCAGCCTATTTACAACGCCGGAATCGTCTACCGCCGCAAGGGGGCGAAGTTGCGGATCATCGGGCTCGACGATGTAAAAAGAGGCCAACCGGATGCCGACCTGGCATTCGGTTCCGAGGGCGAAGTTCACAGCGACTTCACGCTGGTCGTGTCCCACAATCCCGATATCCTGGAAAATATCCGGGGGCGTTCATGGCAACTGTTGTTGTGCGGACACACCCACGGGGGACAGGTATGCCTTCCGGGGGTTGGGGCGTTGGTCACTTCAACAAAGGGGAAACGCCGCATGGCATCCGGCTTGCACTCCGTGGGGACGGGCAAGTACATGTATGTCACACGTGGTGTAGGCACGAGCTTTCTACCTCTGCGATTCTACTGTCCGGCCGAGGTGGTGATCGTAGAGTTGCATGGCGGAAGCGAGACCATCGTGGTTCCTTGGAAGGCAGGGAAGGAATAGATGAATAGTACGCGGGCAGATGCTTCTTATCACTTCAGCGGGTACGCCCAGAGCCCATGGGGTGGCGGTATCACACCGGGGGTCAAGTGGATACTCGGTTTGATGATAGCCGGG
>JAOZMZ010000019.1 GCA_029934055.1 Kiritimatiellia bacterium
CCGTAATACTGCCATTCCCACCAGTCGTGGATGCCGTCCCCGTCGCTGTCGGTGCTGATGGGAGCCTTGGTCTGGTTGAAGACCAATCCGGGGGGCGGGACCACCGGTGCGATCAGGGTACAGCCGAGAGAGAAGACGCTCAGGACAAGAGCCACGGCGATGAGTAAAGCGAACCTTTTCATGAAACCTCCTTGTTTTCCCTGCATCCTGCCTGGAGGATATGCCGCCGGGTGTCCGGTGGTCAAGGGGTTTTCCGGCGGATGGTTTTTCAGAGGCTGGAACCGCGCCAGTGAAGTTTGCGCCGCAGGAGATCGAAGTAGCTGTAACCGGGCACGAGCACGAGGCGTGCCGAGCGGGGGCTGCGGGTGATGGTAATGGTGTCGTTTTGAAGGAGGTGGGCGTGTTCCTGGCCGTCCACCGACATGAGAAGGCGCTTGGCGGACTCGAGGATGGTAAGTTCGATGTCGAGCGAATCGGGTATCACCAGGGGGCGGTTGCTGAGAGTATGGGGGCAGATGGGATTGATCACCAGGACGCCGGCGTTCGGATATATGATGGGGCCGCCGGCGGACAGCGAGTGACCGGTGCTGCCGGTGGGCGTGGAGACGATCAGCCCGTCGCACATGAAAGTTGTCACGAGTTCGTCGCGGACCTTGAGGGCGATGGTGACCACGCGGGAGGTTTCGCCCCAACCGACGGCGATATCGTTGAGGGCGTGGTGACGCGAAAGTTCGTTTGCATCGCGGCGCACGACACACTCGATGAGGGTGCGCGCGGACAGGTCGAAACCGCCGGCGACTATTTGTTCGAGGGCCTTTTCGATTCCATCGGCGGGGACGCTGGTCATGAATCCCAGCCCGCCGATGTTGACTCCCAGCACAGGGACCGGGTTATCGCCGAGGATGCGCACGGCGCGCAGGAGGGTGCCGTCGCCGCCGAGGGCGATGACCATATCGAGATCGCCGGCAAAAGCCTTCTCTTCCACGCCGGCGATGTGGGTACAGGTGCGGGAGGCTTCGTCGCATGAGACGAGCTGGATGCCGAGCGCGTCGGCTTTGGCGGCGAGGCGTTCGAGCACGGCGGGGGCGTCGGGTTTGCGGCAGTTGGCCAGTACTCCGATCTTTTTCATGTCTTTTTCCATGCGGCCAGGTATTCAACGTTTCCGGCCGGGCCCCGCAGGGGCGAGGGGATGACGCCTAGCCATTCCAATCCGAGTGAGGTGCCGTATTCGCGCACCTTGACGACCGTTTTGCGCCTGACTTCTTCATCCCGGACCACTCCGCCGCGCGCCACCTGGCTGCGGCCGGCTTCGAACTGCGGCTTGACGAGGGTGATGATCCACGCCCCGCCAGCAAGAACACCTGTAACAGGGGCGAGGATCATCGTCAAGGAGATGAAGGAGACGTCGACTACGGCTGCCCCCGGTGTTTCGGGCAGGTCGTTTTTCCGCAGGTAGCGTGCGTTTACCCTTTCCATGACGACAACCCGCGGATCGTTGCGCAATCGCCAGTCCAGTTGGCCGTGTCCGACGTCAAGGGCGTAGACCCGCCGGGCGCCGTGTTGCAGGAGGCAGTCGGTGAATCCTCCTGTCGAAGCGCCGACGTCGAGGCAGACCCGTCCGGCGACGGGCACTTTGAAATGGGAGAGGGCGGCGGCGAGCTTTTCTCCTCCGCGCCCGACGTAGCGCGGACGGGAAAGGACTTGCAGGCGGCAGTCGTCGGGAACGTTTTTCCCGGGCTTGGTGGCCGGGTGTCCGTCGAGGAGGATTTCGCCGGCCATGATGAGGCGACGGGCTTGTTCACGGCTTGCGGCCAGGCCGCGTTCGACGAGTATCTGGTCAAGGCGGCGCTTCACGGTTGCTTTCCAAAGGTATCAGTGCTCCCAGGGATGGCCGGGCTGTCTGCACGCCTGCGAAGCTATGGCCGCGGGGGGAAGATTGTCAAGATATGCGTGGAAAAGTACGGGTTTATTGTCGAAACGGGGGAAGGCGCGGGGGTATGATCGTTGCGGACGGAACAAAGCGGGGATACCGAGGAGAAAATGAAAGACGAGAAAGAGGATACCGGGAGGAAGGAACCGAAGTTCGAGGAGGCGCTTGCGCGCCTGGAGAAGATCGTGGCGGAGATGGAAAGCGGCCGTCTCGATCTGGACCGGATGATTGCACGTTTTGAGGAGGGCATGGGCCTGGTCGAATTCTGCAACCGCAAGTTGCAGGAGGTGGAACGGCGCATAGAGTTGCTGGTGAAGAAGGATGATGGAATAGAGGCCCAGCCTTTCGAGGGGGCACGGGAGGAGGTGGACGGCGGGGGACGGAAGGGCTAGGTGGGGAGATTGTTGAACGCCCGCCGGGGCAGGTGTGTCTGAACATCGAGAGGCCAGGAGGGACAGGCAGATGAGGAAGCGAACGACGGTCGGGGGGGTGCAGCGGAAGGTGCTGGCGGCGGCGTTGTCCGCCCTGGTGACGGCGGTTGTCTTGTTCCCGGCCGGGTGGGCGGCGGCGGTTTCGCCCAATGCGGCGCGCATGATGGGTGACGCCATCGCCGACGCGGTTGAAAAGGTAATGCCGTCGGTAGTGGTCGTGCGCACGGAGGCGGTCGTATACCATGCCGCGCGCGATCTATTCTTCGGGTACATATACGGGATTCCCGAGCGCCTGGCAGGGCAGGGATCGGGGGTGATCATTACCGACGACGGTTACGTACTCACCAGTTTTCACGTCATAAACGCCGCCGAGCGGATCGAGGTTGTTCTCAACAACGGAACGAAATATCCGGCGAAGGTTGTCGGGCGGGATCCGCAGACCGATCTGGCAGTGTTGAAGATTCAGGCGCCGAAGGGTACCAAGTTCACACCGGTCGAGGCGGGCGATTCCGACAAGTTACGGATCGGCGAATTTGTTATCGCGGTGGGATCGCCTTTCAGTTTGCAGAGCAGTGTCACCCTGGGGATCGTGAGCCAGAAGGGACGTTCGATCGGCCTGTTGCCGTATGAGGATTTCATTCAGACCGATGCACCGATAAATCCCGGCAACAGCGGGGGGCCGTTGGTGGACGTGGATGGGCGCCTGGTAGGGATAAATTCGCTCATTCAGACCGCCGGACGTTATTCGCAGGGTAACATCGGCATCGGCTTTGCGGTGCCCGCCAACCTGGCGATGCGCGTGGCGCGTTCGATCATCAAGAACGGGCGCGTGGAGCGGCCGTGGATCGGGATTCTGCCGCAGGAACTGGATCCGGACGTCGGCCGCCGGGTGTTCGGGGGCGCGCGGGGCGTGATGGTGGGGCGGGTATTGCCGGACACGCCGGCGGCGCGAGCGGGCCTCTTGGCGGGGGACTTGATCGTGAGGGTGGATGATACGCCGGTAAGGACGGTGCGCGAATTGCAGCGCACCATTTTGCGGCACAACGTCGGCGACGAGTTGCACCTGTTGGTGCGGCGTGCGGCGAGTGAAGTGAAGGTTGATCTGCAAACGGCACGGATGCCTGATTTCCGCAGCATGATTCGGCGTTGATGGGGCGGGGCGCCGAGGGGAGATGTTTTTTCGCCTGTGGATGGGCGGACGGCCCTCGTTTACTTCCGGCTGGAGGACTGCGGGCCGGATAGCGTGCGCTTGACGGTGGAGACGATGCTTCCTCTGGCGAGGCGGGTCTCGATGGTCTGGCCGGGGAGGATTCCGGCGGGGGAGGTGATGATCTTGCCGTCGGGCCCGCGGGTTATGCTGAATCCGCGGTCGAGCACGGCCAGCGGGCTGAGGGCCCGAACTTGAAGGCCGAGGTTACGCAGGCGGTCCGCAGAGGCGCGCGTGTAATCGCCGGCGGCGTGGCGCAGGCGGAGCGCGAGTTCATCGACATTCTGCTGATATTGGCGGTGGGAAGTCTGGAGGGTGTGTTTCATAGCCGTCAGCAGGCTTTCGATGTGTTGGCTATGACGGGCGAGAATATTGCGTGGTTCGCGGAAGACGTAGCTGGCGGCGGCCGCCGTGAAGCGGTTACGCAGTTCGAGGCGGCGGCCGTCGAGGCCGCGCAGCAGGCGCCGGCGGAGGACGTCGAGGCGGTTTTCGAAGTCCTGCTTGCGGCCGATGACCAGTTCGGCGGCGGCCGAGGGGGTAGGTGCACGCAGGTCGGCTGCGAAGTCGCAAATGGTGAAATCTATTTCGTGGCCGACGGCGGAGATGATCGGTACGGAGGATGCCGCCACGGTGCGGGCGAGAGACTCGTCGTTGAAACACCAGAGGTCTTCGAGGCTTCCACCCCCGCGGGCGACGATGATGACATCCACCTTGTATTCGTTGAGGAGGCGTATGCCGGCGATGATTTCGGGTGGGGCCTCATCGCCCTGCACGCGGGCGGGGGCGATGAGGATGTGGCGGTCGGGGAACCGCCTTGTGAGGACGTTGAGGATATCGCGCAGCGCGGCGCCCTGCGGAGAGGTGACTATACCGATGCGCCGCGGCAGGAGTGGAAGGGGTTTCTTGCGTGCCGAGTCGAAGAGGCCCTCGGCGGCGAGCTTTTTCTTGAGACGTTCGAAGGCTTCCTGGAGGGATCCCTTGCCGACGGGCTGGATGCGTTCGACGATCAGCTGGATTTCCCCCCGTCCGGCATAGACCGAGAGCAATCCATAGGCGCGGATGGTGACGCCGTTTTGTAATTTGAGCTGCTGTTTGCGGCGGCTGCGGAAGAGGGCTGCGTTGAGCTGGGCCCTGGCATCCTTGAGGGTGAAATAGGTGTGGCCGGAGGCTGGAACGCGCAGGTTGGAGACTTCGCCTTCTATCCAGAGGTACCCGAAATTGTCTTCGACCAGGTTCCTGGCGAGGCCGACGATTTCGCTGACGCCGAAAACCCGGGCGGGAGGCGAATCGGCGGGGGGCGTTGGAGCCTGAGCTTTCATCTTTTTTTTTCGATCCGGCAGACTTTCCTCGCGTCACGTCGGGGCGATTGCTTCGCTGATACGGGTGATGCGGCGGGCCTTGCCGGTGCGTGGGTCGATATCGAGGATGACGCCCTGAAAGGTCACATTTCCGGCGGCCACGCGGAAGCGATGGGGCATACCGGTGAGGAACTTATGCAGGACGGATTCGGCGTCGCGTCCGAGGACCGAATCGAGGGGGCCGGTCATGCCGACGTCAGTCATGTAGGCCGTACCGCCGGGGAGGACGTGATCATCGGCGGTCTGCACGTGGGTATGGGTGCCGAGGACGGCGCTGACCCGTCCGTCGAGATAGCGGCCGAGGGCGATCTTCTCGGAGGTGGCCTCGGCGTGGAAATCCACGATGATGACGCGGGCGCGGTCGGCGAGTTGTGCGAGGATGGCGTCGCAGGTACGGAAGGGGCAGTCGGCCAGCGGTGGCAGGAAGACCCGGCCGAGAAGGTTGATGAAGACGACGGGTCCCTGGCGGGTCTGGATCTCGGTGAAGCCGTGTCCGGCGGCGCCCGGAGGGAAATTGGCCGGGCGCAAGAGGCGGGGTTCATGGTCGAGAAGGGGGATGATATCTTTTTGGTCCCAGGCATGGTCTCCCAGGGTCAGCACGTCGGCGCCAGCCTTGAAGAGTTCCTCGGCCAGTGGCGGTGTTATTCCGCGTCCGCCGGCGGTGTTTTCCGCGTTGGCGGCGACCAGATGGATGCGTCCGCCGCTACGACGTTGCTGGACATAGCGGGCGAAGGCCCGGCGGCCGGGCGAACCGACGATATCGCCTGAAAAGAGGATGCGCATGCAAGGAGCATACCCGGGGATACACGCGACAGGCAACGTTTTCCGTCACTGAACGACGACGGGTTTCTCCCCGGCGTGTCGCGGGATATCCGGAGTGTTCAACGGGCGTATTCAATGCAACGTGTCTGCCGGATGACGGTGACCTTTATTTGTCCGGGATATTCGAGTTTGTCTTCGATCTGTTTGCTGATGTTGCGCGCCATCTGCATGGCCTCGTTGTCATCGATTTTCGCCGGCTCAACGAGCACGCGCAGTTCGCGGCCGGCGCGGATGGCGTAACTTTTCTCCACGCCGCGGAAGCTGTTGGCGATTTCCTCGAGTTTTTCGAGGCGTTTGAGGTAGATCTCCGTGTTTTCGACGCGCGCCCCCGGCCGGGCGGCGGTGATGGCGTCGGCGGCCGAAGCCAGGGCGGCATATGGGCTTTCGCCCTCGACTTCGCCGTGGTGGGCGGCGACGGCGTTGTAGACGACCGGGTTTTCGCCGTGTTTGCGCAGGAGGTCGGCGCCGATGATTGCATGGCTGCCTTCGATCTGGTGATCGAGGGCTTTGCCGATGTCATGAAAGAGACCGACGCGGCGGGCGATGGACGGATCGAGTCCCAGTTCGGCGGCCATCATACCCATGATGTGAGCCATTTCGACTGAATGGCGAAGGACATTCTGGGCATAGCTGTGGCGGAATTTGAGACGTCCGAGGGTGTGGACGAGTTCCGGGTCGACGCTTTCGATACCGAGTTCATAGATGGCCTCTTCGCCGGCCTGGCGGATACGTTCGTCGAGTTCCTCGCGGGCCTTGTTGACCGCGTCTTCGATGCTTGCCGGATGAATGCGGCCGTCGGTCACGAGGCGTTCCAGGGCCACGCGGGCGACTTCGCGGCGGATGGGGTCGAAGCTCGAAATGACGACGACCTCGGGGGTGTCGTCGATGAGAATATCCACGCCGGTGGCTTCTTCGAAGGCGCGGATGTTGCGTCCTTCGCGGCCGATGATGCGGCCCTTCATGTCATCTCCGGGCAGGTTCACGGTGCAGGTGGTGATTTCGTTGACCTGGTCTGCCGCGTAGCGTTCGATGGCGTTGATGATGATTTCGCGGGCCTGGCGTTCGGCGGTTTCCTTGGTTTCCTGCTGGATGCGGCGCAGGAGGACGCCGGCTTCGTTACGGACTTCCTTTTCGAGGTCCTGCAGGAGAAGCTTGCGGGCTTCCTCGCGGGACATGCCGGCGACGCGCTGGATGGATTCTTTTTCTTCGGCCAGGAGTTCTTCCAGCCGGGCGTGTTTCTCGGCGAGCTCGCGGCGGGCGGTATCGATTTGCGCCTGGGCAAGCTCGATTTTTTCCTCTTTCTTGTCGAGGAGGGCGACTTTGCGGTCGAGGTTGGCCTCGCGCTTGGCGATGCGTTCCTCGGCTTCGCGGATTTCTTCGCGGCGCGTCTTGACCTGTTCCTCGAATTCATTGCGGGCGCGAAGCACCTCGTCACGCGCCTCGAGCTTGGCCTGTTTGCGGATGACCTCGGCTTCCAGGCGGGCATCGCGCAATATTTCGCGGGCGGTCTTGTCGGCGCCGGTGATGCGCATGCGGGTGAGGATGGCGTGCGCCAGGTATCCCACGGTCAGGGCGGCTACTCCTACGGCGGTGGGGATCCACCACGGGATGGCTACATTCATTACGGTAACCTCCTTCGTGCCGCGGCCGGCGGCACGTTTTTTTTCGTTTTTGTTTTCTCGTTGTTGATCGTCGAGTTGACATTCGAATCGGCTGCGGGTCCGCCCCGGCAGGTGATCAGCCGGCGTTCGGTGACGATCAAGTCCACCGGCTGGTCGTGTTCACCCGAGGGGACGGAAGGGAGCAGCTGGAAATCAAACGCCACCCCGACGCGCAGGCCGGGGGTCTCGGCCAGGAGTCGGTCGTAGTGTCCGCCGCCGTGGCCGAGGCGGTGGCCGGAAGGATCGAAGGCCATGGCGGGCACGAGGACAATGTCGCAGGGGGGACGGTCGAGATGTCCGGGTACAGCCGGCTGGCGGATGCCGTGGGGGCCGTCTTCCAGCGGTTGACCGGGTTGGAACTCTTTCCAGAGGTAAGGGCCGTCCCTTTTTTCGGTGGCGGGCACGACGATCGTGCAACCCCGCCGGGCGGCGGCGGTCAGGAAGGCTTCCAGGTCGATTTCGTGCCGGGTGGCGAGATAGGCGCCGATACATTTGGCTTCCCGGGCGGAGGCGAGGTGTGCGAGGCGGCTGGAGACAGCGCGGCTGGCGGCCGTGACGGTTTCGGCGCCGACGGCATTGAGGCGGCGGCGGATTGTTTCCCGCAGGTCGTTCTTGAGAGTGGAGATATCGGCGGTCATGAGTGTTTTTGTCCGTTGTTGCCGGTCTGCTGCCGGCGCCGGCGGCCCTTTTCGGCGAGGGAACGCCAGTGGGCCAGACGCCGGCGGATGGTTTCCTCGTATCCCTGATCGGTGGGTTGGTAATAGGTGCGACTGGTAGGTGCGTATTCTTGGGCGACGAAGTGTCCCTTGTAATCGTGGGCGTACTTGTAACCGGAATGTCCGAGTTGCCGGGCCCCACGGTAGCCGGTGCCCCGCAGGGGTTTGGGGACCGGCAGGGTGCGGCCCTGGCGGATATCTTCGGCGGCATGTTCGACGGCCAGATAGGCGGCGTTGCTTTTGGGGGCCGTGGCCAGATAGGTCGTGGCCTGGGCCAGGATGATACGGGCCTCCGGCATGCCGACGAATTCGACCGCCTGCATGGCTGCGGTGGCCAGTGAAATCGCGCGTGGGTCGGCGTTGCCGATATCTTCCGATGCCAGAATCACCAGGCGTCGGGCGATGAAACGGGGGTCCTCGCCGGCATGCAACATTTTGGCGAGCCAGTAGATGGCGGCGTCGGGGTCGGAGCCGCGAACGCTCTTGATGAAGGCGGAGATGGTATCGTAATGGCCGTCTTCGTCGTGGTCGTAGACAACCGCCTTTTTCTGGATCGAATCCGCGGCCACCGGAAGCGTCAGATGGACGACGCCGTCACGGTCGGGAGGGGTGGTGAGTACGGCGATCTCGAGGGCGTTGAGGGCGCGGCGGGCGTCGCCGTCGCATACCCGCGCGAGATGTTCGAGGGCCTCATCGTCGGGGGTGACTGCGAGGGCGGACAGGACCGGGTCATTTTTCAAGGCGCGGTGCAGGAGGGTGAGGATCGCTTGGGGTGGAAGAGGTTCGAGTTCGAAAATCTGGGAGCGGGAAACGAGCGGCCCGTTGATGAAGAAGAAGGGGTTGTGAGTGGTGGCGCCGATCAGGGTGACGTCGCCGTTTTCCACGTACGGCAGGAGGACGTCCTGTTGGGCCTTGTTGAAGCGGTGGATTTCGTCGATGAAGAGGATCGTCTCGCGATCAAGGGCCCGGCGCCGCTTGCGGGCGGCGTCGAGGAGGTCCCGCAGAATGGCGACATTGGCAAGTACGCCGCTGGTACGCTCGAAGTGGCGGCGGGTGACCCTTGCGATGACTTCGGCCAGAGTGGTTTTTCCACAACCCGGGGGGCCGTAAAGGATGAGGCTGCCGAGACGGTCGGCTTCGATGGCGCGGCGCAGGAGTTTCCCGGGGCCGAGGATATGGTCCTGGCCGACGATTTCCTCGAGCGCCGCCGGGCGCATGCGGGCGGCCAAGGGCATCCTGCTGCCCGCTTCCGTTCCTGACGGCTCGGACGGGCTGTCCTGCGGCGGCTGCGAGTATTGATCGAACAATTCCTGCATGCGTCGCGTCCTCTTACACCTCTACTTTTTGCGTGGGTCTAAAAAAATACCCCACCATTTGCCGGTATAGGGCACTGTCTCTGATCCTCGCTAACGAGGTGGGTGCTCTGCCGGGCGGCTTCCCTTTCCTCCTGGGAGGCGTAGGGGCACCGTCCGGACTCCGAGCTCCCTTATAAACGGTGTTGGGTCAGAGATACTCGGCCCTTCACGAACAAGGCAGGGTATTTTTTCCACGTCCGCACATTCGTGCGGACGAAATTGGAACCCCTTACTGTAAAAGAACTATCGGCCCTGCGGCATTTCGGCGGCAGGGTCGCCCGGGGCATACCCGGACGGGAACCGGCATTGTTTTTCCATATGTGCCAATGCACGTGCCGGTAATCTGAAGTAAACCCGGCGCCGTCGGCGTCAACGGGCCCGGGTCCCGCGAGAGCCGGCGGCGGATACCGGTTACGGTCCGCAGCAGTGTTTCAATGCATCCTCGTATCATGGGGTTCATACTCTACCTTATTCATTATTCAAATTTTCAGACAGGCGGCGTGCTGCTGCGTTCAGCTTTCGCGCACCACGGCTGCCAGCTCACGGCGGAGGGCCTCAATTACCGCGGCGTGGAAGGCATTGGCCTCCTCGTCGGTCAAGGTCCGTTGTGCCGAACGGTACTGCAACGAGTACGCCATGCTTTTCTTGCCGGACCCTATCGCCTCGCCCTTGAATATATCAAACAATTCGACGGATGCCAACTCTTTCGGCGCGGCGGCGCGGATCACGCGCAGAACGTCTTCGTGCTTGACGGATTCATTGACGATGACGGCGACGTCGCGTTGGATGGCGGGATATTGTGCCGGCGGGGAGAAAGATGGAATGCGCCGGAAGTCTTCCAGCAGGGGTTCGAGGGTGATTTCGGCCACCGCGACGGGTCCGGCGAATCTCCATTCGGCGGCGATGTTCGGGGCAAGGATTCCGGCCGTACCCGCCGATTGTCCGTGAACAAGAATCTGCATCGCCGTGCCGGGCGTAAGGAAGGGTATGTCGGCGGGGGAAAGTCCCCATGGACGCGAAGGGTTGTTGGCCGGGAGGAGGGCTTCCAGGATGCCCTTGAGCCAGAGGAACATTTCGGGGATTGTGACCGCTCGGCGGCGGTCGAGTGGGGGGCGCCCGGCGGGCCCCATCAGGCCCAGAACGAGCCGGTCTTCTTCCTTGCCGGGGCTGAAGGTGCGGCCGATTTCGAAAAGGGCGGCATGCGCGGCTGCCTGGCGGGCGTGGTTGCGTCCGAGGGTTACGACCATCTGGGGTATCAGCGTGGTACGCAGAACCGATTGATCGTGGCTGACGGGGTGCGGCAGGATGATGCGGCTGGAAGGGTCGTCGGCCCGGAAAGTATCCAGCAGGCGGGGAGATACGAGGCTGTAGTTGTTGACTTCGCGGAGGCCGAGGCCGACCAGGCGCGCGCGCAGGGCGAAGGTCGCCCGGGTGTGAGTGTCGTCTGCATCCGGAACAACGAGGCTGCGGGGGGGCGGCTCAGGTATACGGTCGAGCCCATGGAGGCGTGCGAATTCTTCGGCCAGGTCAACCTCGCGCTCGATATCGCGCCGCCGCGATGGAACGCTTACGGTGCAACCCCGGGGGGTACGCTCGGTGATTTCAAGGCCGAGGGCGGCCAGGCGTCCGGCGATTTCGTCCGGGCCGGCCTTGACTCCGAGGAGGTTGGTGATTGCCTCCCACCGGCAGGAGACGTGGCGGGGCCCTACAGGGTGTGGATAGATGTCGAGCACGCCGCGGAGGATCTCGCCGCCGGCGAGATCCTTGATGAGGGCGGCGGCGCGGCGGCTGGCCCATTCGACTCCGGCGGGGTCCACGCCGCGTTCGAAGCGATAGGATGATTCCGTTGAGAGGCCGAGCGCGCGGGCTGCCGAGCGGATGAGCGCGGGAGCGAAGAAAGCGCTTTCGATGACTACCGTACGGGTGGCGGAACGTATTTGGCTGTTGGCGCCTCCCATCACGCCGGCCACGGCGACCGGTCCGGAATCGTCGCAGATGGTGAGAATCCCGGCGGGGAGATCGCGCTGTTCCCCGTCGAGAGTAGTGATGGCTTCGCGGGTTCCGGCGCGGCGGACCGCAAGGCGGCGTCCTTCCAGCAGTTCCAAGTCGAAAGCGTGGAGGGGTTGCCCGCATTCCAGAAGCACGTAATTGGTGACATCCACGATGTTGTTGATGGGGCGGATTCCGCAGAGGGCCAGCCGCCGCCGCATCTGGAGGGGTGCCGGCCGGATGCGGACGTTTTCGACGACGCGCGCCGTATAGCGGGGGCAATCAGAGGGATCGGCGACACTGACGCGGACGGCGTCTTCGACCGCGCGCGCACTCTCGGTGAGGTCGAAGCCGGGCAGCCGCAATTCGGTTCCATAGAGGGCGGCGACCTCGCGGGCGATGCCGATGATGCTCAGGCAGTCCGGACGGTTGGGGGTGATTTCCAGGTGGAACACCGTTTCCGGCGGGCCCAGAATTTCGGCGAGCGGGGTTCCGGGACTGGCCGGCCCGAGGTCCAGCAGGGTGGAATGATCCGGCGAGAGGCCGAGTTCGTCTTCCGCCAGAAGCATGCCGTGGGAATCGATTCCCTTGAGAGTGCGCGTGGCCACGGCGGTTCCGTCCGGCAACGCGGTTCCCGGCGGGGCGTAGGCATAGCAGTGTCCCGGGAGGACTTCCGGTGCGCCGCAGACGACCTGGAGGGTCGCCGTGCCGCTGTTGACGCGGCAGACCGTCAGGCCGGGTGCGTGTGGATGGGGTTTGCTTTCGAGCACTTCGGCGGCGACGAGTCCGGGATATTCGCCGCCGACTGTCTCGACGGCTTCGACTTCGGTACCGGAGAACGTCAGGCGTTCGGCCAGATTTCCAGGCGTATCGTCGAACTCGACGTAATCTTTCAACCAGCTCAGAGGTACGCGCATAGTTGCCTTTCCCTTGCCTACCGCATCATTGTGCGAATTGTTCGAGGAAGCGGATATCGTTTTCGTAGAACACACGGATGTCGTTGATCCCGTAGAGGATCATGGCCATGCGTTCGATGCCCATGCCGAAGGCATACCCGCTGTACTCATCGGGATCGTAGCCGACGGCGGCGAAGACGTTTGGATCTACCATGCCGGCGCCGGCGATTTCGATCCAGCCGCTGTGTTTGCAGATGCGACAGCCCTTGCCGCCGCAGGCGTGACATGAGAAATCCACTTCCACGCTCGGTTCGGTAAAGGGGAAGAAGTGCGGGCGGAAACGGACGCGCACACCGGGGCCCATCATGCGGCGGGCGAAATAGGCGAGGGTGCCCTTGAGATCGGCCATGGAGACGCCGCGGGCGACATAGAGGCCTTCGATCTGATGGAAATTCGCGCTGTGGGTTGCATCCGGCGTATCGCGGCGGTAGCAGCGGCCGGGGGCGACGATGCGCACCGGTGGCGGGTGGGCTTCCATGTAGCGGATCTGGACCGGCGAGGTCTGCGTGCGCAGGAGGCGGCCGTCGGAGAGGTAGAAGGTATCCTGCGGGTCGCGGGAGGGATGGTCCGGCGGGGTGTTGAGGGCGTCGAAGTTGTAGTATTCGGTTTCTATATCCGGCCCCTCGGCGACCGTAAAGCCGAGTCCGTGGAAAATCTCCACGGCGCGTTCGATGATGGAACTGATGGGGTGACGGGAGCCGGTTCCGCGCCAGACTCCCGGCAAGGAATAGTCGAAGGATGCAGCGGCTGCGGCGGGGTGGGCCCGGGCTTCCGCGAGTTCACGACGGCGCTCGGTCAGGGCTTGCTGGACGGCGACTTTCAGTTCGTTGGCCTTGCGTCCGGCCAGGGGGCGCTCCTCGGGAGGGAGTGCCTTGAGTTCCTTCATCAACGCCGGCACGAGTCCCTTGCGGCCGAGGTACTTTGCCCGCAGGGCGTCCAGCGAGCGTTCATCCGCAGCCGCACGGATTTCCTCGAGGGCTGCCGCCTGTCTTTGTTCTATTTCCACGGCCTTCATCGTCTGCCCTTATCCTTGCTGAAAAACTTCCAAATCCCGCCACTGCGGGAGAAGTTTCCAGCTCAGAAACTTCCAATGATTGGAAGTTTCCGGTCGAAAAACTTCCAATCATTGGAAGATTTCGCCGGAGAGTTCCCGGTACTGCAAGACCGGCGCACTTCCGTTTTCCGGCGGTGTATCCGGAAGCATCCCGCAGTCCGCCGGAATGAATAACGTGTATAGCCGTCCGGCGGAGATTTGTCACGTCGCTAAGGCGAATATTCCGAGGGGAGGCCATATTGCCGCGGGGTTGCCAAGGGCATTCGGGTGCCGGTAGAATAGGGGCGTGGACCGGCGAGTGTCCGCAGGCTGAGCAGCCTTGGGAAAAGGACACCGTCCGGTGAGAAGATAATCGGTGAGGGACCAGGTATGAAGCTGCACAAGGAAGACGCGGGTGTTTTCATTCCGGATTGCAAGCCGGCCGACGAGGCCCTCGAGCGTATCACGCATTTGGGGATCGGCGCCCACCAGGACGATCTGGAGATCATGGCGGCCCATGGAATCCTGGAATGCCTGCATGACCGGCGGCGTTGGTTCGGCGGGGTGGTTTGCACCAGCGGCGGGAGCAGTCCCCGCGGCGGCCCTTATGCGGCATATTCCGACGACGCGATCAGGCGGATCCGCCGACGCGAGCAGGATACGGCCGCATCCATCGGGGGCTACGGGGTCATGATCCAGCTGGGTTACGAGAGTTCCGAGTTGCAGAATCCGTCCGGTGGCGCTCTCGAGGAGGATCTGGGGATCATTCTGCGGGCGGCGCATCCCTCGGTGGTATACACGCACAATCCCGCCGACAAGCACGACACGCACGTGGCGGTGACGATGGCCGTGATCAGGACGATCCGGGCGATGCCGCGGGGCGAGCGGCCGCAGGCGTTGTACGGTTGCGAGGTCTGGCGGGATCTCGACTGGCTCGACGACATGGACAAGATCGTGCTGGATGTAAGCGCCCATGAGAGTCTGGCGGCGGCCCTGCTGGGGGTGCACGATTCCCAGATTGCGGGGGGCAAGCGTTACGACCTGGCGGTGGTCGGGCGCCGGCGCGCCAACGCGACGTTCCATGACGCCCGCGATACCGATACGGCCACGCAGCTGTCGTTTGCGATGGATCTGACGCCGCTGGTGCACAACGATTCACTGGCGGTGGCTGACTACGTGGCGACCCTCGTTGATAATTTCCGGAAGGATGTCGTCCGGCGCATACAGAGGTTGGGCGGCTGATGTGGAAGGCGGCAGACGTGATGGCGACAGACCAAGTGCATGGGTTGCGGCCGGCGAGGGGTTTCACGCTGATAGAGCTGCTGGTGGTCATGGGGATTATCATCATGCTGGCGGGCATTCTTCTGCCGGCGCTCAACAGCGCGCGCGCGCGGGCGTATGACGCTGACTGCGAAAACAATCTGCGGCAGCTGGGTGCGGCCCTGCATGAATACGCCTCCATGAACAATGACATGTTCCCGCTGGCGGATGGATACGATCAGCTTACGAGCTGGTATGGTACTCAGCAGCACCTGATCACCGCGTTGCAGGATATCATTCCGACCGACGCGCCCACATGGTTCTGTCGCCGTTATGTGCAGACGGCCGGGATTGATCCCGACGCGGAGATAGCGCAGTACCGCATCGGCTATTTTTACTGGGGATGGGACCGGCGCGGGAACACGGTCTATCCGGCCTACACAACTTCAACGACCAATGCTTGGGATGCTGAGGGGTACACCAACAGTCTGGGGGGAATTGTGCTGGCGAGTGATCGTTTCGGCACGCATGCCCTGGCGGGTGATACGCGTTATTACCAGTTCCACTGCGGTTCGCAGACAGTGGTTCCCGCCACGGAAGAGGGGACCTTCGTTCTGATAAGCGGGGGATCTGTCAAGAAGATCGCGCCCTAGGCCGGGCTCGTCTGAGGGGGGCTGCGAGTGGCGGGTGGGACGCGGGTTTCTCCGCAGATTTGGGATCAAAGGGAACGGGCACCGCCTGCGCGGTGCCCGTTTCGGTAAGTGGACGTCTGATTGCCTTAGCAGTTTCAGCCATTCCGCCGCCTGCGCCATGCGACGATACCGGCCATGCCGCTGATCAACAAGATTCCTGCCGCCGGTTCAGGGATCATACCGTTGACCTCGACGTCATCATAGTAGACTCTGCCTGCGCCGCTGCCGTCATTGTTGATGCGGACGAGGGTGCGCAGGGTCGCCGCGCCGGCGGGGGCGGTCTGCACGCCCGAGGTGATGGCGAGCCACTGATCAACCGAGTAATGGGCGGTATCGATCGGTGCGGAAGTCCAGGAGCTGATAAACTGGCCGCCGGAATCACGCCATTCCATGGCGACGACGCCGTAGACACCGGTTCCGGCCGGGTCATCGCTGGGGAGGTAGGCATAGCTGGTGAGTGCGTAATTGCTGCCGGGAGTGACCGTATGGTCCTGCCAGAGACCGGCGTCCCACCACATGCCGACCATGCCGGTTCCGCTGTGGGCCCAGCCCCAGTCCATGGGCTGGATGATACTGCCTTCGTTCCAGGAATTCCACCCATTGGTGTATGGTTCTTCGAACCCGCCGTTGTCAATGAGGTTGGCTGTAGTGACGCCGGCGAGCGCCAGAACCAGCGCGAGACTCACGATGAGACCATGTATCGTTCTCACAATAACCCTCCATTCCGAACTTCTGCAACCCTCACCCGGGTTCTGCCGGGTAACCAAGATGCACCTATACTGCTGTACCTCGCCTGGAGTGTCAATAGGTTCTTTCCAAAAAATGTATTTCACCGTTTTTCGTTAGAAAAAAACAGGGGTTTTATGGTAGGCCCGGTCCCGCAGGGCTCATGCTCTTGCAATCAGTCCCACAACATGGCCCGCTGAAGGGGGCTTGCTGGTTGCGGCGGTTGCGACCTGCCGGACGGACCATGCGGCGGGAAGGGGGTGCAGTCTATGGGGTGGGTGAAAAAAGGTGCGTTGATGTTTCAGCGGACGTGCGGCATGATCGGTCGAAACTCCGACGGCGAGGCGGTGGGGTCGGGGGAAGAGTGAGACAGGGCCGGCGGGTAGATCAGAGGATTCGGCGGCCGGGAAAGGAATCCAGTTAAATGAATGTAGTGAAGATGCGTTGTCTCGTGGTGCTGGGTGTGGCGGTGGTGCTTGTTCCTTTGGCGGGACGGGCGGCGGAGGACGTTGCGGTGGGGGAGGGGAAGGCCGTGAAGAGTGATCGGCGGCTGAAGGAAGCGATCGTGAAGATTTTTACGATCCAGAATCCCCCGGACTATTACAATCCGTGGAGCATGCGCGGCAGCCGAGGGATAACCGGTTCGGGGTGTATCATCAAGGGAAAGAAGATTCTGACCAATGCGCACGTAGTGAGCGACGAGACGTTCGTACAGGTGCGGCGCTACGGGCGTTCGCGCAAGGTGCGGGCGCGCGTGGTGGAAGTCTCCCACGATGCCGATCTGGCGTTGCTGGAGGTTGACGACGATTCCTTTTTCGAAGGTATCCGGCCCCTGGAGCTGGGACGACTGCCTGAACCGCAGCAGGAGGTGATGGTATACGGTTTTCCGCTGGGCGGGGATACGTTGAGCGTGACCAAGGGGGTCGTGTCGCGTATCGAGCACCGGACTTACGTACACAGTTCATGTTACTTATTGGCGGGCCAGATAGATGCGGCGATCAATCCGGGCAACAGCGGCGGGCCGGTGATCGTGGATGGAAAAGTGGCCGGGGTGGTGATGCAGGGGGTGCCGCAGGCGGACAACATCGGCTACATGGTGCCGGTGCCGGTGATCCGTCATTTCATGGATGATATCGCCGACGGACGATATGACGGGTTTCCGAGTCTCGGTGTGGTGATGGAGCGGATGGAGAATGCGGACCTGAGGCGCAGATACCGGATGCCCGAGGAGTACACGGGGATGCTGGTGGTGAAGGTCGTGCCGGGTTCTCCGGCGGACGGGAAGATCGAGAAGGGGGACGTGATTCTGGAGGTGGACGGTCACCCGGTGGCAGATGACGGGACGGTGGAATTCCGTCCGGATGAACGCACAAGCGTGGCCTATTTCATTCAGGCCCACCAGATAGGTGACCAGATGCGGGTGGCGGTGTTGCGGGAGGGGCACCGCAAGGAGATCGAGGTGAATCTCTCGCGGCCGATGGAGGCGGATCGGCTCATACCGATGGAACAATATGACCGGCTGCCGACCTACTATATATTCGGAGGGCTGGTTTTTTGTCCTCTGACGAAAAATCTGCTGAGTACATGGGATGGGAAATGGTACAGCAGTGCGCCGCGGGAGCTGCTGGCCCTGCTTTCTGACAATTACGTGACGCGCGAACGGGACGAGGTGGTCTTGATGCTGCGGGTGCTGGCGGCGGACGTGAACGAGGGATATCACGACTACAGCAACTGGATCATCAGCGAGGTCAACGGCCACAAGGTACGCAACCTGCGTGACCTGATCAGGCGGGTTGAAGGTTCCCAGGATGAATTCATCGAGTTCAGCAACGATCACGGTCAGCGGATCGTGTTTGACCGGCGGAAGGCGCAGGCGGCGTGTGATGCTATTCTGGAGACATATCACATCCGCGCAGATCGTTCGCCGGACCTGGCAAGCGCAGTGGAGGCGCCGTCGGCCGGGAGCCGGGACGCAGGCCGCTGACCGGATGGTTATTGAGCCGGCAGGAGTGGGGGAATGATCGGGAAAAAGGAACATTGTGGAGGATCGTGAATTGAGCGGTGAACCGACGCTGGTGGTTCTGGCGGCGGGGATCGGGCGCCGGTACGGCGGCATGAAGCAGCTGGCGGCAGTCGGTCCCACGGGCGAGACGATCATGGACTATTCGGTTTTCGACGCCGTCAGGGCGGGTTTCCGCAGGGTGGTATTTGTGATCCGCCGGGAGACCGCCGCGGATTTCCGTGAATATGCGCGGCGGCGGTTCGAGGGAAGGATTGAAGTCGGGTATGCATTCCAAGAGACTGACCGTCTGCCGCCACCGTACCACCCGCCGGCAGGCCGAACGAAGCCCTGGGGGACCGGACACGCGGTACTGGCGGCGGCGGGTATGGTGAAGGGGCCGTTCGGGCTGATCAACGCGGATGATTTTTATGGAGAGGAGTCTTTCAGGGTTCTGGCGGAGCGCCTGGCGGGACTGCGCGCGGAGACTGCGGAATACGTGCTGGTGGGATTCCGCCTGCGGGACACGCTCTCGGAACACGGTGCCGTGGCCCGGGGGATATGCCGCGTGGATGGCGACGGTCGTCTCGTGGAGCTGAAGGAATATACCGACATATCCAGGGACGGATCGGGGCTGTCCTGCTGCGGAGGCGGGGTGCGATTCAGCGGTGAAGAGACGGTTTCCATGAACATGTGGGGATTCACTCCGGTGATATTCGATCAGTTGGGTGAAATGTTTCTTTCTTTTTTGCGCGAACACGGCCGGGATGAACGTGCGGAATTCTATATTTCCACGAGCATCAGCCGCCTGGTCGCGCAAGGGGCGGCGGTGGTGCGGGTGGTGCGGGGATCGGCTACGTGGTGTGGAATCACACACGCCGCCGACCGCCGAGCGGCGGCGGAACACATCGCCGCTCTCATAGAGGAGGGGCGCTATCCGCGGGCGCTTTGGGAGAAGAGTGGTTGAGAGGCGGTCTGAGGGCGAGGAGTCTGAAGATGCACGGGTAGGCCCTTCGGGAGAAGAAGGCGGAAAATGAGATTTTCACTTGAGGGACGGTGGATGGTCTTGGTGCTGGTCGTGTGCCTTGCCGGGGCCGGACATCTGCCGGCATGGGGTGCGGACAGACCGGCGCCGGCGGCCCTGCTCAGATCTTTTCTGGCCGCCGGCAAGGATCCGCGCAGTTATTGGCTGCAGGTCTTGCATGACACCCGCGGTACGGTTGTGACGGGTGGCGACCGGATACATCCCAACCAGGTCGTGCAAATGAAGATCGTCGGAGGCCGCCGGGTGAACGCCCCGATGGTGAAAGTACATGCTGCGGGCGATGAGGAATATGTGGCGCTGCTGGACTTGAGCTCGTCGGCGAGCTGGATTCCGTTGGATACGGCGATGGCGTTGGGAGTGGTGGCTTTCAGGCCGCCGATCTCACTTCCGGCCGAACATGTGCGTGACGATGTTCCGGCGTATCTATCGGTGTTGCGGACGATGTTTCTGGACACGCTGCAGATTGAATCGGTGATTTTCCGGGTGCGCTCCCGGCCGGGTTCCCTGGGACCCTTGGCGCGGGGCATCGCGCGTCCGCGGCCGGCGATGGTCCTGGGATACGGGCTGCTGAGCCGTTTTCGCTTCGTACGCTTTGATTACCAGTCGCGCCGGATTACGTTTTCTACCACCTTGCCCTATCCACCGGCGGACGACCGTCGGTTGGCGGAAGTCTCATTCAGTCAAGACGGCGGGGCGGTGGTCATCGGGGGGCAGATTGATGGTGTGCCTCGAAGGATATTGGTGGACCCGGCCGGTGATTTTGCGCTGGTGCTTCCGGACGGCGGGGGGGGCGTGGTGCGGCAAGTCACGATCGGAGATCTGGTGCTGAGAAACGTACCCACGCGGACATCGGCTTCGGGCGAGGCTGTGGGCCGACGCTACGCTGGATACGTGCGGATAGGCAGGCGTTTGCTTTCGCGCTTTACCGTGATTCTTGAGAACCGCATGCACCGCTTGATAATCGAAAAGCCGGCACGTTGAGAGGGTCCGGCGAGGGGACTTTTTTCGGGGATCATCTTTTTTCGAGATAAACGCGGGAGGCGGAGTAATCGAAGGTTATGCGGTAGGCGTTCAGCAGGTGTGCGCCGACGAAGAGTAGGTCCTGCGAGTCTATGAAGGGCGAGGGGCGCCGGGGAAGTATTTCGGTGTGCAGAAGGAAGCCTCCCAGGTCCAGGGTATGGCCGGCATGAGGTCGTGTGGTGCCGCTTTCGTTTCCGGGGGGTGTTTCGCGGTTGCTGAGGAGCAGCATGCCGAAATCCCCGGCGGTTTCCAGTACGACCGGGATCTCGCGGGTGTCGTCGAGGATGCCCGGGGTGACGTAAAGCAGGTTGCTGTGCGTGAGGGGCAGGGCGGCCGCCAGACGCAGGGGGTCCGGCTGGTAGGGGGCACCGCTGGAGAGTATCAGGCGCCGCCGGCCGGGATCGAGCGTCACGAATGTGAAGGCGGCGCTGAAATCCGTGCCCAGAATCAGATGAACGCCGCCGGCACGGTAGTCGCCGGCAGCGCGGAGACCGGCCGTATCGTCAATGATTCCGATGGGAAGGTGGTAGAGGTGGAGGGTTCCGATCCGGAAGGTGCCGGCGAGGGCGAGGTATGGTTCGCGGCCGGGGCCGGACAGAGGCCGGAGATCGCGTCGCAGGAGAAGGGGTGGGCCGATGCCGTCGGGGAGGGGTGAGAGCAGCCGGGGGAGGCGGAGTGCCAGGGCGGTGGCGTAGTCGGTTATCGAGTCCGGGCGTCCGGTGGCGAGCATGGTATGGAGACGGCGGCCGTTGAGATTGGCGATGAACTGCGGGGGCAGACTATGGCCGCGGCTCCGCCGGATTTTCAGCGGGACGCTTACGAGCAGTCCGCCGGGTACGCGGAAAGGTGAGGGAACGCGGGCGTATCCATCCTTCGGGTGGATATCGAGTTTGTGGAAGTCAGCGCCCACCAGCACGGCATGGCGGCGCAGGTGCAGTACCTGACGGGGGGAAAGGGGGTTGTGGCGGTGAAGTGCGCTGCAGGCGCACATGGTCAGCAGCAGAACCGCTGCGGCATGGGCTCTCGAGTGACTGTGCAGGGACATTCTTTTTGCCGGGGAGTATGGATCCGGACGGGAGGCCAGACAAGTCCGAACATTCGGCCGGCGGCCGCGGAGAAGCGGGTATGTGCGTAGCGGTGCGGGACGGATCAGATGATTTTTTCGGCGGTGACAGGTCGTCCGGGCAGGAAGAAAGCGTCCTCGAAGGTGGCCCTGGACATGTGGGCGCTCTGGTCGTCGTCATTGTGGGGCGGGGCGGCCTTGAAATGTTGGGAACGCAACCCTCCGAGGTACCAGCGGCTGTCGGCGACATAGATGATATCGTTTTCGACGGCGCGTAGGCGTTGCATGGCGGATCGGGAAAGCGAGACATATCCAAAGGGAATATTCTCATCGAGTTCAACCGCAATCCGCCGGACTTTGCGTCCTACAGCATGGTTGGGGGGGCCGCCCTTATAGGCTTGCATGGCCTCGTCGAGGGTGTCGACGGTCAGTCCGCGCACCTTGTCCGGGGCCGGCGGCTTGGTGAGAAAGGTGGCCACGATTCCCACCGCGGCGGTGACGACCATGCCGAAGAGGGCGCGCATGTATATATATATGTGATTTTGCGGTCCGTGTACGAACCAGGCCAGGGCGTCGATCATCCCGGGCCGGAACACGGTGATCACGGTCATGATACTACCGGTGATCATCGCGATGCAGGCAGCCGGAGCGTTGAAGCGGCGCCAGAATGCGCCCATGAAGATTGTTGTTACTATGGCGGGGATGATAATCATGATGCCCTTGTAATGGATGGACATCAGGGTGCCCTTTTGGCGGTTGAACCAGATTACCAGCAGGACTCCTGCGAGGGTTGCCAGGGCGGACGCCCAGCGGGCGGCGCGGAGATAATGGCGGTCGGGTGCGTGGGGGCGGATCAGAGGCCGGTAGATGTCGTAGATGCCGATTGCGGCGCAGGCGTTGATGAGGGTGTCGATGGTGGACATCAGGGCGGCGGTGAGGGCGGCGATTATGAAGCCGAATATCCAGGGGTTGCCGCGCAACGTGGCCCAGCAGACGACGATGAAGGTATGAAACGTATTCTTGATATGGATCGGCTGGATGCCGGCGAGCACCCCGCCGGCTGCGGTTTGCTTGACGACCAATGACTTGCCGATCCAACCGACGGCTCCGACCACGACCGCCGAGAGCGGCAGGGTGACGACGACGTTGAAGAGGGCGGCTTTGCGGCCTTCGTTGACGCTTTTTATCGCCAGGTACCGCATGATGAAACCCTGGTTCATGAAGGTGAAGGCGATACTGCCGGCGAGGGCTTCCCCCCAGAAGAGTCCGGCGGTGTTGAATTTGGGGTCGGCGGTGAGGTGAACGAACGGCAGGCGGTGGGAGACGGGCAGGTAGCCCCACCAGTCGCCGAGTCCGCCCAAGGCGTGGATGCCTGCCAGGATGGCGATGCCGCCGGCCAGATAGAGCATGATCCCCTGTAACAGGTCGGTGAAGATCACGGCGGTCTGCCCGCCGAAAGTCACGTATGCGCCGAGGAAAAGGGCGACCACCGGGATGGTGTAGAGCTGGCGGATGCCGAAGAGCCCTTCAAGGGCCACCCCGATCGTATAGAAGTTGTAACCGATGTAGAAAAACATGTACGCGAGGATGATCGTGACCGCGATGTAACGCGCGGTGCGGTTGAAGCGACGCTCGAAGTATTCCGGGATGGATTTCACGCGCGCGAAGTAGATTATCGGCAGCCAGCCGAACATGAAAAACGGCACGATGAACCAGTCGTTGGTATAGGTCATCGTGCTGCTCATACCGGTTTCGAATCCCTGTTCGGAATATTTCAGGTAGCTGTAGGACCCTATGCCTGTGGCGACCATGCTCGCCGCCGCAAGCCACCAGGCGAAGCGCTGCCCGCTGTAGAAAAAATCGTTGATGTTCTTGCTGAAGCGGGCGAAGTACGTGCCGAAGGCGGTTATCAGGAAGAAGTACCCCACGACGATCACGCCGATAACGATCGTCGTGTGCAATCCGAGTGCGAGGCCGAAACTATGTTGAACTGCATCCATCGGTTGAATTTCTAGGTGCGCTCAGAAGCCTCCCTCTCCACGAAAAGGGATTTTCAAGGCGGTGATGATCCAGACGGCGTGCAACACGGCGAAAAAGATAAACCCTGCCAGGAGTACTCCCAGCCAGAATCCGTCGCGTCCCCGGCCCGGCCGGCAGGCGCCGCTGCGCAATATCACCAGCAGCCCGATGATGAATACCACCAGACCCATGCCGTACTGATAGAGATAACTCGCCCACGGGTTGCCTTCATCGAGAAAATGGACGATCAGGCGGGGGTAAAAGAATACGAACAGCACGGCGGCGACGGCGGTGACGAGAGCGAGCGGCGGCCGAAGATGGGCTTCGCCTGAGTGGTTGGCTGGCCGTGCGTCGTTCACGGGACCATGTTGTCCGAGATGCGAGATAGGTGTCAAGACCGGCGTGGTCCGGCGGTGTCTTTTCACCCGATTTCCAGGATGCGGTTCGTGGGTTTGTCGGAATCCTCTTTCCGCGGGATATATTCGGTTGTCCGGTACTCGGTGACGGCGTTGAGCTTATGAAGTATCTGCCCGAGCAGTTCGGCAGCGTCGAGACTGCCGTCGACCAGACTGCGGACTTCCTCCGGCAGGCCGCTTTCACGGCGTTTCATCATTTCCAGGTTGGTCACGATGACGGTGGCCGGCTGGCCGAGATGGTGACAGGCAGCGCCGACGCTCGCCAGCATGGCGCGATGTTCGGCGGCCTGGCGCATCGCCTCTTCGGCACGCTTGCGGTCGGTGATGTCGAGGAAGGAAAACACCACGCCGAGTACTTCGCCGTCGGCATCACGGTTGCAGGCTCCGGAGACCTGAACCTCGAACTCACTGCCGTCGGCACGCAGAGCCACCATTTCCTCGTCCCAAGGTTCCTGCTGCTCGATCACCCGTTGGACCATGCGGGCGGCGTTCTCGTGGTCTTTGAGGAGTGACGCCACGTTGTGGCCGAGAATGTCTTCGGCCTGCTTGAACCCCCAGAGCTCCAGCATGGCCGGATTGACGTACTGGAGACGCGAGGAGGTGTCCACGATGGCGATCCCGGTGACCGCGTTCTGGATGGCGTTATGTTCGGTGCGCAACTGGTCCTCGGTTTGCTTGCGGATGGTTATATCGCGGATGAAGAAACACATCCTGGGTTCGGAGAGGCGGAAGATGTTCACTGCGATTTCAGCGGGGAAATAGGTGTGATCATGGCGGATGCAGTAGGCCTGAATCAGGGCATACCGCTCGCTTTCGAGGTTTTCGCGTATGGCATCGAGAAGTTCCTGGTCGGAACCGGCGATGATATCGAGGACGCTCAAACCGATCAATTTAGCCGGATCGTAACGCAGAAACTCGACCGCGCGGGGATTGACTTCCACCACGTTTCCGGCCATGTCGGTGATCAGGACTCCATCGTAGATGCTGTCGAGCAGCTGCTTGTAGCGCGAGCCTTCGGAACCGCGCTTTCGGTTATGAGGTACTTTGATAACGGGTGTCTTGCGGCGGATTCGGCGCGTATCGGATTTCGGAGAAGGGGCTCCCATTTCCTTGAGGATATCCGGGGTGATATCGATCCGCATCGTACTCGTGAAGCTCGTGCTTTCTTCGACTGGATCCTCTTTTTCCATTACTTTTTCTCCGGGCGAAATCTGTATTCACCAGCAACCGATTCATATGTCTTGCATTAATCGTACCATTTGCGGGGAGAGAGCCGTGGAGAGGGTGGTTGGCATATGGGGGGCTTGCAGGCCCGGGGCGGGTGCCGGCGGGGGTGATAGGTATGATATGCGTTTTCGGGGGTGGATACCGACTTCAAATGTGTTCGAGCATCCTTGTATGTACCCACGCCGCTTTCCGGAGGGGAGGCTCGCGGTTGCAATATCATGTTGCAGGGAAGGCTAAATCGGAGATCTTGAAGCGCGTTGGATACCGGCGGAGACTTGGGATCGGTTCTGAGAAGGCAGCGCAACCGGTGGTGTGTGGTGACGTACAACGGGAAAGAATGTTCAGGCAAGCCGGGTCTGTTGCGGGGCTGGAAAAAGGTTTCGTATGGTGAGGGCAACGCAACCGTGCTTAACATTATTTAGAAAACGCGAAGAATGTTCTTCTAGTGCAGTCTGGATGACTATGGCGGTCATGGGGTCATATGGCTTTGCTGTGGTGCGAGGGCTGTAGCATCGGGGGTTTGCGAAGGGTCTGATCGCCTGCAACAAAGGCGGGTTGTGGTCAGGTCCCAACGTTTATCAGTGGGCGCGCAGCCCTTTGTTGAAGCCTTGTCTGGCCTGCCACAACGCCCGCCCTTGTTACATATCATTGTAGAGCATGCATTGTGCCACGGCGTGCGGAGAAATCACTCTTGACAACCCGCCGTATTCTACGAGGCCGGTGTGGTGCCCGGGGGTCAATTGGGGCAATCCCCGCAGGTGCGGGAGCAGGGCGTGGCATGCCTGATGCTCCAGAAAAGTGTGAAATAGGGAAAGAAATTGTCAGAAATAGTACGGTGCTCCGAGCCCGGTCGCCGTTGAAGGAGGCGGTCGGAGATGAGGGTGTATGTGTACATTGTACAAGGGTTCACGTTGGTTGAGATCATGATTGCCATAACGATCATGGGGATTCTGGCGATGCTGGCGATTCCGGCCTTTCAGCGGGCGATGTGGCATGCAGCCAACGCGCGTTTTGCGGCCGACCTGAATACGGCCACGGCGGCATTCGAGATGTACGCGATGGAGAACGGGACTTATCCGCCGGACGTCAGTCGTGGTGAGATGCCTTCCGGAATGGAGCCGTACCTTGAAAAGATGCAGTGGACCGAGCCGACCTCACTGGGAGGGCTGTGGGACTGGGACTACCGGGTTTTTGGTGTCCTCGCGGGGGTATCGGTGGCGGAGCCGAGTGCACCGGTGGAGCAGATCCGGTTACTTGACGAGATGATCGACGACGGCAATCTCGGCAGCGGAACGTTCCGCCCGCGGAGTGACGGATATATTTACGTGATAGAGGAGTTGCCATGAGGGCGGCGTGGATAGAATCGGGCTGCACGTCGGGTGAAGGTGGTCCGGAGGGGCAGCGTGCAGGTTTTACGCTGGTTGAGATCATGATCGCCCTGACGATCGTGGGGATTCTGGCGATGCTGGCGATTCCGGCCTTTCAGCATGCCAAGTGGAACGCGGCTGCTGCGCGTTACGCCGCCGATGTCCGTACCGCCACGGCGGCTTTCGAGATGTACGCGATGGAGAACGGGAACTATCCGCCCGACCGCGGGCCGGAGCAGGTGCCGCCGGGAATGGGGCCCTATCTGACCAAAGTCCACTGGGACAAGCCCACCAGCCTGGGCGGCGGCTGGGACTGGGACTACCGGGTTTTCGGTGTGATTGCGGGGGTTTCAGTTTACAAGCCCGACGCGCCCGATGATGAACTTCGCATCGTAGATGATATTCTGGACGACGGCAATCTGGGGAGTGGAATGTTCCGCAGTCGCCCCGACGGATACATTTACGTTATCGAAGAATAGCAGGCGGGCGGCGGCGCGGCCGCTGGCGGGAAGGCATTGCGGGGGGCGGGGGATCGTGGATAATGGCGGGGATCAGTGTGATTTCCGGTTTCAAGCGGAGGATGAAAACGGTGAAGACTGAGCTTCTTGACAAGATATGGGCGCGCGGGCGGGAGTTTCTCGGTGTGCGCTATCCGATCATATGTGGTGCGATGACATGGATCAGTGATGCGCATCTGGTGAAAGCGGTGCGCGCCAGCGGCGGGTTTGGCGTCTTGGCGGCGGGGAACATGCGGCCGGAGGAACTGGAAAGCGAGATTGATCGTTGTCTGGCGACGGTCGGGGGGCCGTTCGCGGTCAATTTGGTGACGATCGCGCCGAATTTTGCGGCGCACAAGGAGGTGGTGGCCGGCAAGGATGTCCCGCTGGTGGTTTTTGCGGGGAATTTCCCCCGCCGCAATGACGTGCAAGAGATGAAGCGTGCCGGGAAGCGGACGATGTCGTTTGCTTCGACTACTTCGATAGCGGACCAGATGATACGTTTCGGTATAGACGCGTTGATTCTGGAAGGAAGCGAGGCGGGCGGGCATATCGGTCACGTATCGCTGACGATTCTTCTTCAGCAGGTATTGTTCGCCCGGCCGCCGGTTCCGGTTTTCGTGGCGGGGGGGATCGCCACCGGACGGATGATGGCGCACCTGCTGTTGATGGGTGCCGACGGTGTTCAGATGGGGACGCGTTTTGTCATGAGCAGTGAGTGCCGCACACACGCCCGTTTCAAGGAGGCATTCGTACGGGCGCGGGCGCGGGAGGCGGTTGAGACGCCGCAGTATGACCGGCGTCTGCCGGTGGTGGCGGTGCGCGCTCTCAGAAATCAGGCGATGGAGGAATTCGGCCGGCTGCAGCTCGAGTTGATAAAGAGTCTCGATGAAGGTCGCATCGACCGGCGCACGGCGCAGGAGCGGGTCGAAGAGTTCTGGATGGGAGGGCTGCGCCGGGCGGTCGTCGAAGGGGATGTGGAGCGGGGTTCATTGATGGCCGGCCAGAGCGTGGGGTTGGTTGAGAAGATCATGCCCATGAAGGAGATATTCCGGGAATTGACGGAAGATGCCGAAGAGGAGCTGCAACGTGTGCGGAGTCTGCTGGGCTGAGCGGGTTCAGAATTGATAACTGAGTCCCATGCGGACGAGGTTGTGATCGTACGAGAAGGTGCCGGGTACACGCGTATCATGGCGAGTCGGGGGCTGGTCGGATTCGGCCGGGGGTAACTGGACGGTGGTTTCCAGGGTGGCATCGGTTTCGAGGAAGACGCGCCGGTAATCGGCGAAGATGCTCCAGTGCTCGTCGAAATGCCACTCGATGCCGAGGCCGATATGGAAGCCGAAATCGTCCTCGACATCCACATTGGTGTTGAGGACGTGCGGGGCATCGGGTGTGTCGGGGTTGTGCTTGGCGAGATAGACGCGGGTGGACTGGGCGTCGGTCTTGAAGAAGTAGTATCCGACTCCACCGAGCGCGTAGAGTGACAGTGTTTCGAGGGGATGGATTTCCAGGCGGGCGGAGATGCAGGCGGCGTAGAGGTCCATGTCGATGGAGACGCCCTGCGGCAGGTCGAAGGAACCTGCGCGGCCTTTGAGTTCGTCGGTCTGACGAGTCAGGGATGCTTCCAGGGATACGTGTTCTCCGAGTTGCCAGATGACCTGGTAGCCGATGGCCGGATTTTCCTGGTTTATATCGCCACCGAACGAGTAGCCCGCATGAAGTCCGTCGCGCAGGAGAGGGGATGCCCCTCCGGCGGGGACGGCCGCGAACATGGCTGCGCCCAGGACCCAAGGCAGACTGCGGGCTGTTAGGAAACGCTTCATCGCCTGCAGAGGCTAGCATGCGATGGCGGGGGTGTCCAGACTGGGGGAAGCTGGATGGCGAATGAGGTTGGCGCAGGGGCCGGGTGATACTATTCTGGTGGGCGAACTGGAGGATGGCGGCGATTGGTGACCGAAGAACAGAGAGAAGGGCGCGCGGTGGTGATCGAAGCGCGTGGTCTGACGAAGGTCTTCCTGGATTTTTGGCACAGGCCGAAGGTCCGTGCGGTAAGCGGGTTGAGCTTTGACGTTTACCGGGGAGAGGTGTTCGGCCTGCTGGGGCCGAACGGCTCGGGCAAGACGACGACGCTGAAGATGTTGCTGGGACTCTTGTATCCAACCCAGGGTGCCCTGCGTGTGCTCGGTCACGGGCCGCGGCATGTTTTGACCAAGGCGCGCATCGGCTACCTGCCGGAGGATTCCTACTTGTATCCGTCGCTGACCTGTGAGGAGACGCTGCATTTTTACGGGCGTCTGTTCGGGTTGCCGTCCCGGGAAAGGGGGCGGCGGGTGGAACAGTTGCTGGAGATGATCGGCTTGCGGCATATGCGCCACAGGTTGGTGGGCGAATTCTCGCGGGGGATGGCGCGGCGGCTGGGGCTGGCCCAGGCCCTGATCAATGATCCGGACCTGGTGATCATGGATGAACCGACGGCCGGTCTCGATCCTCCGGGCCGGCGCCAGGTCAAGGATCTGATTTTGACGCTTGCGGCCCGCGGCAAGACGGTGGTGATTTCATCTCATCTGCTGGCTGATATGGAGGACGTGTGTGACCGGGTGGCGATCCTGTATGACGGGCGTTTCCGGGCGGAAGGCACGGTTGCCGCCCTCCTGGAGGAACGCCGCCGGGTTGCGCTTACCGTGCCGGCGCCTGAGGAGGGGGAGTTGCAACGGCTGCGGGAAGCGGTCAGGGCTGTCACGGGAGTTGATCCGGTCGTGGAGCATCCGCGGCGTAATCTGGAAGAATTTTTCCTGGAGGTCATCGAGCAGGCGCGGCGGGAGACGCCGGAAGTGTCTGGAGCGCTGGCGGAACGCGGCCTGGCGGACTATTTGGCGGGTGGCCTGCGGAAAGATGGGGGGAGTCGGGAGGGGCAGAAATCCGGCGACACGGCACGTAACGGATGAGCAGAATAGCAGCCATTGCAGTTTTGGCGGTACGCAACGCCCTACGCTCGCGGGTGGTGCTTTCATTGCTGATACTTTTGGGTCTGGTAATTGTTGCGCTGCCCCTGACGCTGACCGGTGATGGAACGATACGCGGCCAGGTGCAGATTGTTGTGAGTTACACATTGGGCGCGGCGGTGCTGATCTTGGCGGCGGCGACCGTCTGGGCCGGATGTGCGGCGATATCATTGGAGATTGAGACGCATCGGATCCATCTGGTGGTGACCAAGCCGATCGGTTTTCTTGAACTGTGGGTCGGCAAGTGGCTCGGCGTTTTGTTCCTGGATGCATGTCTGCTGGCGGTCGCGGGATTGGGCAGTTACGGCATGCTGCTGTGGACCCTGCATCCGGGCAGGCTTACCCCGGATGAGCGCCGCGAGTTGCACGAGGCCATTTTGGTGGCCCGCCGGGTCATCCGGCCGGTATTACCGAGCCGCCGGGCCGAGGCGTGGGAGTTATACCGGCGGTCCGTTGAGCGCGGGCTGTCAGATGCAGAGCGGCGCTTGCCGGCCGGGGAGGCCGTCGCCCGCATTGAAAGGCGCCTGAAGGTGCAGGCGGCCTCGGTGCCGCCGGGTGGCAGAATCCGCTGGGAGTTTCGTATACCGAGAGGGAGTGATAGGGGGCCTCTTTTCCTCAGATATCGTTTCAACTCTTCGCAGCGGAGTATGAGGCCCGTGGAG
>JAOZMZ010000020.1 GCA_029934055.1 Kiritimatiellia bacterium
CTGAACCAGACCTTCAAGTCATAACCATCCCACACCGTGTCCCCATCATTCTGAGGCCAGGCGACATACATATCGTAGGCCGGAGCATCGGTCTTGACCCCACGGGTCAGCGTGGTGAAATGCCCTTCGGAATCCGAAAGCGAAAAATTGGTTGAACTGGACAATTCCAGCAGCCTTACGCGGATCGTGGCCGATGTTCCTCCTGACGGAATATTCCGGTAGTTGAAGCGCCACTCGGCAGGATAACTACTCGTAACGCTCAGGCTGGGTGTGACCGCGTAGGCGACCGCCCACGCGGTGTCGCCGGCGGCATTGGTCCCATTGCCGTTGGCCTGGCCGGTCTGTCCGTCGTCATTGGCGGGATCCGAATCGTCGATGTGATACCATACTTCTGAAACCGTGAAATCCGTCCGTACAACTACACCATACTCTCTCGATCCCAGAGTGTCGTTTTCGGCCGGATAGCGGATCTCGCCCTGTGGGGTTTCGGTATCGAGGTAAAACGGCTGGATGAATGTATTATAGATCGCAGCCCGGCCGGTCCGCTCCAGAAAGGCACGCGCCCGCAGAATGTGGAATCCATCCACCAAGCCGGTCTCCACAAGGCCGTAATCGTTATGAGGATAATAGGTCACCGTGGCAGCATTGAAATTGGTTATTTCGAACACGGTCATCATCTTCGTCTTGCGGGAAATATCACTGTCGCTGTTGGGGAAGGGCACGTCCCACGGCACATCGCTTCCATTCTGCAATCTGAAACCGCCGATCTTGTAGCGCAGTTCGGTTCCGCTGCTGAGATTCGTAATGGTCACCGCCCACCAGGTGGCGGTGTCGGTTCCGTCATAATCCCCATCACGGTAGAACGACATCGCCTGCACCATGGTATTCGAATAGCCGTCCCCGCCGGCGCCCTCGGGCCATTCTGTCCCGTTGGTGGTGTAGTACACGTAGAGCTTGTTGATATCGAGGCGGTATCCCACCTTTACCCGCAGGGTCACTTGATTCGTGACGTTTTCCGGGGCTGGATCGAACTGAAGGCTGCCCCACTCGTCAGTCGAGGAAGGATCATGATATATCCAAGCCGCAGTATAGGTGCTGTCCCAATCGTTGGTGCCGCTGCTTTGATTAAAAGTGATTCCCGCCACCCCGCAGGTGGTGACATATGTCTCCGCGCCGGCCGAGCCTATCTTGTCGCGGCTCGAATCAACCGCGGCGAATTTCTCGCGGTGCTGGCGCTGACGAAAAGTCGCCTGCTCATAGCCCAGAAACACATCCGTGGCCAGTGCCGGCGGGTAGTCGCGCGCATCGCCCAGGGCATGATGGTTGGTATTCAGGTTGATGCCACCGTCGAGTTTGAAAAGCACGTTGTACGTTGAACCATCGCTGCGGCACACAAATCGCAGATTCGTGGCCGACGTCACCCGGGGAATAGACCACATATAAGCATAATCGGTCGTGTTGGAATCGTCGACACCGTACGGATTGAAAGCGGGGTCACCATCCGGTCCGTCGTGGCGTTGATAAGCCATCCACCCGGCTGGCTCATCATTCTGATAGATCGTCACCGGATGTCCTCCAAAACATGACCACAGTTCCGACTCCTCGGGATTGCGCCACGAAAAAGCGAAATAGCCTCCGGGAGGGACGGTCACCTTGATCTTTCCATCCGAAGGGACCGTATAATAGAAGTTGCCCCCCGCGGAGGAGTATTGCCACAGATGCGCCCCGACCGGAAAGGTCGTCGGGATTTCGCGATACTGCCCATCCGCAAAATTGTCGTTCATTACGAAAAACAAAACCGTGCCGTCGGCATCCGACATGGAATCGTTCTCTCGCTTGTCGCGACGCTCGAAGGCAACCACGTCGGCATCGCTCCACTTGGCGATCTGATCACCGCGGGCGAAATGATTGTGGATATACACCAGGTTCGGAATTCGGTTGTCGTTGAACTGTCCAAGAAATGCGGTGTTGGCGTGGCGCGGGAAAGCGCCCCCGCTTTGCGCGAGTGTCTCGGACTGATAGTTACCGTCCGTATAAATCACCGGCAACCCCGAGCGCGTGACGGTGAAGGCGTGATGAAGTTCGGGGTGATTGGCGTAGTCGTCGTCATGACTCTTGGTGTAAGCGACACCACAGTCGCCGAAGCTGTCAGCGCCCGGGGCGTCCAGACCCCACAGGCCGCTGTCCGGATTGCCAATGACCCCGTTAAGATGGCCGTGAAGTTGATTGTCCACCAAGCGCATGCCGGCATCGATATATCCGGAGTACGAAGGCGGCTCCCCCAGATGTTCACCGAACATCATCGCATCGTCGCGGGGCTGTTCGGTGTCAAAGACCGTGTCCCGGTGGTTGTCCCAATCGCTGAAACCACGGGTAAGATTGAACTGCTCCTGGACCTGGCCGCAGTAACCCGCACTGCTGGAGTCCTTGTTGGTGGCATACTGCTCCCCAAAAAAGTAGTCCGGAACGTGTTTTACCGCGTCCAGTCGAAGGCCGTCCACCTTTGTATGATTGATCAACCAGCGGGCGGCACGGATAAGATAGGCATTGACGTCCTCCTCGTAGAGCCAGGCGTTGGCCTCATTGGTGAGAACTTCTTTGGTGATATTCGTGCTGCCAAAACCGACATAAACCGCTCCCGTCGCAGAAGGATAATAACAATAATATTCCGGATTGTCGGGATGGCGCACAAACTTGATCTTTGGAATGTGGTCGCCCTCCGAGGTGCCGAAGTTGCCGTTGTCCGGTGATTCATTGGCAATATCTATCAAGTCCGAAAAGTTGCGATACTGGATCTGCCATGTATTGCCCCAGTCGGAGACGTTATCCCACTTGCGATAAAACCCATCTTCAGTAACTCGCAGGTGAAAGTCTTCAGGCATCATACCCGGGTAAAGATCCAGCGGTGTATTCTCATTATAGCCCGGCACATCAAAAGCACGGTGATTCATGATGTTATCGAAGTAGACGCGGATACCGAAGCGGTGCGCAACGCGAATCAACTCAAGCAACTCGGCCTCTGTACCATACCGCGTTCTGATCGTGTCCCGCTGATTCTTGCCTCCGAGATCAAAAGGATCGAAAAGATCGTATCCCACCGATAATCCCCCACTGCCCTTCGTCGGCGGCGGTAGCCAAAGTGCGTCGTAGCCGACCTCGGCCAGTTCCGGCATCTTGAAGGTGATTTCCTTCCAACTCGTATTGAAATACTGCAGGATTACCTCAGCCTGCAGCGCCGTAACCCCCGCCAGTACGAGGGCGAAAGCGAACACACCAAACCTGCGACGTTTGGTCCTCACGTCGTTCTCCAATCCTGACTACAGCCCTGAACACTTCAGATAATACCCTGAAACTCAAAAAAAGTACACAAATTCATTATGTCAAGCGCTTGACTCGGCGACCCGGCTCCTGCCCGACGGTACCCGTTGCTTGGCATCCTGCCCGCATTGCGGTAGATATTAACAGTCATGCACGAAATATCCGTGAATATCACCTTGGTTGTCGTGGGTGCCGCCCTCTTGGCATGGGGAGCGGCACGCCTGCGGCAGCCCCTGCTGATCGGCTATTTTGTATGTGGCATGCTCATCGGGCCTTGGGGCACGGGACTCGTAAAAGATACCGCCTTACTCGAGAATATTTCACGCCTCGGTATAACTCTCTTGCTGTTCCTCGCCGGACTGGTCCTGCATCCCGATCGCTTAAGAAAGCTTTTCCGGACGGCACTGGTCGTCACACTGGCCGGAAGTGTACTTACCTTCCTGGCGATTTCTTCGTCCCTGTGGATATGGGGCTTTCCCTTGGTCGAGAGTCTCGTGGTCGGTATAGCCCTAATGTTTTCGAGTACTATTCTCGCAGTCAAACTGCTGCCCACGACCACCCTGCACCAGCGTCGCCTCGGTGCGATATGTATAGCGATCCTAATTGCACAGGACGTAATCGCGGTGATAGTAATCATGCTGCTGGGCATCCCCTCCGGTTCCGCACTCGGTCGCCTTCTGTGGATTCTTCCTTTCAAGGCCCTCTCCTTGGTGATGGCCGTCGCCTTGATCGAACAACATCTTCTGCGGCGTATGATGCACAGCGCCGACCGTTACCGTGAGGTCATGCTGATGCTGTGTCTGGCATGGTGCCTGGGAGTAGCGGAGACAGCATCATGGATTGGACTCTCACGTGAAATCGGCGCATTCATTGCGGGAGTGACACTGGCGCGTAACAAGGCCGCACTGGTGCTTTCCGAAGACTTGAAACCGTTGCGTGATTTCTTCTTGATGTTCTTCTTCTTCGTGCTCGGCGCCGAATTTGATCTCTTCATCGCACATAAGGTTCTGGTTCCGAGTATCTTCCTGGCGTTGATGATTCTGGGCTTGAGACCTCTTTATCTGAGATGGCTGCTGCGTTCACAGGGTGAAGATTCCTCTCTGGCGCGCGAGGCCGGATTCCGTCTTGGGCAATCAAGCGAATTCGCTCTCATTATTGCCATGGCCGCAGTACGCGCGGGCCACTTGAGCGAGTCGGCAGCACAATTGATCCAGCTGACTACCATCCTGACGATGATTGTCTCCTCGTACCTCGTGGTGTACCTTTTTACCTCGCCTATCGGGACGAGATCGGGCCTTCAGGCGGATTGACGCATTGAGCAGTGGGCCCCCGGCAGTCGGCATTTCAAAGTCCTGCGAGGGAAAAAACACTGTGCTCATATTCCCGCTACAATGTTGAAATGATGAATCGTCTGCACTATCCTCTGTAACGCATCAGGGCCCGTAGCTCAGTTGGTCAGAGCAGGGGACTCATAATCCTCTGGTCGCAGGTTCGAGTCCTGCCGGGCCCACCATGCTACGTAACCCACTGATACCTCAGTCATTACGACTCGCAGTTAGCGCCAGAGGAGCGCTTGGTCAGCAAAATAGTCAACACGATGACCGAATTCGGCCTTGCAAAAATCGCGCTCAGTCGCCAGCCGGATCTGCCAGCCGCCCCATGAAAAGAATGGTCCCGGCGCCCTTGTCACGGATCAGAAATACAAACGGATGATCAGCCCTGAACTCTTCCGCTGGCCCGGCCGGAGGCAACGCCGTAAGATTCATCTCCACACCTGTTGAGGCCGCCGCCTCGCTCCCCTCCTCGTTTATGTCCACGAAGGCCTTATGGACAACCGCCCCGATCGCCAGCCCTTTTTCTCCGGTCATTCCCGAAAAATCCGCCTGTCCCGAGAAGGCCAGCGGCATACCCATGGCCCCAAGTGTATCAGCCAATTCGATATCCGAACCGATTCTGAACCGAGGCAACCACACACTCACCGTGCAGCGCCGGGATTGTTTCAACCAGTTCTCAAGGTTTTCGGCATCCAGCCCGGACTCAACTTCTCGAAAAGCATCCGGGTCTCGTGGCAGCAGAATGATAAGCGCCATATCATTGCCACAGTATGGAAGTTCAAGAAGGCTGAACTCTTTTGCTTTGAAAAAAGAATAGTCCCCCACACGATGCATCATCGGCACGTTGGGTTTCTTTCCTCCAAGCGTCAAGAAGGGCGCCTCACTTGTAGCAGATTTGTCAAATCCTTCCTCCCAATACCCCTTGAAATAGACTGCGTTGACCAGCACCAAGCGTGTACCAGACGACAAGACGCCCGGTTTCAGAAGCTCCCTGATCATGGAGCGCGTCCGTTGCCGTACCCACGCATTTATGTCACTCCGGGCCGCTTCCAGATGCTCACTGAAATCCACAATTCCCACTGAGCTGCGATAGTGGGCCTTCAGTATGTTTAGATATGATTCGAGAAAATGACACCCTCTCTGCGCCCAAAGTCGATTTGCCGTATCGAGCTCACACTTCTCCCCGTCACATTCTTTCTCAATCGCAGCGACCAGATTGGCATATCCCAAATGGAGCTGATCTTGCCCGAGCCGGAACTTGAGTGTGGCCGCCATTTCTTCCGCAGTCGTCCCACGTGCTCCCGCATAGGTCATCGCCAGCGCCGTGGAAATACTGAATGGCGAACAAAACACATTCCCGCCGGCTCCGCTTACTTGGCGATATAAATCGAATGCAAACTCGTTGATTCCGGACGAAATGGCTCTCGTCTGTGCGGTTTCTTCCGCCCCCACAACCGAAGTCACGAGCAGAAAGACCGCAACAAGCATCATGCCTTTCGACATTTCATTGCCTCCTAACGCTTGGCGTGTGTGCATGGATAACCTTCGGCAAGAGCTTCCCACACAAGGTATACTTCTAAACATCCTCGATTTGCACTAAACAAAGATTCTAACCGACTTTTCCAAACATTGGAAGTTTCAGCCCGATAATACATTCATGCCGGCCCCCGATCAGGGCTGGACCACTCTCTTTTCCGAGTGTAGGCACTTTCTGGGTTGATGATCATTAATACCTGGCGCAACATGTGATCGGACACCGTCTCATTGGGACTTGTCACGTCCCGGCTCGACAGCAGAACATCAGTAGTGCCGCAAAGAACCATGCGTCGCACATTCAAACAAGCCAGCGAAACGCTGATGATCAGCGCCCTGGGGATGTTCGCACTCGGCTCACAAACACTTCTCTTCCGCCATTTTCTTACTGTCCACGAAGGCAACGAACTTAGCATCGGCACATTCTTCTGTGCCTGGCTGTTGTGGGTGGCGCTGGGCGCTCTTGCAGCACGCCTCTTTACACGCTCGGGCCGTCTCGTTCGCAATTTCGAGCTGCTCGCACTTCTCTATGTTCCCGCATTTCTGATCCAGCAATATTTCCTTCTCAATGCACGCAATCTGGCCGGAATTCCCGCGTACGAAATGTTTCCCTTCGTGCGCATGTTCCCGATAACATTCATCGGCAACGCGCCGGTAAGCTTTGCAACTGGGTTTCTCTTCACGGCAGCCTGCCAGTGGACACGTCCCTCCGGCCTGCCGGTTGCGCGGGTTTACGTAGCCGAATCCGCCGGTGCCTTCCTAGGGGGAATCATCACCACCGTGTTGCTCTCACACGGAAGCGCGGAAGAACACGTTTTCATCATTCTGGCCGGAATCCTCACAGGAGTCGTTGGGATACGCTCTTTCTCAAGCCGTGGCCGCCTTCTCCTGCGGGTGAGCGCCGTTGTTCTGATGATCTCCTGGGCATTCATTCTCCTCTGGCATGCAGACCGTATCTGGACGACTCACAACGACCGGATCGCATGGAAGCGCCTCCTGCCGCAAGGTGCTCTCTACGGCCGATTCACGACATCTCAGGCTCGCTACCTCTACGGCGTCTACGGAAATCAGTTCAACATCGTCGCATGGGAATCGATCTCGGAAACGATACCCAATTCCACCCATGGCGCGACGGTCGCCGCAGTCACCCTCTCCCAGAATCCACACGCCAGGCGAATTCTAGTCATCGGACCTGGATCCTATGCCGTCTGCCGCGCGTTCCTGCAGCTACCACAAGTCCAGAGTGTTACCTGGCTACACCCGGACCCCGAATATCCGCGCCGTCTGCTGAAAGTGCTGCCGGCGCGCTTCGCCCCAGACCAAGCCCGCCTGCGGCTTCCGGAACAGGATCCTCGGGTCTTCCTCGAACATTCACGGAATTCATGGGATCTGGTGATCTTAAACATGCCGGACGCGACGACCCTCGTGTTGAACCGTTTCTTCACACGTGCCTTCTTCCGCCTCGTCGCCTCCCATCTCGCGCGAGGAGGGGTTCTGGCGGTACGTTCCTCGGGGGGTGAAAACGTGATGGGAGGCGAACTCGTCAACATAGGCGCCTCGCTCATGGTCACCCTGGAGACTGTTTTTCCCCATCTGGCGATCAAGCCCGGCGACGAAACCTGGTTCCTGGCGTCACCAGACCCGATTCTCAGTGAATCTGCCACCGAGCTGGAGAAAAGGCTGCTTTCGATCCCGGATTTTTCGAACATATTTCCGCCTGAAGGGATCCGCTCCCTCTACATCCCGGACCGCATCGCATTTCAGAAACATAAATACCGCACCGCCGCCGAAAACATGCCACGCATGCTGTTACTGAATACGCGCAACCGCCCCAAGGCAATGTTACACACCCTCCTTTTCATCACCCGCCACGCAGGCAGCCGATTCTCATTTTCACGCACGGTGGTGACGGCCTATCGCTCGACACTCGCGATTCTGCTGTTGCTGGCCCTGCTATACACGCTTCTGCGCCTGACATATATTCTGAAAACCTTCCGACCCCCGGAAAACCCTGGAAAACCGCGCATGTCGTCGCCGGTTGACGCCCATTCCCTCGTCCTCTCAAGCGGTGCAGTCTCGATGGGCGCCGGTATCATTCTGATGTTCTTGTTTCAGGCCGCCCACGGCTCACTCTTTCTGTATGTAGGTCTCCTCAACTCGATTCTCATGCTGGGATTTGCAATCGGTGGGCGTATCACTGAGAGATTAGTCGCCGGCCGCGGACGAAGTGTCGGCGGACTGTCCGCCGGAATCGTCGCCCTGCACGTTTGCCTGCTGGCATTGATGACACAAACCGGCCCCACGGCTCCGTTTCTGATGTTTATGCTACTGTTCCTCGCGCTCGGAATCATCGGAGGAACCTACACCCCTCTCGCCGCCGCAATGTGCCGCCGGGCAGGATTGAATGCCGGCCGGACGGGTTCCCTAGTGGAGTTCAACGACCATCTCGGTGGTGCGGTCGGCGCCGTACTTGTATCGCTCTGTCTTCTGCCGATATACGGCAGTGCCCCAGCGGTATTTGCAATCGGGGCTATGCTTATCAGCAACATCCCGTTGGCCCTCGCCCGCCATTTGCGTACCGACAGCCTGCGCATTGCCTCCAAGGATCGACGGCTGCGCGTCGCCGGGTATCTTCTTTTCGGCATAGCTGCTGCAGCTATCGGAACCTCGACCATCGTGCATCGCAACCTGCCCAGTCCGGTTCGTCTTCGGCAAGTCGCCCGCACCCTGGTACCCGGCTGCACCCTTCAGGCGGCGCAAATTACGGGGAGGACGCTCACCCTGCCGGTAATTCGTTTCCACGATCCTCGCGGTGGGACCTCCGGTTACGTTTTCCAAACCGACCAACTGTGTGCCGATGTTCAGGGCTATGCCGGGCCGGTGGTTCTTGCCCTGGCGGTTGACGAAAAAGGGCACTTGCTGGATTTCCGCGTCATCGAATCGCATGAAACTCCCGACTACCTCAGTCCGGCGCTCAAATGGGCGAAGCACCTCTGCGGCCGCAATATCTTCGTAGAACCTTCAGAACGCCTTGCGGCACTCAGCGGCGCGACCATAACTTCACGTGCGATCGCCGATACAATTCGGCTGGCAGGCCTGCGTTTCGCTGCACTCATCGGCGCTGGAAAGCCGGTCAGTACCGGAGCCCCACATCCCTCTCTCCACACCGGAGCCTATGTCTTGGCGGCCTTCATCCTGACGATATTGTTGGTACGCCTCCATCCCACTCCTATGCTGCGGCGAATTTATCTCATCGTGGTTCTCATCGAATTCGGGATCCTTCTCAACGCCCAGTATTCGACCGATCAAGTATTTCAGATTCTCTCGCTGCACCCGCCGGCGCCGGGTGCCACGATTCAGTTCATCCTCGTGTGCGCCTTGCCGTTCCTGGTAATGCTCTTGGGCAATTTCTACTGTGGGTGGCTATGTCCATTCGGGGCGCTTCAAGAACTCGCCGCTGAATTCGTGCCGTCTTTCCTACAGCCGGTACCCCGTCTGGATACCTGGGCACGGGCTCGCCTGATAAAGTACATCATACTCTTTCTGGCCCTATTGCTTTTCGCCGTAACCGCCGCCCGGAATGTCCTTCCCGGCGACATACTCGTCAATGCATTCACCAGGCACATGCTCCCGGTAATTGCGATCATTGTCATTGTGGCACTCGTCTTCCCCCGTTTCTGGTGCCGCTGCCTGTGCCCTGCCGGCGCATTTCTCGCTCTGTTGGGATCGCTCCGCTTGCTACGGCGTTTTCTGCCGCGCGTGCAACCATCCAGATGTCCCTATGGAGTCCGCAACCATGCCGAAATGGACTGCTTACAGTGTGACCGCTGCCGCATGCCCCACTCTTTGCCCGTACCCAGGAATGACCGTTCGCATCCAATCGCCGACGGCGTGCTCTTGGCGGCGGCCTTGACAGGGGCGCTTTTGGTGTTTCTTCCTTCGCTCGGCCGCCTACAGGTTCCCACCACCGCCACCCCGTCCTCTAGGAGGCCTACACTGCACGGGGCCACCACTCGGGAGGAAACATCCTCCGGCTTACGCGGACATGCCCGCCAGGTCGATCTCCGACGGCTACGTAACATGATCCGTGATGGAAGACTCTCCGATCATGAAGCCAAATTCTACACCGTTATCGGGGGGCGTTCTGAGCATCTCCGGCCCGGCGTCCTCACAAATACTGCCCCCGGAGAGACCGCGGAAACGAAATAGTGGCCGGAACTCTTTGTTGTTCGGCAAGACACGTCGAGCCTCCAGAAAAACGTCTGCCGGAAAAACCTTGTATATGCAGGCCGCCCGCCCTACAGCATCCTCTCTACCGGCCCAATGTTTTTCAGTGGCACATCGTCCCTCGTTATCAGCAAGTACCCCAGGGGCCAATCGTTTTTCAAGCGTGACGCAAATATTCAACGGCATTACGAAATATCTTCAGGCCCTGTCCTTCGGGCGCCAGTTTGCCCGCCAAAAGGTGCAAATCCCAACGGGGGTGATTCTCCGGAAAAAGATACGCCTCCGGATGCGGCATCAACCCAAAGACGCGTCCACTTGGATCACATATGCCGGCAACCGCCCCCACCGAGCCGTTGGGATTCCACGGAAACTGCTGGGTTGCCTCGCGGGTGGCCGGATCTACGTAACGGCACACCACGCAACCCCGCCGTTCGAGTTCTTCCAGAAATCGTCCTGAGGAAACATGGAATTTACCTTCCCCATGGCGGACGGGCAATGGCATAGTCTCAAGTCCGCGTGTAAAGACACACTGTGAGTGAGAATCGAAGCGCAAATGTACCCAGCGATCCTGGAAAGAGCCGCAATCATTGCGAATAAGGGCGACTTCCTGGCGTAGGTAGTCCCCACCGATCGCAGGCAACAGCCCGATTTTTGTCATTATCTGGAAACCATTGCACACCCCCAAAATCAGTTTGCCCTCAGCCACGAACTTGCGTAACTCGTCCCCGAGATGATGGCGAACGCGTAAGGCGAATACGTGTCCCGACCCCATGTGATCCCCGTATGAGAAACCACCGATGAACATCAATGCTTGAAAATCGCGCAGACGCGGCGGTGCTTCCAAGAGATCCTTGAGATGGATGCGTTCTACTTCGGCGCCGGCCATTTCCCATGCCAACGAAGACTCGGCCTCGCAGTTAAGCCCGTAACCGGTAATTATAACCACCCGTGGTCGCAATCCCGTCATCAGAGGCCCTCCAAAGTATGCATGTAGGCCCGCCGTGCAGTCTCCGTGGTAGTATTGATGACTTCACTGCCGGACACCCCCCGCACGACAATGCGGCGATCGGCGGTAACGCGGCCGATGCGGGCCAGCCTGGTCCCCCTGAAAACATCCTCCAATGCGGCTGCGTTTTCCGGCGGACATGAGACCACAAAACGGCTATTGGATTCGGAAAAAAGTATTTCGTCGTCGCGCAAACGGCCCTCTGCCGGAACAGAAGAAAGGTCCACTTCGACCCCGAGATCCCCCCCTACCGCCGGCAATACAAGAGCTACGGCCAATCCTCCCAGCGTCGGAGTGTGCACCGAATGAACAAGCCCTTCCACGACGGCTCCTTCCATTCGCCGGTACAGCTCCAGTGCCGTGGTCGTATCCACAGCGGGAACCCTCCCTCCGAATTCGCCGCGACGTCCACGACGCGCCCCCAAGACCCGATAGTACTCCGATGCGCCCAGCTCGGATTTTGTCAAACCGGCCACATACACGAGATCTCCCGGCCTCTTGAAAAACATCGTCATCGCCTTCCGGATATCCGGGATCCGTGCAATCGTCGAAAAAAGAAGTGTCGGTGGAATTGAAATGCGCCGCCCGCCGCGGACGGAATCGTTTTTCATACTGTCTTTGCCGGAAATACACGGCACGCCGTAAGCCGTGCAGACATCATAAAGGGCCTTGTTCGCCCTCACCAGCTGGGCCATTTTATACGATCCGTCCGGATTACTCTCGGATTCCACCGGATCCGGCCAGCAAAAGTTGTCGAGGCCGGCTATGGTGCCGAGACGCCCACCGGCCGCTATGATACGCCGCACTGCCTCGTCAATGACGGAAGCCGCCATCCAGTAGGTATCCAGATCGGAGAAATATGGATTGATGCCTTCCGCCAATACAACACCCTCCCGCGAACCGTAATCTGCCAGCAAAACGGTCGCATCAGCCGGGACGTCGCTGTTGACTCCCACAAACGGTTTGATCACGGTCCTTCCCTTGACCTCATGATCGTACATGCGCGCCTTGAATTCCTTCGAGCAGACGTTGAGTGAACCCAAAACTTCCAGTAGAGAACGATTACGAGGACCACTGCGCTCGCGTCGCGGTATAGGAACCCGCGGCGGTCTCCAGCGCGCTTCGAGTGTCAGTTGCGGGCAACCGCGATAAAGAAAGTCCATATCCAGGCGCCCTACGACTTTTTCCTTATACCTCACCACGAGAACGGTATCTTCGGTAAATTCACCCAAAACCGTAGCTTCCACGTCGCGCCGCCGCGCTAAATCCATGAACGCCGTGATTTTCTCCGGCGGCACCGCCAAGGTCATCCGTTCCTGTGCCTCCGAAAGGAATATCTCCCACGGTTGTAACCCGTGATATTTGAGAGGTGCGCGGGCAAGATCTATATCGGCACCGCCGCTCAGGAGACCCATCTCCCCGACCGAGCAGCTCAAGCCTCCGGCGCCGTTATCGGTAATAGCGCGGTACAGCCCGAGGTCGCGGGCTTCCATAAGAAACTCGTACATCATCCGCTGGGTTATTGGATCCCCGATCTGAACCGCCTGCGGGGGTGACTCACTCCGCAATTCCTCAGAAGAAAATGTCGCTCCATGAATCCCATCCTTGCCGATGCGGCCGCCAACCATTACCACCAGGTCGCCAGGCTTCACTTCCTTTCTTTCCGAGGGGCGTCCGCCAATTTCATGCGGCAGGATGCCGACCGTACCACAGTAAACCAAGGGTTTACCTATGTAGCGCTCGTCAAAACGTTCAAATCCACGCGCGTACGGAATCCCACTCTGATTACCTCCATCTATGACACCCTGATGTACACCGTCCCGGATTCGCCGGGGGTGGAAAAGTCCTTCCGGAAGATCGCCGTCGAAGAAAGGACTGCCGAGACAGTATCCCCATGTGTTGCACAGCAATTCCGATCCCATTCCCGTGCCCATCGGGTCGCGGTTACAACCAACGATGCCGGTAATAGCTCCGCCGTACGGATCAAGGGCTGATGGGCTGTTATGCGTCTCAACCTTGTAAGTAAGGTAGATCCGATCGTTGAATCGTATGACCCCTGCATTGTCGGTGAAAACCGACACCAACCAGTCCGCTTTTCGGGCGATCTTTTCCGTAGCGCCGCGGATATAAGTGCCGAACAGGGACCCGATCCACTCCTCGGCGCCGCTCTCTTCATCAACGTAATGGACGCGGGCGGCGAATATCTTGTGCTTGCAATGTTCCGACCAAGTCTGCGCGATGCATTCGAGCTCAACATCGGTCGGCAGAGCACCGAGCCCAACGTCCTGCCGGGCGGTGCGCACTTCGGAGCGACGGTAGTAATCACGAATGGCCCGCATCTCGTCCAAGCCGAGCGAAAGAATGCCTTCCCGGCTGATGCGCAGCAGATCGTCATCGGGAACCTCCAGGTTCCACGTCCGTACCACCACCTCGTCTTCTCCCCCCACGCGTGGCACCGTCAAGTCTATCGGCGCGGCTTCCCACTCCTTTGGGTCGAATATGCGGACGGTGTTGATGAGCCTGTTGGCAAGAATTTCCACGGCGATGCGTTCGGCGTCTTCGCGTGTCAGATGAGATCCCCGCAAAAAATACTGTACCGATGTATAGACGCCTTCCTCCTTGCCGAGCTGCCTCCCGAGAGTATCCTCTACCACCAACCTGGCCGTCCGCCCGACGTTATCGGTGACCCCCGGCTTGAAACCGATTTCGATCAGCCAGTCGAAACGCGGCGGTGGCAGTTTTCCAAGAGCGGAAACCGCCACGATCGGATCCGTGAAAACCCGGCGCAGTTCATGCGCCTGCCGCGCAGAAAGCACTATGTCAAGTTTGTAGACATCCCGCGTTCGACAACTAGTCACAGGCAAATGCAGAAAACTGCGCGCCCGCGATGCCGCAGCCGCACCACGCGAATCCGGCACACGGGCCTTGTTGGCAATTTCGATACGGATTGTCATAATCGGTCCACCTGGAAATTAAGCTGGGACACCTTCCAATCCATTGAGGGCACTCACCTTCCCGGATTCATCGACAATCTCCGGGAAAAGCAAATTCCTGTCAAGCTGGTGATCCCCGCCGGATCCTCAGCCGCTCGGTTGGAAAAGAAATAGTGCTTCATTTCGTCATGTCCGAATGTGCCGTCTGGATAGCGTGACTCATCCCGGGCGTAACAGTTGCTGCCGACACGGCAAGCCCATCGCCGATTATTATATAAATGGTCAGTGCCTGAAATGCCTCAACCCGGTAAAGGCCATCGCTACACCGTACTTGTCACAGGCGGCGATGACCTCCTCGTCTCGCCGCGATCCGCCCGGTTGAACGATGTACCGGATTCCTGATTCGGCGGCATACTGTATACTGTCCGGAAACGGGAAAAATGCGTCCGATACGAGGACGCTTTCGTGCAAGATTTCGTTGGAGAATTCTCTCAGGGACTTCCCGTACGCATCCTCCCTATAAAGTATCTGGATGTTTTCGTCGGCCTTGCTCAGGGCCAGCTTGCGCACGGCGTCAACGCGATTGGGCTGACCGGCCCCCATACCAAGCACAGAAAACTGTCCCGGCTGGTACTCCCGAACAACAACTATTGCATTCGACTTGACATGCTTGCAGGCCCTGAGTCCGAAATCGGCCAAAGGTCGCTTTTCATCCGGGAAAACGTGTTCGGTGGGCACACTCCACTGTTGGACAAGGGCGCCGTCGCGGTCCTGTACAAGGATCCCGCCGCTGATCCTGCGAAAAGTCTTACCTCCGGAGACAGGGGCAAGTGCGCGCTGTAACTTGAGCAGGCGCAAATTCTTGCTCTTGGATCGAAGATATTCAAGAGCATCATCGTCAAAGTCCGGGGCGATCAGAGCCTCGACGAAACGGCCCTCCAGCCGGCGCGCCGTTGCCAGATCGACCCTGCGTGTAACGGCGATCACACTGCCGAAAGCGGACACTGGATCTCCGGCCCATGCAGCCTCCAGGGCCGCGGCCAATGTCTCACCGGTAGCATATCCGCATGGATTCGTGTGCTTGACGACCGCCGCCGCCGGAACATCCGCCAATTCCCGAACGGCCTCAAGGGCGGCATCACCGTCCACGTAGTTGTTATATGACATTCCCCGTCCGTGCAACTGTTCGGCATGCGCAAGATCGGCCTCAGTCGTCACCGGGTCCGGATAAAAAAATGCTTCCTGATGGGGATTTTCTCCATATCGCAACTTCTTACCCGTAGAACGCGCAATGATGAAAGGTCGCGGCACTGTCTCCGTCGCCTCCGCCACGCTGGCCAGATACTCGGCGATAGCGGCGTTGTACTCCGCCATCCGGGCAAAAACCTTTCCCGCCAGACGCATCCGCATTCCCTCAGTTGTGGCCCCATCATTGCGACGCATCTCCTCCAACACAAATCCATAATCTGCTGGATCGGTCACCACGGTCACGTAACGGTGATTCTTCGCCGCCGACCTAATCATCGTCGGGCCCCCGATATCAATGTTTTCCACCGCCTCTTCAAGAGTCACGTTCGGACGGGCGACGGTTTCTTCAAAAGGATACAGATTCACGCATACCAGGTCGATTGCCTCAAGACCGTGCTCGCGCATTGCGAGCTCGTGATCTGGATTGCCGCGGATATACAGTAATCCGGCATGAATTTTGGGGTGGAGAGTCTTGACACGTCCATCCAACATTTCCGGAAAGCCGGTGAATTCGGAAACATCCCGTACCGGCAGCCCTGCTTGCTTCAACTGGTTCGAAGTACCTCCCGTGGAAAGCAGCTCCACCCCCAATTCATGAAGGCCGCGTGCAAAGTCCACCACACCCTGCTTATCCCAAACACTTATCAAGGCCCGTTTTATCTTCACTTTCATATTGAGAATACTCCCCTGCGCTTCATCAACGCGGCACATGATGCATCATACCCGCGCGGCAGTTCCAGACAAAATATGCCTTCCTGTGTAGCAACCGATTCTCAATCGCTGAACCTTACTCCATGCCCGCCGGCCACCACACGACCGATGACCCGCCCGCGAATGCCCGAGGCAACCAGACGGCGCAGTGACTCCGCCACGTCCGCAGCTCGGACAATCACCACCATTCCGATTCCCATGTTGAAAACCCGGTACATCTCAACGGGATCGACCCCCCCCGCCTCCTCCAGGAAACGGAAAACCGTCGGGACACGCCACGCAGAACGCGTGATCTCCACCCCCAGTCCTTCAGGAACAGCGCGCGGCACATTGTCCACAAGCCCACCGCCGGTGATGTGTGCCATGCCATGGATACGGATATGCCGTCGCAAACGCATTATCGGCTTCAGATAGCTACGATGTACTGATAGGAGGACCTCGCCGACCGTACGGCGCAACCCGGGAAACACATCCCCCACCCCAAGCCCGGCCACATCGAAGATTATGTGCCGCGCAAGCGAATATCCATTGGTATGCAGGCCGTTTGACGGCAATCCTATCAGAACATCCCCCGCCCTAACGCCGCGGCCGTCCACCAGTTCTTTCCGCGCCACCACCCCGACAATGGCCCCTACCAGATCATATTCACCACTGGGATAGAGCCCCGGCATCTCAGCCGTTTCCCCCCCCAAAAGGACACAACCATTCTCTCGGCAACCCTTCACCAGCCCTGCGATTACCGCCCGGAACACGGCAGGATCCAGCTTAGCCGTGCCGACATAATCGAGAAAGAAAAGGGGCCGGGCACCCTGTACGAGAATGTCATTGACGCAATGATTAACAAGATCACGGCCGACAGAGTCATGGCGCCCCGCCATTGCAGCGACCTTCAGCTTGGTACCGACACCGTCTATGCTCCCAACCAGGATCATGTTCCCGGATGGGGCCCGAAAAAGGCCGCCGAAAGAGCCCATGCCGGCAATTACATCGTCGTTGTAGGTAGATGCAACCGAACGACGGACGGCACGCAATGCGTGCATCATCACATCAATATCCACGCCGGCGGCGGAATAGGAACGGCCCTTCTTCTCACGGCGGGGTGCCTTTCTGTTTGCACGGATCTTGCTCATAGACTTTCTCCTCGCACTGCCTTTCCATGGAATACCGTATCCCTTGGCAGCGATCAACCTCCGTGGAGGTGACATGTTCAGTTCATACCAGCCATTCGCGGGATTGTCAGTGAAAGGCTCGGCCATATCGAAATGATCAGAAGAACGGCGGCCGCCGCCAGAACAAAAGGAAGCGCCTCGCGTGCCAGTCGATCCACGCTCGTGCCGGCCAGCCCCGCCGCCGTGAATAGATTTACCCCGATGGGCGGGGTCGCCTGTCCGATCGCCAAGGCCGATATGAAAATGACTCCATACCAGATGGGGTTTATCCCGTAGGACCGCAGCACCGGAATCAAAATCGGCATCAGGATATAAGAAATCGAGATGGCATCCAGAAACATCCCCAGAAAAAGCAGTAATACATTCACGAAGAGAATCATGGCTAGTCCGTTCGGCGCGATTTTGATTATGAGATGAGATATGCGGTCGATGACTCCCGTGGTGGAGGCCGCCCATGAAAAAATACCTGCAAAAGTAACCAGGAACATGATCACGGACGTCATTACGCCGGCCTCGACGAGAATCCCCAGCAATCGCCTCCACGTGAGAGAACGATAGACAACCGTCGCTACGAAAAGACTATAGAAAGCCGCCACAACAGCCGCCTCCGTAGGGGTGAAAATCCCACCGTATATGCCGCCGAGAATGATAACCGGTGTCAGCAAGGCCCAGAAGGCTCGCGGGACAATCCGCAACATATCCCGCACAGGCGGCGCGTTCCGGTCTCCACGGTATCCCCGCCGGCGGGAAACCACCCAAGCCGCGATCATCAACGCCCCCCCGGTTAGCATGCCCGGCACAATCCCGGCCAAAAACAAGGCTCCCACCGAAGTCCCGGTAAGATTGCCGTAGATTATGAAGGCGATGCTAGGCGGAATGACGATCGAAAGATCAGCGGCATTCGCAATCAATGCCGCAGAGAAATCGCGGCCATAGCCCTGCCGCACCATTGGCGCTATCAGTATCATTCCCACCGCCGCGGTTGTGGCCGGGCCCGAACCGGAAAGCGCGCCCCAAAAAACGCACGTCGCCACAGCCACCAGCGCCAATCCTCCAATCCGCCTGCCCATAAGCGCCTCGAAAAATTCCGCGATAACACCCGCCAAACCGGCCTCTTTCAGAATCACACCAGCCAGCACGAAGAAAGGTATCGCCAGTAACGGAAATGAGGCGATTCCCGAAATAAAATTGACGCCCGCCATCTGTACCCCCAGCCCAAAAAGAGCCAGCACCACCATCCCGGCGATTCCGAGAGACGTGCCAAGAGGCACCCCGAGCAACATCAAGATAATGAAAATCGCGAAAAGGACGCCCGCCTCCATCAGTATGCGCCTCCTTCGCCATCCGAAACACGGCGCCAGCCACGGATGATGCCGCGAAACACAAACGGCGAAAGCAACACTACACCCGCATAGTAGATCCAAACCGGAATACCAAGCGCCGCCGAGCGGGCATGAAAAAGCGTCAGCTCCTGCCGAATATTGACGACTAACAACACGTCCAACGTCAGAAACAGGAGAGTACTCAGCACAAGCCCCAACCGGGCACACAGCCGTCTGTATTTCGGCGAGAGGCGTTGCACAACAGTCACCATCCCGAGCTGCCCCCCGCGCTCAAATGCCACACCGGAACCCACCACCACCATCCATACGAACAGATTGATGGTCACCTCTTCGGTAAAGGCGAGTGAGTAGTGGAATATATAACGCCCGAGCACATTGACAAACGCTATCAGGGCCATCGCTCCCATCAAGCCCGCGATGATGACGTGCTCCGTTCGAACAGCATCGCCGCCGGACTGTTCATCTACCGCCCTCATTGCGCTGCCAGATCCCGAAGCGCCGCGGCGTAGACATCTTCGCCCGTCACTCGTATCCACTTGTGCATCACCGGCCGAGTAGCCGCCCGGAAACGTTCAGCATCAGCGGGGGCCGGAATAATGATTTCCATGCCGTGTTGCGCAAGAAAATTGCGTGGATCAGGAATCAGCGGATGGTAACGGAACGTCTTCGTGAGGACTTTCAAAGCCTCGCCATCGTCGAGGCCCACGCGTACAAGCGCCTTTTCGAAGGCGGCTGCGTCCAGTGCCGCCGATCGCAGGGCCGTGCGGATATCCTGTGGAAACGCATCCCACTCCTTCTTACACCAATAAAGCACGAGAGGATCGCAGGCATAGTTCCAAAAAGTGGCGAAGCGGTGATACTGGTAAATCTGCACTGGCACGAGAATCCCTACCGGATTCTCCTGGCCGTCGACCGTGCCCTGCTGAAACGCAGTGACCGCATCGCCCCAATTCATATTCACGGGGTCAGCCCCAAGCGCATGAAAAATATCTATGAATATCGGGCTGCCGACCACACGAATCCGGAGTCCGCGCAAATCCTCCGGGTTGCGTACAGGCCGCCGATTGTTGGTAAGCTGACGGAATCCATTTTCGCCCCAAGCCAGCGGCTCGAGCCCCTTCTGGCGCAGCGCAGCAAACAGCATTCTTCCCGCCTCGCCTTCCTCCAGACGATCGAGATTCCCATAATTACTGACGAAGAAAGGCAGTACGAATAGATTCATTTGGGGAACAACCGGACTGATGTTGATCGTGGATTCAAAAGCCAAATCGATCGCGCCGGCTGCCACCATCTGAGCGGATTTCAGCTGCGCGCCTTTCAGCAGCTGGCTACGAAAATACGGCTTGACGACAATCCGGCCGCCCGTACGCTCCCGTGCCAACTGCGCAAAACGCTGTGCACCCAATCCCCACGACGTCGTCGGGCCGACGGTAACCTGCATGCGATATTCGCGCTTTAGGCGATCGCTTCCCGTCGGGCGGCCGCATCCGTCAAGAAGTAGTGTCAAAAAAAGTATGGCAAAAACAGCACGGCCGCCCTGTTGCCAAATTGCGGGTATCTTCATGGTGAGCCCTCATGCTATACACATCAACCATCACCATTCGGTGTTCATCAAAGACAAAGGCCCATAATGGCTACAAGGCCTGTGCTTGGCAAGTTTCGGTAAGGAAGCGGGGGCTTTTTGCAGATTGACCGCCCGGAGGGCCCACTGTAGCCTTCGTTAAGGCCCAAAAGTCCGGTAATGTCTGTGCAACCCAGGAAATAGATCAATGCAGTTGCCCGGATACGAAATCTTGAAAAAAGCCGGGGAGGGCGGCATGGCAGAAGTCTGGATCGCCAGGCAGACCGCACTCGATCGCATAGTCGCCATCAAGACGCTCAACATCTCACGTGTGCGCGATTCCGAACTGGTAATGCGCTTTCAAAGTGAAGCCAAGTCGGCTGCACATCTCAATCATCCCGGAATTGTTCAAGTATTCGATGCCGGACGGCAGGGCGAGATTCTTTTCTACGTCATGGAATACGTCCCGGGCATGGCGTTGAGTGAATTGCTCGTGACGCGTCGCCGCCTTCCGGAAAAGCAGGCCCTCAAGGTCGCTGAAGGCGTGGCTACAGCCCTGGCATACGCTTGGGAGAAGGCGCATCTCGTACACTGTGATATCAAACCCAGTAATATTCTCATCGACCAGGAAGGCACCATAAAGGTGGCCGATCTCGGCCTGGCACGTATCGTCGGACGCATGGAGTACGCCGAGGAAGATATCATCGGTACTCCAAACTATATCGCCCCTGAACGCATCCGTGGAAGTGTCGAAATAGATTTTCGCTCCGACGTTTATTCGCTTGGCGCCACCCTCTATCAGATGCTTACCGGGAATGTTCCCTTCGGGCAGTACACCCCCGAGGAGGTGCTGCAGCGTCAGGTGGACGGATACCTCCCGGACCCGATGGATACAAATCCGGAAATCTCCGCGGACGCCGCTTGGCTGACCGAAAAAATGATGATCAAGGATCGAACCGCCCGTTACAAATCCTGGGCGGAAGTGATCGCCGACATCGAGTCAATTCAGAATGGCCACGGGCTTCACAGCGAGCGCCCGGCTGCCGGGCAGAGCACCATTCTGCGCAGCGAAAAAAGACATCGTCCTTCGCAAACGTCCCGTTCCACAGCGGCCAAACGGCGGCGGCCGAAAGCCGCACCGCGTGTGCCTCAAAAAAGGATCGTATTGCCGAAAAACGTCGCGCCGCCGCGTGTCCCGGCATGGAAATCCGTCGAGTCCTCCGCAAGCCCCCCGTGGGCCCGCATCACCTTCCTGCTGCTGGCCACACTCGCCGGCTACGGCTATCTCACCTATCTTCAAATCCGACCTCGACAGAAAGAAAAAGCTGCGCCGGCCCATGGCGAGAGTTCGTACCTTCCCCCGCGGGCCGTCGCTGCGGGCAAAATTTCTCTTGATGAACTCAATGCCGGAACAATACCTGCGCCCCCCACCATCGAGCCCAAGCCCACAGTCCAGCAGGCAATCCCTGATCATACCGTTTCCCCTCAGATAACGGAGTCACAGCGGGTAGAGGTGCGCTGGAACGACCCAGTTTTCAAGGCCGCCGCAGATGATTTCAACAAAGCCCTGGCGGGATACAGGAAATTTGTAATCGAGCGACGCAACGTATCCACCCTCCAAGCCACCGAGGAATATTGTCGCCGTGCAATCAGAGGTTTTGAAGACTGCCGTTCCCGCGCTCCATCGCAAGTGGACATGCGCACATGCTGCGATCAAGCTTATCATCTTCTTGCCGATATCCGACAGGCCCTGTTGACGGTGCCGCTGGAGCCGAGTCCCCCCTCCAACATCCGCCGGCAGCCTCCTGCCGAGAAACACGTGCTGTCATTGGCGGCCGGATGGCAAATGCCTACCCGTGGGGGCGGGCGACAAATGGACGATCTCTATGAACTCCTGCTGGAGCACGCCTCTCCTTCTGCTGACCTTCAAGCACATCCCGGCCTGGTGATCTATGGTGATCTGACATACCTGATGCCCCTCAAGGAAGCTCTTTCGGTGCTGGGTGCCAGAGCATCAGGACGCAGGTCGGTATCGGGCAACGCCTTTCCTCGTAACAGCTTCTTCTTCTACGACATCAAGATTCCTCTCGAAGACGATTTCAACAAGGTGGTGTTAGTCACCGATACTCGGGATCAGTTGGTTGCGGTTGAACTCGTCGGCAATTCGCCCCTTGAGAATCTACACCTCGACGCATCTCTCTTCAGTGATGAATGGAGCACATACGACTTCATCCGCGGGAAGACGCGAGCCAGCGGCAAATGGAAAATCGCACAGCGGGTAACCGATTCTGGAGAGGTGATCCGTATCGACTCGGAACTCGCCGATCACGACCCCAACGGCTACCAAGGTCTCGGCTCCTCGAAAGTGCGCACGTCTCTCTTCCTCCCCAAGCCGCTGGCAAATCTACTTCTCTACTACATAGATCTGAAGAGGGGTGGAATCTCCGCCCTCCCTCACGTATTCTCCAAGCCGAGATACTCAAGCTCACTGAAGGGCATCAATCGATCAAGTGCCTTGGCGACCTCTTCGTAGAGGTAGTCCATGCCAGCGGCCGCAAGATGAATCCCGTTGAGCATGACCGTATCCTCCCAATCGGGAATGGCCTGAACGCCGTTGAACAGATCGATAATAGGAACGTTCATCTCATCCGCGACCGCACGACAGGCCTCCAGATAGCGGGCCGAGTTTTGGAGAGTTCGCGAATGCGTCAATCGCTCATTCACCGGCGGCGGACTAACCATCACCAGCCAGGCCCCCGTACAGGCGATATCTGAGGCCATTGATGCCAGGTTGTCCGCGTATTCTTCAAGCGGGACATATTGCACCTGCTCGGGCAGAACACAGTCCTCTCCCCCAAATTGCAGAACAACCGCGTCGGGCTTCTCACTCAAGACCGCGGCCTTAAGCACCCGTCGGGCGTCACGGGTTGTATAGCCCGAAAATCCACGTGCAAGCACATCGGCCCGGCGAACGTAACGGTCTGCCAGTTGGGCTACATATCCCCGCAATTCGACTACGGTCCCCATTTCGGTAATTGTGTCCCCAAAACAGATTATCTTTTTCACTCCCGACGCTCCAGGGTTTCAGATCAGGGCTTCACCGGCGGGGCGCTCGCGCGGTCTATCAAATCCGACGTTGCCCCGACAAAACGCAAGAGCACTTGCTGCGCCTGCATGAGTAATGAGGTGTCACGGAGATAATAGAGTTCGGCTCCGAGCGACAAAAGAAAAGCAGCATATGTCCCTCTCAGGATGGCCGAATCAGCTTGAACGAAAACGTAGTAGGCGCTGTAGGGGGGGAATACAATACAAAGTATCCCCTGAAGAGAGCTGTCCTCAAATGCGCTCATGAGGGTCCAGATGATCACAAGCGCCCCAATGAATATCCGGGCGGGGTAGTAATACCGCCCGTACCCGGTGGCCGAAGCCACCGACCATTGCAACCAAAGAAGAACTCCGCCCAGGAAGATGAAGGTGAGCCATCCGAAAATCGTATGGATACGTGCGGGCTTTTGGCGCATGACGTGCACACGGTCATATACATCCGGCGGAGGCGGGGGGCGCTTGGCTTCGGCTGCGGCGGCGATCGATCCGGGGGGCGACGGTGGAACGGAGACGTTGGGCGCACCCGCCCGGGACGTCGGTTCTGAAGCAACGCCAGCGGCTGCAGTCTCCTCACGCAGACGCAACTTACTCACTCGCACGGCCTGCGGGGGCTTCGGCGTTTCACGACTGCAGACCGGACACGTCACCGTCACGCCGGCACTGTGCTCAGATACGTAAAACGTATTGCCACAATGCTTACAGACCACCTTGATATCCGCCATGCCGCCGCCTCTCCAACATGCATCTACGAGTATGATAGGCCCTAAAATCCGTCATACCAAGCCTAGACAACTCACTCCCCGCGCCAGCGCTCCAGACATTCCGCCAGCTGCGGTGCCAGCGCCGTCCGGGCCCTGTTCAGAATGTAAAGGTGAATACCAGGCGCCCCAGCTTGAAGCAACTCATCAATCTGACGCACCGTCCACAGGATTCCCTTTTCCTCCGCCCCCGGTCCTTCTCCCCCCGCCTCCTCCAGTTGTTTGCGAAGCCTCTGCGGAAAAGTCGCCCCACACAGCGCCATGATGCGGTCCACCTGACGCAGCGAGACTGCCGGCAACAACCCCGGGATGATCGGACACTTTATTCCGACGCGGCGGCACCGCTCCACAAAATTCAGATAGTAGTGCGTTTCGAAGAAAAGCTGCGAGGTTATGAAATCGGCACCCGCCTCGACCTTGAGCAACAGGTATTCGATGTCCCTTCTCGCGGAAACAGCCTCAGGATGAGTCTCCGGGTATCCCGCCACCCCGATGCACATATCGTCATGCCGGCGGCGAATAAGCCTTACCAGGTCAACAGCGTGGGCCAACCCACCTGTTACTATCGGAAAGGCTTTTTCGCCGACAGGGGAATCCCCCCGCAGAGCCATCACATTCCTGAATCCGCGTCCATATATATCATCGACGATTTCCTCCAGTTCCTCCCGCGTGGCCCCCACACAGGTGAGATGCGGCATGACCGGTCCGTATCCCACATCTCTCAGCAACTCGCAGACCGCCAATGAACGCGCCCGACTCGTACCCCCCGCCCCATAAGTGACCGAGACAAAGTCGGGCTGCAGAATACGCAACTCCCTTATCGCCGCCTCAAGGGCGGCGAAGCCACGGTGATCCTTCGGGGGGAAAAACTCAAAAGAAAGCAACGGACGGCGACGGCGATCCAAAATATCGATAATCCTGACATCGGATTTCTTATCCCTGTCCCGCATCGAAAAATTCCTCTATCTACTATCCGAATACTCTATGAATATCGATCGCCGTGAGGACCCCCATGATCATCCCCAACACCACTTCCAGAGGCGTATGCCCGAGCAATTCCGCCAACTTCGTCTGTGAGAAGCGATGATCGGTCAACAATTCCGCCAAGATTTGATTCAACAGCCGCGCCTGAAGGCCTGCAGCACGCCTCACACTTTGGGCATCAAACATCACCACCACCGCGAAGACAACCGTGACGGCGAAAAGCGAGCCACCCGTTCCCTCCCGCAGAGCGACTGAAGTCGCCAAAGCAGCTGCCATTGCAGAATGTGCACTGGGCATACCTCCGCTACTGGCCAGCAGCCGGAAATCGATCTTGCCGGTCCGTGCCAGATGGCAAAACAGCTTCGTGGACTGTGCCAACAACCACGCGAAGAAGGCAGCCCAAACACTGATGTTCCTGAAGACTAAAGAATATTCCATCATCGCGCCCCACTCATACCCGTGCCGGGGTCCACTTGGCAAGGATACGATACGGGCGAGGCTTCTTCCGAACGAAAAAAAGCCCCCAACACAGGGATGATTCAAACCGCCGACCACAATCTCTTCAGGGGACAAGATGGTAAGTCGACACCGGTATCAGCCCCCTCCCGTATCCAAACTGGTCATTGGTAGCCGCCGCTCGAAAAGCTTCCTCGCTCGCTATCACCCGAAAATGTTCCGGCAATGAGGTGCTTAGTCGAGGGAGCCCGGGATTGACAATGCGTGAGACCAAGAGCGCCAGTGCGGCGGCTGCCGCCGCATACCGCAGAAACACTGCCAGCGTCAGTCCGTCACGTTGCTCTTCCAGGCACGTGTGCTCGTATTCGACCAATCTCCGGTGGATGGAAATACGCATGCGCCTGAGCACCATCTCTGACGGTTGTTCATAACGCTTGAGCCCCATCAGCAGCACTACTTCTTTGGTACGCCGCCAAAATCGCTGGCAGGCCTCACACCTTTCGAGGTGGCGACGAATACCCTCCGGCCAGGACGCCTCCGGCTGTCGCCCCACAATATTGCGTACCTGCCTACACCTCATCGCCACAAACCGCCCCTATTGCCAAACCAAAGTGCGAATCTTCGCTCCGACTCTCGCGCCTATGCCAAAATCGCCACTTACTTACCACCTGTGACTGTAATCTGCAAGAATTGGGACAATATCCACACGGTTGCGTTCAAATCCCGGGCAATTCCCCCGATTCCCCTCTTGAGGCTTGCCCATCTCCCGTGAGGCACCCCAAAATAGACACCGAACGGCAAAAACGGCATCCCGCCTCCCATCTTCGCCGCGGGAAGGGAAATCTTCCTTTCCTGGGAACAAACAGGTAATCTGGACGCTGAAAAATTGCCTCCCACAGGATGGAGCCCGGGTGGCGGAACGGCAGACGCAACGGACTTAAAATCCGTTGGGATAAACATCCCGTGTGGGTTCGAGTCCCACCCCGGGCACCAGTATGCTGTACGGCCCGTATTTTGACGGCCCTCCAGGATTGCCGGCAGGCGTCGTCCGCTGTATACTCAGCCAGTCCAGGAGGGTGCCATGAGAGAATTCTTCGACTTGCTGCAGCAAACCCAGCTGGAGATACCAGCGGCAGAACCGCTGGTTTTACTGGCATTCCTGATCCTTTGCCTTGTACTGCGCGCAACACGTTCGGGACTTCTAATCGCGTATGTTTTCGTCTATCGCTGGGGTTGGATATGGTTCGCACACACTTTCCGCCAGCACATGCCTCTCTATTTCCAGGTCTACTGTTACTTGGGCATTGCCGTCTTCATCCTGAGCGCTTTCCGCATGTGGAACACTCCCCAACCCTAAGCCTCGGCGCTTCCGATCAATGTACCGAATCTGCCCAAGCACATGTGAAAGATACCAGTGGCAGACCAAGAAACGATGAACGCTTCCGTCCTCGGAGGATTGCGTTACCCCCTCTAAACTGCTAGCGCCCCTATCAATGCTCTACCGCCCCGTTCAGGCCGGACGGGCATTGAAAATACGATCACCGGCATCGCCCAGTCCTGGAAGGATATAGGCGTCATCGTTCAGACGATCATCAATGGCACAGACAAATATCCGCGTTTCGGGATGGACCCCGCTGATCCGCTTGATGCCTTCCGGAGCGGCAATGACGGCAAGAATACTGATCTTTGACACTCCCCAGCGGTGGAGCGCCTCCAGCGCCGCAAGCAAAGACCCCCCCGTAGCAAGCATAGGATCCAGCACCAAGGCTACGTCTACGGGATTCCCGGCCGGCAGTTTCTGATAATATTCCACCGGCTCAAGGGTTTTCTCATCTCGATAGAAGCCCAAGTGCCACACCTCGGCATCAGGGAGCAAATCCAGAATAGGGTCAACCATGCCCAAGCCGGCGCGCAAAATAGGGACCAAGCCCACGCGCTGGCTCAGCTCCTCTCCGGAACACGCCTCTAGAGGCGTTTCTACCTGTGCAGGCCTGGTGCGCAGATCACGGGTCGCCTCGTAGCAAAGAAGCACCGAGAGCCGACGAATCAAGCTCCGAAATTCCGGCGGGGCAGTGGTCCTGTCGCGCAGTTTCAACAGATGATGTTGAACCAGTGGATGCGAGATTATGGAAACGTTTTTCAACTCTCAATCTCTCAATGCGTCGGAGCATATTTTCTATTATGCTTGCCGCCGTGTCAAAATAAAGCCGCCGCCACGCATTTTCGCCCTTGCAATAATCGTATTCATGAGGATATTAAGGCGCCCGACGCCCCCATCGTCTAGCGGCCTAGGACGCCGGGTTCTCATCCCGGAAACAGGGGTTCGATTCCCCTTGGGGGTGCCAATCTTATACCTCTCCGCTCACTGCAGGACGCCCGGACGTCCGTTTGACGGTCAGCCGCCGGGCGGCGGCGGGCGTAATGATGAGTAAAGTTTGTCTTTTTCCGGTTCCAGGCCTTCCGGCAGACCTGCAATTTCAATCAAACGGTCGAGCAAGCTGTCGAGGCGTTCACCACAACGATTAGCCACCTCCAGAACTTCCCTCTGGTCTGAATTGATGTCCCCCAGGTGTCCGGCAAGAATCATACCGATTGCACAATTTATCGCAGAAAGCGACTGCGCCAATTCCTGAACGATCTCCGCCAACAAAGCCAACATACGCGCACGGGAAAGATGCAACTGCTGACGCTCCGCCTCCTCTACCCCGAGCAGCAACTGTCCCTCCTCGGCTATGGCCTTGTTCAACTCCTTGATCTTGCCAGCCGTCACAATCCCCTGCGTGTCGAGAGCCTCATCGATCTGGTCAAGCCTCTGCCTCAGCGAATCGGGGGCGGGGCGGGGAGAATTCATCAGTTGATCAAGCTCCTCCAACAAGGCAGCCAGAGCGCCTATTCCCCCAGGAATCTTCAGCCCGCCGCTTTCACCATCCCCACCCGCCATCTGGCTTTTGACTACCAGTTCCCGCCAGCCGTCCGGAGCCAAACCGCCGGCGGCCAGCTTCTCACCGAGAGGATCCGATATGATCTCTTCCGGATCCCGATGGCGGATATACCGCATTATACGGTCCTCGGCCTTCTCAAGAGCATGCCGCTTCTTGATGTATTCAGTGGCCAAAGTATCGATATCCAGTTCGCCAACCAGTTCGGCTACAGCATCGCTTATCTTCTTTTCGTCCTCTTCCGAAAGTCCCCCCTCCACGGCGCGCAGCTTGTCAAGGACGACCTTTTCAAGTAGCAGTAATGTCTTACGAATGTTGCGGCGCCCCTTCTGGGTGCGCGCCGACGGCTGACGCAGCAACCCATCAAAAGTACGCCGCAAGGCTCCAACAACGATATCTGCCAACGATTCGCCGCTCCCCAATTCCGGTGAACGCTGGCGCACCGCGGCGGCCTCCAAAATAAGCTCCGCAAGTTGCTGGGGATCGGGACCGATCTCATGCATGGCCCGTGCCGCACCTTCCAAAGAAGCCCCGGGCTCACCCTTCAAAAAGGCTAGGATCTGTTCGACGTATGCGGCGACATTCCCCGCCGTTTCACTTTTTTCCGCCTCTTCCTTGTCTACAACCGCCTGGCTCTCGCTTATACGCTCATACTTTATCCGTTCCGCCTCAAGATGCTCCAATTCTGGCGGAAGCCCTTCCTTGTCTTCCTCAACCGCCGCCGCCCCCAAGGCCTCCATAAGCTTATCGAACTCTTCTCGTGACATACCTTTCAACAAGGTAAAACCGGCTACTCGGAGACGTGACATGCGGTCCAAGAGAATCGCAATAAACGGATTGCGCATCTCGGCCGGTTCCCCATCCACCAAGAGGGCATCCTCCGCAGTACTGAAATTGATCCGATCCTTGCCTGCCAAAATCTCCCCCAAGAGCCCAAACGCCTCCGTACGCGCCTGCACCGTCAAGCGATGTTCCGCGCCGTATAAAGAGACATTGCTGAGCGCCCGTCCCATCGAACGCAGCAAATCATGAAGACGGTCGCGACTGACCTCGGCGGCCGCAGCATCTTTCCGCGGCGGAGCCGGCGGCTGCCGGCCCGGCAACGGCGGCGGTTTATTTCTCACATCAGGTTTCATTTCGTCCTACGCCGCTCACCCGCATTCCATACGAAAAAACCTTCATTCGGAAGGCGGTCGGAAAGACGCTCGTTCTGGGAACAGGACTCAACGAAAAACGCCATGCTATTCATCTTCTTGAATGACAAGCTTTGGATCTCAATTATCACTTCGTCTCCGGCCACCTTGGTGCGTGGAAATGAAAATGTGTAGTCGCCGCATGCCACAGAACGTCGCGCGGCGGTTGCCTCCCAACGGCCATGCCGCCGAACAAGCAATAGATAAAGATCTATTCCCGTGCCGGCTACAAACTGATCTCCGGTCTCAGCATTCCGATCAATGTCCATAAAAATCCGGAAGGCGGCCCCTTCCCGAGGCGCACGCTCTGCGGCCGCCGCCGTGTGAATCCTGAAACGAAGGGCGTTGGACGCCGGATGCCGGGCACTTACGGAAACCAAATCATAGGACTTCAACCGTGTATCCCCGATCGGGTCCGTGTACACTCGGCCGTCCGGTCCGGAGA
>JAOZMZ010000021.1:0-24416 GCA_029934055.1 Kiritimatiellia bacterium
ATGATTCCGGGTTGGAGTTGGATCATGATTCCGGCTTGGTGGCTTGGTGCGGCAGCGGTGCGGATGTTGCCGGACTGGGGTTTGGGGCCGGTAGAGCATTTACGCCGTCTAGTGTTGCTGCTATCGGCTTTGTTTGGTGGGGCCGTGGTCATTTTGTTTCTGGGTAAGACAGGGGCCGAAACGAGCCGGATTAGTTTGACTACGGCATACGGCCTGAGTCTGCTATTGGTTCCCATATTGCGTCTTTGGTTGAAGCGGACGATGCTGGCACGCGGGCAATGGGGGGTCCCGGTTGTGATATATGGAGGGGAAGAGACTTTGGAGCATGTCATAGGGGCAATGCGTCAGGAGGGGGGCTTGGGGTATCATCCGATAGGAATATTCAGTGATGGTGCGACTGAGAATGGCCCCTTTGACATTCCTTTGCTGGGCACGCTGGACGAGAATACTGATTCTGCTCCGGTGGCAGTTGTAGCGGCACGGAGCTTGTCACGGGAGAGGTTGATCAGCATGCTGGACGGCCCTCTAGCGGTATACCGGCGGGTGATTATCATTCCGGACCTTTTTGAGGCGCCTTCGCTGTGGGTCACCCCGCGGGATTTCATGGGAGTACTTGGCCTTGAACTGATGAGCAATCTTTTGGATCCCGTGGCGCGCTTCGTGAAGCGGGCTTTTGATATGATCTTCACTATTGTGACTTTCCCTCTTTGGGGGGTTCTTGGGCTCCTGATATCCCTCGCGATATGGCTGGAGGACAGGCATAGTCCATTTTTCTCGCAGGACCGCGTGGGCCTTGGAGGGCGCACCTTCCGAACGTGGAAATTCCGCACAATGATGCCGGATGCAGAACGCATTCTTCAGGAAAAGATTTCTTCGGATCCCAATCTGGAATTGGAGTGGAGTTCAAACTTCAAGTTGCGCGATGACCCGCGAATTACGAGAACCGGATCCTTCCTCCGCAAGACTTCACTGGACGAATTGCCGCAACTCGTCAATGTGTTGAAGGGAGAGATGTCTCTTGTGGGTCCACGGCCGTTGCCGCAGTACCACTACGAACGGTTACCGGAGAGGGTCCGAAGGCTGCGGGATAGGGTGCGTCCCGGAATAACGGGCTTGTGGCAGGTCTCCGGGCGTAGCGACAGTGGCACAGAAGGTATGTCACGCTGGGACTCGTATTACGTGAGGAATTGGTCTTTGTGGCTCGATATTGTGATACTGGTACGTACCCTTAGGGCGGTGCTATCAGGACACGGTGCTTACTAGAAGAGATGCTTGAATTGCGGGACGGGGGCGGCGGGGCTGTTTTTGGCCTTCTATATCGTCCACCAAGTGGGAAAGGTCCCCGTTGCATTAAACCAATGAAACGAGGCATGTCAAAGGTAGTAGACATTCACGTGGCGAAGGTCCAGAAGCCGTGCGTTTTTTTTGATCGCGACGGCATAGTCAACCGGTCGCCGGGGCCCGGCTATGTAGAACGCGTGGAGGATTTTGAGATAATTCCGAAATTTCTGGAAGCACTGGCCGTCGTCAATCGGCATGGTTATGAGGCCGTCATTGTGACCAATCAGCGTGGGGTGGCATTAGGCCGGCTGACTGAAGAGACGCTGGAGGAAATTCACCGTCGTCTTTTGGAAGAAGTTGAAGCGCGGGGGCTTCGGATTACAGACATTCTTTATTGTCCTCATGATTTCGACGATTGCGAGTGCCGGAAACCCGAACCTGGCATGTTGCTGGAGGCGGCGGCGCGTCACAGATTGGATCTTGGTCGTTCTTGGATGGTCGGAGATTCCGAGCGTGACATCGAAGCCGGACGCAGAGCCGGCTGTCGAACCGTACGGATAGCAGAGGAATCTGTTTCTACACAGGCGGATTATCATCTTTACAGCGTGGATGACTTGCCGGAGTTCTTGGAAGAGCACCTTGAGTGAATTTGGCAACTCGGGTGGATTTGACGGGGTGTGGGGGGAGGCACTATAGTTTGCGGGCGAGGTGGGATTTGTGATGAGGGAAGGCATGGAAACGCGCATATGGAGCGAGAAATGGCGACTGGCCGCTTTGGAGCGGACCGATCTGATTCGGATCGGCCTGGTTTCGGTCATAGTCGCGATGGGGTATGTCATTTTCAATCTTCAGGGGAATACCACCGACATTCACGCATTCGGCCGCTCGGCAATCTTGTGGATGGCGCGTCGCTGGTATGAGAGTGGCGGTGATTTTTCGCACGGCTGGGTGGTACCACTGGTAAGCCTTGGTATTATCTGGCATCGGCGTCGCGAGTTAATGGCGGCTCCGAAGGAGGTGAGCCGCTTGGGCCTGGCCGTGGTCATCGGGTCTCTTCTACTTCACTGGTTGGGTGCGAAGTCCCAACAGACGAGACTTTCGTTGCTGGCATTGATCGGACTCCTTTGGGGGGTGCCCTTCTATCTTTTCGGACGTGACGTTGCAAAAATATTGTTTTTCCCTTGTGCCTATTTGATTTTTTGCATCCCATTGAATTTCCTCGACAGTCTCACATTTCCTTTGCGCATCTTCGTCACGATCGTGGCGACCGCACTTTTGAACGGGCTGGGAATAGCCGCACAGAGATCCGGATCGGCGATTTATTCGATGGCGGGTGGCGGTTTCAGTTTTGATGTTGCCGATCCTTGCAGCGGGCTGCGTTCGCTTCTGGCGATGACGGCACTGACGGCGGTATATGCCTATCTGACTCAGCGGACCTTGTTGAAAAAATGGATACTCTTTCTTTCATCAATACCCTTAGCGATAATCGGGAATATTGCCCGTATCACCTCCGTGGCACTTGTAGCTGAGGCATTCGGAGAGAAGCCGGCCTTGGGCATATATCATGATTATTCAGGCTACGTAGTCTTCTCGGTGGCGATCGGGTTGATGGTGGCTTTGGGGCAGTTGCTGAACGTTGATTACAGAAAGGCGTGGCTGCGGTGGAAAAGCATGATTTCCAGCCATACTTCGTCGTGATCGGTCTGATGGCGTTGACTTCCCTTGCGTTGGCCATGACGGTGGATGTCAATCTGACTGATCAGGCAGGGATAAGGGTTGAACTCCCGGACCGTGTTGGCGGGTGGATTGGTGCGGAAGTACGCTACTGTCAGAACCCGGCATGCCAACGTGTATTCTACGCTGACCAGCTTACGAACATGGACAGGTGTCCGGTATGCGGCGGCAAGCTGGACAGCATGTCGTATACAGAGAAGTCGCTTTTGCCGGCAGATACGATCATTCTGAAAAAGCGATATGTGTCAACGAACACTATGCGTTCGGTAGTGGTATCGATCGTCTTGAGTGGTAAGGAGCGGGCGAGCATACACCGCCCCCAGATATGTCTCGTAGGGCAAGGTCGTGAGATCGTGCGGAGCAAGGTTGTCAGAGTGCCTTTTGCGGAAAGGAAGCCATTAAAGGTGATGGTACTGGACCTACTGCAGCACGGGCGAGATCCAACCTCGGGGAAGCCGGTCACAACGGCCGGCTATTATGCCTATTGGTTTGTCGGCAAAGGGCGTGAGACACCATATCACCTCGAGCGCATGTTTTGGATGGGATATGACCGTGTTTTTCATAATCGTGCGCATAGGTGGGCATATATTTCAGTATCGGGTGCGCGTGATGAGAAGCAGGGGGAAGCCCACTATGCGGAGATAAGAGGATTTATCAGCAAGTTGTATCCGCGCATTGTACGTCCCGACGAATCCTGATGGTGATGGGGAAGGTTCTGTTTCCATCTGTCAGACGGGAGCCGTGTGGCGTTTGAATGCGCGTTCTGTCCGATGAATGGCGGACAAACCGGCGGTGCAGTTTTTCCAAGAATCCATATAGCAACAGGGTGTGCCCGGCTGCCAGCGGGGCTGGGGAAAAGCGCTCGAAGTCAGAAGTCAAGCCGGACCCGGTAGTATGCGGCGTCGGTTCCAGCGATTGAGTTTGTGAATGTATTCGTGGGTGGGGTGGCGGGAATCCCGTTGGTAATGACGGCAAACGGCGAAAGGAGGCTGGTGGAAGAAAGCAGACAGTACGACTTGTTGGATGTACTCTGCCATTCAAGTATGACAAGTGATTGTTGGCTGATGACACGGGCGCTACAGCTAAGGAGTGAAGCGGGATTTGTCGGGACAGTGCCTGCGAGATACTCTTCGAAATCCGAAAAGCCGTCGCCGTCGTTGTCAGCGGAGCCGTCAGATACAGTGGTGCTCGACAGGTAGGTTAGTTCCCATTGGTCCGATATTCGATCTCCGTCGAAATCGTTGGTGTGTTCAAATTGTTTGAACCACATGAGGGCTGCTCCATCCTGATTATCATCATCTACGATAAGACACCAATTGTCGGTTGTCGCAGCTGGCGTGAGGGCAATGCCCTCCAGATTACCACTCTTAGGCCCGTAGAATTCCGCCAGGGGCGTAAGGCGTTGTTCCGAGCCGTCCTGGTATGAAGAGAGTTCTGTGACTTCAAGATAATTCGGGCCGATGTTGTGCCATACATAGAGTAAGCCTGAGGAGCGGTCGAATTCCAGTCCGGAACTTTCACTTCTGGATGTCTTGTAAGCACCGACAAATTGACAGATGCCGTTGCTGCGATTCAAATCGAATACATAGATGCGGCCGCCGTTTTGGTGGGCGACGAACATGAGTCCATGCATGCCGTTTGTACTTGTGTATGGTTGACCATGGCGGTCAACAAAATGTTCATTTGACAGCCACTCGTCGGGGACGAAGGTGATGCCTTCCGGGCCGTATGCTCCGCTGGTTGGGATATAGGCGCTGATATCCCACCGCCTATTAAGAATTGGGCTGCCGTAGTTTGAGATATCATATTCTCGTATTTCTTCCGAGCTTTCGGCAAGTAGGTAGACAACTTCCTCGGAATAGTCGGCTTGGCATATGCCCTCGAAGTCACCGCTACCCAGATCATATTTGGCCTGAACCCCAGCAGCGTTGGTCGCGATCATGAGGCTGTTGGAGCCATCTTCGGTGAGGGCCCAGAAAGCCGAAGGGCCTCCGTTGCGGCATACCCAAAAGGTTCTTGTTGTGGGATTCCAGGCCGCACCACTTACATTGTTTTGGAAATCGGTGTCGAGATGGGTCAGGATTTCCGCCGAAGACCAAGATTCGGCCGGCCAAGCGTCGGTCGGTAATCCTTGACGGCATTCTGCGGCAAGGATAACGGCTGCCAGAGAAATGATTGAGATTGTTTTCATCGTGAATGTCTTTGCGAGTCATAACATACCCCTCCTCGTGGCATAATTTTAGGAATGCGGGCTGCGACGGCGGCTAAGTACGGCGGAGGGCAATTTGCGGTGCAGACGGCAGAGTTCGAGAAGCAGGCGGCCGACCGGATAGAACTTGCCGGCTTTGCTGTGGACGTGTAGGTTACTGGTTCGGGCGGATGCTGTCAGATATTGAGAGATGGGTGATCAGATGAGCACAGACAAGAGTAGTCCGGTTGCGGTAGTGACGGGTGGCGCCGGTTTTTTGGGATCACATTTATGCGATTTGCTACTAGACAGAGGGTTCCGGGTGTTATGTCTCGACAATCTCCTGACCGGAAACGTGGCAAACATTGAGCATTTGGCCGGGCGGGACACTTTCAGATTCATCAAGCACGATGTGACGCAGTACATTTATCTGCCCGGCCGGGTGGATTTCATATTTCATTTTGCTTCACCGGCAAGTCCGGTTGATTATTTGGAATATCCAATACAGACACTCAAGGTTGGAGCTTTGGGAACTCACAAGGCGTTGGGATTGGCTCGTTCCAAGGGGGCGGTGTTCGTACTGGCTTCGACATCGGAAGTCTATGGGGACCCACAGGTTCATCCACAGCCGGAGTCGTACTGGGGCAACGTCAATCCGATTGGTCCACGTGGGGTATATGACGAGGCGAAGCGTTTTGCCGAGGCATTGACCATGGCTTATCATCGGTATCATGGCGTCTCGACACGAATTGTAAGAATTTTCAACACCTACGGGCCGCGGATGCGTCCTGACGACGGACGCGTGGTTCCGACTTTCATAGTTCAGGCGTTGAGAGGGGAGCCGTTGACGGTTTTTGGCGATGGGAGTCAGACGCGCAGTTTTTGTTATGTGACCGATTTGATCGAGGGCATTTTTGCACTGGCGCAAAGTGATGAATTCGATCCGGTGAACATTGGCAATCCCAAGGAGATGACCGTGCTCGAGTTTGCCCAAGAGATCCGCAGGTTATGCGGCGGCGACTCAGAGATTGTACACAAGCCCTTACCTGTGGATGATCCAAAGGTGCGGCAGCCGAATATTGAGAAGGCACGCAAAAAACTGCATTGGGAGCCACGAACACCCCTGGAGGAAGGGCTCAAGAAGAGCATCGAGTATTTTCGGGCCCTGCTGGAGAGCGGATGGGGTTCCCCGGGGATGGGCCAAAGAGGTTTCAAAATGAGCCTGTAAGGGGCTTGCGCGAAGGGATTTAAAGGGCATAATATTGACCTTGGTCGAGGCGGGTGAAAAATGCGGTTGCGCTATACAAAGGCTGACGGTACCCAGATGGAGTTCGAACTGGGCGAACGTCCGATTACGATCGGACGCAGTCCGGAGGCCGATGTGGTAATCCTTGACGAGAAAGCATCCCGGATTCATTGCGGTATAAGATTTTGGGACGGTGAGTTCTACATTAAGGATTTGAAGTCGAAGAACGGAACCTATGTGAACGGCGAACGCATTGACATGGTAAAGCTGACGCCGGGAGACCGAATACGCATTGGGTCGGTGACGATGATCTTTGAACAGGAGCAGGCGCGCGTACCGGATACAGTGTTACAGGAGATGGAAGAGGAGATGGCCAAGGGGAAGGGGTACAGCACGATTCTGCGTGAAATTGTAAGCACGGTGGATGAGTCTCCTGCACATGTTTCAACGTTGCGGTCGCAGGAGACAAGTCCCGGTGATGAAGCTCCTATTCGTATCAGGACACGTCAACACCCCTCTGAAGGTGGCGATTCCGGAGAGCCGAAGCAAGAGGCTTAAGGGAGCCTGAGGTTTTTTCTTGTGGTTGAGATGACATGACGCCGGGGCTTGCCCGAGCGGGTGAAGATTCAGGTGGGATCGCCTTCATTTTCCGTATCGTCTTGCGGCTCCACGGTGGTGGCCGAGACGAGACGGTCTCCTTCCTTGAGATTGATCAGGCGGACCCCCTGTGTATTTCTTCGGATCGTACGGATATCGGCTACCGGCATTCGAATCATAACGCCGGCTTGAGTAATAAGCATAATAGCATCATTTTCACGGACGGAGTGTGCGCCGATGACGTTACCATTTCTTTGCGTGGTGCGTATGGTAATAACGCCTTTGCCGCCGCGTTTTTGGGAAGGGTATTCTGAAAACATGGTGCGTTTACCGTAACCATTTTCCGTGGCTACGAGAAGCGTGGCCGAATCATCGACTACTTCGATGCTTTCGACGCGATCGTCCGAGGCAAGCCGGATACCGCGCACGCCGCGGGTGGCGCGTCCTTGATTGCGTAGTTCTTTCTCGGAGAATCGAATACTCATTCCCTTGCGGGTGACAAGCATCAGGTCGTCATTCCCGCTGGTCATACGTACCCCGACGAGTCTATCCTGCTGGTCTACGGCGATGGCGACGATACCGCCGCTCCTTGGTTTCTTGAAGGCTGAAAGGTGAGTTTTTTTGACGATTCCGCGTTCGGTCGCCATCACGAGATAGCGGTCTTCCTCTAGTGACCGCACACGAATCATTGCGGCGATCTTTTCATCGGAGCCGAGGGCGAGGAGGTTGACGATAGCTTTGCCGCGAGCAGTGCGTCCGACTTCGGGTATTTCATAGACTTTTTCCCAGTGCAGCCGCCCCCTTTCGGTGATGAAAAGAATGTAGTCGTGCGTGGATGCTGTGAAAACGTGTTCTACATAATCGGTTTCCTTGGTTTGCATACCGAGAATGCCACGTCCGCCACGCCGCTGTTCGCGGTATGTGCTGACCGGGACACGTTTGATATAGCCGCTGTGTGTAACGGTAATGACACAGCCGGTATCGGCGATAAGATCTTCGATATTGATTTCGCTTTCATCGGCAATGATATCAGTCCGCCGTTGATCGGAATACTTTGCGCCGATATCCTGGAGGTCCTCTTTGAGGAGGGCGAACATCTTCTTCTCGTTACCGAGGAGATCTTTCAGGTAGTTGATCTGTTTTATCACTGCAAGGTACTCTTCTTCGATTTTATCACGCTCGAGTCCCGTGAGCTGATAGAGGCGCATATCCAGAATCGCATTGGATTGTATTTCCGTGAGGCCAAATTTCTTCATCAGCCGGAGACGGGCTGCATCGCGGTCGGATGATTCCTTGATAACCTTGACCACGGCGTCGAGGTTATCGAGTGCGATTTTGAAGCCTTCGAGAATGTGAGCTCGGGCTTCAGCTTTTTCCAAATCGAAGCGTGCCCGTCGTGTAAGCACCTCGAAGCGGTGGTCGATGAAACACTGCATGAGTTGCTTGAGATTCATCACGCGTGGCCGGCCGTGATCGAGAGCGAGCAGGATGGCGCCGAAGGTCGTTTCCAGGGGGGTATGTTTGTAGAGATTATTCAGGATGACTTTGGGTATGACGCCACGTTTCAGGTCAATGACGATGCGCATGCCATCCTTGTCGGATTCGTCGCGGATATCGGAGATACCTTCCAGTTTTTTGTCCTGTACGAGACCGGCTATTTTTTCAATCAGGGAAGCTTTGTTGACGGTATATGGTATTTCAGTGATGACGATACTTTCTTTACCGTGGGATCCTTCTTCAACGGAGGCGCGTCCGCGGACCTTGATCAATCCACGCCCTGTTCGGTACATGCTGTTTATGGGAGAAATTCCGCAGACTATACCACCTGTCGGGAAGTCGGGGCCTTTGACGAACTGCTGGAGATCCTCGGGAGTAGCCTGCGGATTATCTATCAGGTGCACGATACCGGCTATCAATTCTCCGAGATTGTGGGGAGGGATATTAGTGGCCATGCCCACGGCGATGCCAGTGCTGCCATTTGCCAGAAGGTTAGGCAGGCGAGATGGCAGAACGACGGGTTCCTGCCGTGATTCGTCGAAATTGGGGCGCATTTCGACGGTTTGCTTCTCAATATCCGCAAGCATTTCTTCTGCCTGGCGGTGGAGGCGGCATTCGGTATATCGGTATGCGGCGGGGGGATCACCGTCGATGCTGCCGAAGTTTCCTTGCCCTTCGATGAGCGGGTAGCGCATGGAGAAGTCCTGGGCCATACGCACGAGGGTGTCGTATACGGCGGCATCGCCATGGGGGTGGTAGTTGCCTATGACTTCACCTACGACTTTGGCGCATTTCACGTAGGCCTTGTTGTGGGTCCAGCCGCGTTCGTGCATGGCGAACAGTATTCGCCGGTTACCGGGTTTCAACCCGTCGCGGGCGTCGGGCAAGGCGCGGCCGACAATGACACTCATCGAGTAATCGATATAGGCGCGCTGCATTTCTTCTTCGACGTTGATGAAGTCAAGGCTTTCGTTGCGCGTATACATTCTGAGGGATCCTTAGATGTCGAGGTTCCTGACGTTCAAGGCGTTGTCTTCAATGAATGTCCGGCGGGCGGCGACGTCGTCGCCCATCAGGGTATGGAAAATGTCATCCGCGCGGGCGGCGTCTTCGAGGACGACCTGTAGGAGCTTCCGTTTTTCGGGATTCATGGTTGTTTCCCAAAGTTGTTCGGGATTCATTTCACCGAGTCCTTTATAGCGCTGGATACTGACGCTGCGGCGTCCGGCTTCCCGAACAGCGTCCAGGAGCTGCTTGAGGGAATGGATGGGTTCCTTTTCCTTTGAAGCGTTCCTGAGATAAAACAAGGGCTTCTTATGGGGCAGCAGGTCGGTGTAGTTCAGGCCCAGCTTTTCGAGGGCCGAAATCTGTTTGTAGAGCACGCCGGCCGAATATATCTCTACCCACTGAAACGCCGGGCGGCCGTTTTCGCCAGGAACAGGGAGGGTGCCGTCGAAGATATCAAGTTGTCTCCCCAATCTTTTTTCTGTCTTTTCTCTCAGGCGGCGCAATTCGGCGTCATCCCGGGCGTAGTGAAACTCTCGATGTTCTGCATCTTTGTTGATCCACACGCGATATTGAGGGAAACGGCCGGTCTCGGAGTCCCGATTATTTAGATATTCCGTCAGTTCAATGCCCTTTCTGGCGAGATGGTGTTCAACGTCCTCAATTTGAGTGAGGACCTCAAGTAGTGTGAGAAGCTTTTTCGCGGTGAACAGTTCATGTCCACGGCCGTCCACAATAGACACATCTTCCACGCCGAGTTCGAGCAGAATTTTGGTGAGCTGCAGGTCGCTCTGTACGTATTCTTCGCGCTTACGGCGCCGTACGCGATAGAGAGGGGGCTGAGCGATGTAGACATAGCCTCGTTCCAGAAGCGCGCGCATTTGCCGGTAGAAGAAGGTGAGCAGGAGGGTGCGGATATGGGATCCGTCCACATCGGCGTCAGTCATAATGATGATACGGTGGTAGCGGGCCTTGTTGATATCGAAATCCTCGGTGCCGATGCCGGTTCCAATGGCGGTTATCATGGTGCGGATTTCCTGGTTGTTGAGGATTTTATCGAGGCGGGCTTTTTCGACATTGAGCACCTTGCCGCGCATCGGCAGAACGGCCTGGAACCTGCGATCGCGGCCTTGTTTCGCCGAGCCGCCAGCACTGTCCCCTTCTACGATAAACAATTCGGTCAGGCTTGGATCACGTTCGCTGCAGTCAGCGAGTTTGCCGGGAAGGCTACCGCTATCGAGCGCGCCTTTGCGGCGGGTTAGATCGCGCGCTTTTCTGGCGGCCTCACGGGCGCGAGCGGCGAGGACGGCCTTTTCGATTATGCGACGGGCAACGGAAGGATGTTCCTCGAGATATGCTCCCAATTCCTCATTGACGATGGATTCGACCAGGCCCTGTATTTCGCTGTTACCCAGTTTGGTTTTCGTTTGGCCCTCGAATTGGGGGTCCGGCACCTTGACGCTTATTACGGCTGTCAGGCCTTCCCGGATATCTTCTCCTGACATGCTTGTTTTTTCGTTCTTGAGAAGCCCGTTGTTTCGGGCGTAGGAGTTCATGGTCCGGGTCAGAGCCGAGCGGAATCCGCTGAGGTGGGTACCTCCTTCTATGGTGTTGATGTTGTTTGCGAATGAGAAAATGTTTTCGGAGTACGAATCGCAATATTGCAGGGCGATTTCCACCTGGACGTTGTCCTTTTCCTTTTCGAAATAGATCACCCGCGGATGGAGTGGATTCTTGTTGCGATTGAGATGTTCAACGAATTCCCGAATACCACCTTTATACTTGTATACTTCTTCACGTGGAGGCTCTTCCTGGGTGAGGTGTATTTCGATGCCACGATTCAGGAAGGCCAGTTCGCGCAGGCGGGCCGCAAGAATATCCCAGTTGAACTCGGTGACCTGGAATATGTCGGGATCGGGCAGGAACGTAATTTTCGTACCGGTACTGCGGGTCTTACCGATCGCTTCAAGTGAGCTGACGGGCTTGCCGTACTCATAACGTTGGTGATAGACGCGTCCCTCGCGGCGTACCTCTACCTCCAACCACTGGCTGAGTGCGTTGACGCAGGAGACGCCGACTCCGTGGAGTCCGCCGGAGACCTTGTAACTGGTATGGTCGAACTTTCCTCCGGCGTGCAGGGTGGTGAGCACTACCTCGACGGCGGGCTTTTTTTCGGTGGCGTGAATATCAACGGGAATGCCACGGCCGTTGTCGTTTACGCTGATGGACCCTTCGAGACTCACTGTCACGTCGATACGGGAGCAGAAGCCGGCCAAAGCTTCGTCGATGCTGTTATCGACCACTTCGTAGACGAGATGATGCAGTCCCCGCACGCCGGTGTCGCCAATATACATGGCGGGCCGCTTGCGGACAGCTTCAATACCGCCGAGCACCGTGATTGTCTTGGCGTCGTAACGGGCACCTTGGCTTCCCGATGCTTTTTTCTTTTTCTTATTCATAATCAAAGAGTTACATTTCCTGGGATTTCGTTCGGCGGTTCGCCCTCTCGCAAGTGCAGCGTGCCGCCAAGATCCAGGTGGACAAGAACAATCAGTATAGGCTGAATGCTAGCACAGTTGGGGGGAACTGGCAATGGTTGAAAGGGTTGACGCGTCCATTTTTCTAGTGAAAGACGGGGTTTTTCTGCAAGTTAAGCATTGGTCAGGTGCCCTGGAAGTTGTAAAGTATAATTCGGGGACCGCTTTCTTAACGCACACGACAGGCTGCCCAATATGAGGCGGAGGGTTCCGGCGTTGCAGGGGTTTGGACAAAAGGTCTTTTGGGGTGTAATTATTGAGACTATCGAGTTGTGTCCCGGTTGTCGAAGCGATTTAATCGAGTATATTTGTTATATACTTGATTGTGATAATGGGTTACCGAAGCTCAGGCGAGACGTAGTGACGGAAAGTTGGTTCGTGTGTGTTGGGTGGGGGTGATATGTAGAGGATGGGGGGATATTTTATTGATATCCGGCGGCGTAGAGACCGCGTAGGTCGAAGAGGGGCTGGCAGGATTGATGAGTGCGACGTTCATGTTTTCGGCGGGCATATTCATGTTATTGCTAGGTTGTGGACTATTGGTGAGAAGTTGGCGGGTTTCACATGCGCGATATCATGCTATCAGTGAGCAGGATTACTACCGCCTGATTGCTGAGAGCGCCGGGGACGTATTCTTCAAAGTTCAGCGTGGCAGTGCGCGTATCTCGTGGAGTTCGGATCCTGCGGCAGAGATCCTTGACTATGACCCTGATGAATTGGAACTTCAGCCGGACAACATCGAACAGTGGATATACGCGGATGACCGGAGAGCCTTCCGAGAGGCGTGGGACGGATTGCTGGAGGGGCACAGAGTTGACTTGGATGTGCGGCTGATCACGAAACATGGTTCAAGGCGCTGGGTACACATTCTGGCCGTACCGGTTGCTGTAGTGAATGGGGCTCCATTTCAGGCGGTGGGAGTTGTGCGGAATACAGACCGCCTGCATGAGATGCAGGAGGAATTGGCCGAATCGCGCCGGCTTCAGTTAGCGGGAACTCTGGCCAGTGGAATTGCACATGAGTTCAATAACCTCCTGACGCCGATTCGGGGATTTATTGAGCTGGCGCTTGATCATTTGGGTCCGAATCACGTTGTTTCCGACGGGTTGCAGACGGCCCTTGGACGCGTGGAACATTGTGCGCATCTTGTCTCCCAGATTCAGGCATATGGCCGCAAGTCTTTGTTGATGCCCGAACCGGTTGACTTGAATGCCTTGTTGCCCTCGGTGATTCGGGTGGCAATGTCGGCGTTTCGGGGACGGGGACTGCCTATAGAGCTGCACCAGGAGTGGGCGCACGACTTGCCGCCGTTATGGGTAGACCGTTCTCAGTTCCAGGAGGCGGTTGTCCAACTGGTGAGGAATGCTATAGAGGCAATGCCGCAAGGGGGCATGCTGACGGTGCGTGCGGAGGCGTTGTTCGTCAAGGAAGCCAAGAGCGCCGCCGGGCAGGTGCGGCATGGGGGCGAGTATTTGTGTTTGACGGTGGGCGACACAGGGGTGGGGATGGCCCCAGAGATAATCGACCAGATATTTGATCCGTTTTTCACGACGCACGGTCGCGCCGGGAAGAGAGGGATGGGGCTCTCCGTAGTTCAGGGAATGGTGGCCCAGCACGGGGGATGGCTGGAGATAAAATCGGCCCCCGGCAAAGGCAGCGAGATACGTATGTTTTTGCCGTTACAACCGGTGAAGGCTCCGCCGGAGCAGGAAGGCCGTGTGGATGTGGACGGTACGATGCAGGTTCTCCCGGCTGCGCCCGTTGGTCGCCTGCTTGTGGGGGAAGATGAGGAGCATATCCGGCGGCTGGTTGCTAAAGTGTTTGCTTCTGAAGGGTGGGAAGTTGAGGAGGTCGGGAATTATGAGGAGGTGCTTGCACGCGTTGACAACGGCTCGTTTGATTATGATCTCCTGATATTGGACATGACAATGGGCGGGCCTCCACTGGAACGCGTGCTCGAATCGGTCGCTTCCCGCCATCCAGAGGCAGCAGTGGTCATAATGAGTGGGTTTGATGCTGACGATCGCGTGAAGAGGTTGTTGCTGGGACACAGGCGTGTCGGGTTCATGCACAAGCCTTTTTCTCCGAAGGATCTGCTGCAGAAGGTGGACACTCTCCTGGGGTGAGTGTTTTCGGCTGCGGTAGTCAAGGAATCAAGACATCGTGGATATCAGGCCGGTCAGTTAGCAGCATCATCAATCTGTCGATACCGAGGGCGGCGCCCGCGCAGGGGGGTAGGTATGATGCGGCTTCGAGGAAGGCGCTGTTTTCAGGTATCGGTTCCCATCCGCGTTGATCATGGAGGCGGTGGGCGGCGTCGAAGCGGGCTTGGTATTCAGCCGGATCAGTGAGTTCAGCGCAGGCGTTGATGAGTTCGATTCCGGCCACATACAATTCCCAACGCCGGGCGACACGCGGGTCGTCGGGATCGAGACGTGCAAGGCCGCCGGCTGCGGCGGGGTAATCTTTCAGCAGGACCGGGCGATCGTGCGGCAGCCATGGTTCCACGCGTTCGACCAGATCGGTGTTGAAACGATCTTCGTCAAAGTGTTCAACGGGGTCCCAGCCGGCAGCCTGGATAAATGCTTCCCGTACAGAGAGGCACTCCCATGGCACGCCGAGGTCGAGCTGCATCCCCTGCCAAGAGAGCAGGTTGGATTCCAGCAGCGAGTGGGCGATCCGCTGCAGGATTATTCTCGCGTCGGCGATCAGGTCCCGGTCATCGGCGTATGTGCGGTACCATTCGAGCATAGTAAATTCCGGATGATGAAAGCGGCCCTGTTCATCGCGGCGGAAGCAGGGCCCGATCTGGAAGATGCGCCTACATCCGGAGGCCAGGACAATCTTCATTTCCAGTTCCGGGGATGTGCGGAGGAAGGCCGCGCCGCAGGAGACCGGGCGAATATGGGGCTCCGGTGCCGGCGCGGCTACGAGTGAGGGGGTGGTGACCTCCAAGAAATCGTTTTGTCTGAAATATTCCCGGATTGTCTGCAGGAGCCGGTCACGTACGGCGAGTACCTCGAGGGAGGGGGTCGAGATCTTCGTGGAGTTTCGGCCGGGTTGGTACTCAGACATGATGTGAGGGACTCCGGTGGTGCAACCTAGTACGGCTCATCAGCCCTTGCTTACACGGTCGGCGTACTTACCGGTACGGGTATCGATACGGACTACGTCGCCTTCATTGATGAACAAGGGGACTTGGATTTCGTAGCCGTTTTCCAACTGGGCGGACTTGAGGACATTGGTAGCCGTGTCACCGCGGGCGCCTGGCTCGGTGCGGGCGATGACCTTTTCCACGAAATATGGCAGGGTGACATCAATAGGGTGTCCATTGTGGAAGAGCACTTTGACTTCGATATTTTCATCCAGGAAAAAACGACGCTCGCCGAGGATTTCCGAGGGGACTTCAACCTGTTCGTATGTCTGGGCGTCCATGAAAACGAAGTTGTCGCCGTCGGAGTATGAATAGATCATGTCGCGTTCCTCGAGATCCGGTTGGCCGATTTTGTCTGCAGAACGGAATGTCTTGTCGAGGGTGGCTCCCGTGAGCATGTTCTTGATCCGGCAGCGGTACAGGGCTTGACCTTTCCCGGGTTTGACGAACTGGAACTCGACGATTTCATAGGGTTCGCCGTCGACCTCGATTTTGAGACCTTTTCTGAGATCCGACGCTGTATACATTGTCATATCCTTTCCATCCCTCGTACAGCGATTCGGCCGGTTTTTGCTGATTCCCCCGCCGGGATGTCTATTGCGGGGGTGGCCGTGCCCGCCGGCACCAAGCGATCTGGTCCGGCGTGACGGATTCTCGAAGCGGAGAACCGTATACGACGGGTCTCCGCTACTGAAATACGCGCCAGTATGCGAGCGGCGGGCTGTCGGGTGCGAGCTTTTTTTTCGGTGAGCAGGTCGCTCTTTATCTGCGGAGAGTGGCGACAATGCGTTTGGGATGACTCAGCAAGTCGAGTCCCGCAAGGGCGTCCGGCACAACGATGTCAGCGGAGAGGATGGTTGCCGGAAGGGCGCCTTCGCCAGCGAGGACTGCGATTGACAGACCGGCTTCTTTGAGCATGAGGCGGTCATTTGCTCCGTTCCCGAGGGCGACAGTTTCAGGGCTGCCGAGAGAGCGGACGTATTCGAGCTTGGCGACTTCCTGGCTGTCCGGCTCGAGAATATGCAGGCGGCACGGCAGGTCGTGCAGTTGCGCTTCAACCGTGCCGAACGTGTCGGCGCTGACGATGTGCACGTCAAGCAGGGTGGAGAGGTTTGTAAGGCGTTCGGCGATACCCGGCAGGAGGGAGCCATCGACGGCCAGGACACCGTTGAAGTCGGATACAAGGTGTTTCAATTCGATTGTTCCGAATCCTGGAATGTCGAGCTGCATAATCGATTTGAGAATACGTTCAGCCGGACTTCTTGCGCGAGATGCGTTCGAGGAGGGCGTTGAGCTCGGCGGTCAACTCCGGGGGAAGCCGGTCGCCGAAGCGTTCCAGGTGGCTGCGGATGTCCTGGGTTTCGGTTTTCCATTCCGAAGGGTCTACCGCCAGGAGTTGTTCAATGTCGTCCGGGGCAATATCCAGGCCTTCAAGATCAAGGTCCTGCGGCCGCGGCACATAGCCGATGGGTGTAGTACGCGCGCCTGCGTGTCCATCGATACGTTCCAGAATCCACTTGAGAACGCGGATGTTTTCGCCGAAACCGGGCCATAACCATCGCCCGGAAGGATCTTTGCGGAACCAATTCACATAGAAGATGCGGGGAAGTTTCTCGGGGCTCGTACGTTTTTCCATGGAAAGCCAGTGGGCGAAATAGTCGCCCATGTTGTAGCCGCAGAAGGGCAGCATTGCCATGGGGTCACGCCGGAGGCGGCCTACGTGGCCAGCGGCGGCGGTTGTTGTTTCCGACGAGGCGACGGCGCCCAGAAAAGTTCCGTGGCGCCAATTGAAGGCCTCGTGGACCAGGGGGATAAGGTTGGCGCGACGGCCGCCGAAAATTATTGCGGAGATGGGCACCCCGGTGGGATTTTCCCATGCCGGGTCAATGATGGGGCACTGTGCGGCCGGGGCTGTGTAACGGGCGTTGGGATGGGCGGCGGTTTTTTCAGATGCCGGGGTCCAGTCCTCGCCGAGCCAGCTGATGAGGCGTGGCGGCGGCTGTTCCGTGAGCCCTTCCCACCAGACGTCGCCATTCGGCGTGAGGGCGACGTTGGTGAAAATGCAGTTGTGCGCGAGGGTGCGCATGGCATTGGGGTTGGACTGCATGGATGTTCCGGGGGCGACGCCGAAGAAGCCGGCCTCGGGATTAATGGCGTAGAGGCGGCCGTCGGGGCCGATGCGCATCCAGGCAATGTCATCGCCGACACACTCGGCCTTCCATCCCGGCAGCGAGGGTTCCAGCATGGCGAGATTCGTTTTGCCGCAGGCGCTGGGAAAAGCGGCCGCGACATAATGTTTTTTCCCGGAGGGTGAAGTCAGTCCCAGGATGAGCATATGTTCAGCCATCCAGCCCTCGTCACGGGCGATGCAGGATGCGATGCGCAAGGCGAAGCACTTTTTCCCCAAGAGGGCATTGCCGCCGTAGCCACTGCCGAACGACCAGATGGCGCGTTCCTCGGGGAAGTGGACGATGTAGCGGTTGTCCGGATTGCATGGCCAAGGCACGTCTTTCTCACCCGGAGCGAGGGGGGAACCGACGGAATGAATACCGGTTACGAATTCTCCATCAGGTCCGAGTGCATCGAGGACGGGTTTGCCGATACGGGTCATGATGCGCATGTTGGCGACGACATAGGGCGAGTCCGTGAGTTCGACGCCGATGCGTGACATCGGTGATCCGACTGGGCCCATGCTGTAGGGAATGACGAACATCGTACGGCCCCGCATGCAACCGTCGAAGAGTCCGCGGAGTGTATTTTTCATATCCTGGGGGTCATGCCAGTTATTTGTCGGCCCGGCTTCGTCACGGGTTTTCGAACAAATGAATGTGCGCCCCTCGACGCGGGCGACGTCGGCGGGATCGGAGCGCACCAGGAATGAGTCGGGACGCAAGCGCGGGGTGAGAGGGATGAAGGAGCCCTTTTCCACTGCTATTCGGCAGACATAACGGTTTTCTTCTTCGGTGCCGTCGCACCAATGGATTTTTTCCGGACGGCAGAGGCGGGCCATTTCGTCGACCCAATTTTTTAGGTGCTTGTTAGATGTCATCGTATGTCCATCCATGGCCTATTTAGCGTTTGCAACCGGCATGTTTCCGCCGGGGTGTGGCAAGGGTAAGCATGCGAATGCTGTCAGGCAAGCCTAAATCGAGCAATGCGTCAGCGCAGGAGCAAGGCACGTCCGATCAGGAAGAAGAACAGTCCGACGGCGGCGGCGGCGGGCACGGTTATCAGCCATGAGGCGATGATTTTGCGGGCTATACTGCGGTCTACGGCGGCGAGTCCGCGTGCCAGCCCGACGCCGAAGATAGCGCCCACGAGGGTGTGCGTGGTTGATACAGGCAGTTTCAGGCGGCTGCAGACGAGAACGGTCGTAGCGGCGGCGACGTCGGCGGCTATGCCGCGCGATGGCGTCAACTGGGTGATCTTGTCGCCGACGGTACGCATGACGCGGTATCCATAGGTCGCCAGGCCGACGACGATGCCGCTTCCACCCAGGATGAGGACCCACAGAGGAACACCGACTCTCATCTTGACGCTGCCGCTGCGGATGATATCGACTACGGCGGCCAGGGGGCCGACCGCATTGGCGACGTCGTTCGATCCGTGTGCGAAGGCGACGCAACAGGAAGTGAAGACGACCAGGGGGGCGAAGACTTTCTCGACTTCTTCGAGCTGGGATGCATACGGCAGGGAATGTTTGCCGCTAAGACGGCGGGCAAGCACGAAGGTGGAAGCCAGACCGACGAGCACACCGATGGCGGCGGAAAGCGCAAAAGCACGCCAGCCGGTGAACAAGATCAGGTGATGCTCACCGACGGCGTGCTTTAGTCCCTTGAAAAAAATGGAGAGCGCCATGACGGTGGTGACGAAAGCGATAATGGAGGGGGCAATGCGGATGGCGGCATTGATCGGGGAAGAGCGTCCCAGAATGAGCCAGACGATCAGGCGGAAAATAGAGAAGGCGAGCAACCCGCCGGCAATCGGGGATATGAACCAGCTGGCGACGATTTGTCCGAATTTGGCCCAGTGGACGGAATGCCATCCGGCGGCGACTATACCGAAGCCGATTATGGCTCCGACGATGGAGTGGGTTGTGGAGACGGGCATGCCTATCCAGGAAGCGATATGCAGCCATACGGCGGCACCGAGCAGGGCGCTGGCCATGCCGATGGCCAGGATTTCCGGGTGAGCGGAGAGCATTTCGGGGGCCACGATTCCTTTGCGGATGGTATCGGTCACGTGGGAGCCGACAAGGACGGCGCCTGAAAATTCACAAATGGATGCGGCGATGATGGCGTTGCGGATCGTTATCGAGCGCGACCCGACGGCGTCCGCCATGGAGTTGGCGACATCGTTGGCTCCGATGTTCCAGGCCATGTAGAACCCGAGGGTTACAGTGAGGGAGATAAGGATGAAGGTCATGGCAAACTCGCATGTAGGCGCATAGTGTTCGTGACCGAAAAGGTTAACCCTTGACTATCATCGCACGAAGGATATCGCCGGTATTCTCCGCGGCATTGGCGATGGAACTGAGCGCGTGCAGCATTTTTTCGTAGAAGATTATGGTTATCGGATCGAGTTCGTTTTCCATACTGTAGATTTTGTGGCAGACGCGGCGCTGGATACGATCGGCATGCCACTCGCCTTCGCCGAGCTGTGATATTTTTTTGAGTACGCCGCGGGCCTCGACGCCGGAAAATGAGGTTTCCGCGAGATTGAGCATGTCTTCGGAGATACTCATCATCAGGCTGCTGACAGCGACGACCTGGTCAAGCATCTCGTTGAAGAGAGGCACCAGGTCGGGATGAAGGATTGTTTTGCGGATGAAGAGTATGACGGCGTAATCCTCAACGAAATCGGCGATGTTATCCTGATAATGAAGGTAACGGTCGAGGTCCTCGCGGTCGACGGGGAGGAAGAAGCGCCGGGGAAGCTGTTCGCGGATATTGAACTTGATTTGGTCGGCTTCATATTCGAGGCGCGAGACTTCATCTTGAAGGCGGTGGATTTCGTCGTAGTCGTGGTTGACGAGAGCCTCGGTGAGGGGGCGGATGAGTTTGACGCACTCGTGCACCTTGTGGGCGTGTTCCACCAGCGGAACAAACGGCGATTTCCCGAAGACTTCCTTCAGTAGTGTGCTCATCGGGGCAAATCCTCCAGTGCGATGCTTGTTACGGCGGGTGCCTGTAGCACAGTGTGCCGGTGATTCCAAGGTAAAAAACAGGTGGAGCGGGTGAACTTGACGCCGGGGGCGTGATGCCGTAAAGACAGATAACGCCGAAAGGAGCTGCTGGAGATGCCGAAGCGCGGACTGGGACGAGGTTTGGACGCTTTACTGAGAGAGACGCCTGCACAGGCGGATGTGGGAGGGGTAGCTGCTGAAGGGGCTTCGGGGGGAGGTGTTGAGCGGATAAGCGTGGAGGCGATCCGCATTGGGCCTTGGCAGCCGCGACATACGGTGGATACGGAGGGCCTGGGGGAGTTGACGGCGTCCATCAAGGAGCAAGGGGTATTACAGCCGTTGTTGGTGCGCCGGACGGAAGAGGGCTACGAACTGATAGCCGGTGAGCGGCGGCTGAGGGCGGCGCGGGAAGCCGGGCTCGGGGAGGTTCCGGCGATTGTAATGGATGTGACCGATCAGCAGGCCTTGGAGTTGGCCCTGGTGGAGAACCTGCAAAGGGAGGATCTCAATCCGATTGAGGAAGCCGAAGGCTACCGTGTGTTGTGTGAAACGTTCGGTCTCAGCCAGGAGGATGCCGCTCGGCGTGTCGGCAAGGCGCGGGCGACGGTGACGAATGCCTTGAGGCTGCTTGGCTTATCCGAGCGGGTGAAGGAAATGGTGGCGGCCGGCCGGTTATCGGCCGGGCATGCGAAAGTATTGCTTGGCCTGGGTTCCGTGAAAGAGCAGGAGGAACTTGCCGGGCGGGTAGTGGCCGAGGGTCTTTCCGTGCGGGCGCTTGAGCGGCTTGTGACGCAGCGGAGCAAAGGGCGTACGAAGCGACGGCCGGTGGCGGTGGATGTGCCCATGGAACATCTGGACCGGTTGGCGGAGCGGTTGCAGCATCGTCTCGGTACACCGGTGCATATCATATCCTCCCGGACGGCGGCCAACGGGCGCAAGGTGCGCGGTACCATTGAAATCAGTTACTACTCGCCGGAAGAGCTGGATCGCCTGATGGAGATCCTGGGCCTGGAAGAAGAGATATAGGGCGCGGCAGTTTTTCTGGCAGGTACGGCGCACGGTGCTTCAAGGATTGCGGACCTTCACGCGGTAATGCCGCAGGCCTCCGGTTGGTTCTCCCGAGGTGGTATTGGTCGTGAAATCGTCCAGGAAGGTGTAGGTGGAGGAGACCGCGCTCGTTTCGTGCCAGGTGCCGATGCCGTTGTTGGTATTTGCGAAGGGTGACCAGGCCATGTTGTTGGAAAGGCTGCCCTCGGCAAATTCGATGGTATAAAATTTGCCGGATTCGGTTGAGATGGTGATGGTGAAGTTGGTTTGGCCTGAAGAATTGGTGATCCCGCAGACCTTGAAGATCGACGAAGAGTTGGTCGGTTGGGTGCCGGCGATATATTCCGTAAAGTTGTCCGCCCCGTCGGAGTCGTAGTCACCGTCAGCGGTATTGGTGAGGGAGCCGAAATTGTTCCATTCCCAGGCATCGCCCATGTTGTCGGCGTCGGAGTCGAAGGGTACCGTGATGTAGGTTGTGTTGGTGACGACGCTGTTTGTTTCGCCGCGTTGGTCGTCCGCCACGAAAGTGACCGGGTTGGTCGTGCCGGCGTCGTCTGCCCCGGCGGTCCACGAGAAGGTGGTGCCGACGTAGGTTGCCCCGGCGGGTGAGACGGTGTTGGTAAGCAAGACTGTATCGCCGTCGGGATCGTCGGCGGTGACCTGGAAGTTGGTTGTCGAGCCGACCGGGAGGGTATGGGGCCCCGGCAGGTGAATTTGGGGCGACTGGTTGATTTCCACGACTTTGAGGAATTGTACGAGGGCGCCGTCATTGGTGATGTTGCTGCCGCCGGTATCGGCGGGCAGATTCACCCAGATGCCGTTGGCATATAGATTGCTGCCGGTCTTGGGGCTGGTCCAGAGGAAGGCGTCGGGGTCGGAGGATGCGAGGTTCTTGACGTTGTACAACTTATTGGTGTCGAGCCCGAGGAGGCTCCATGCTGGTTTGAGGTCATAGGTATCGCTTGCGCCCACGTGGGGACTTTCGCCGTGGCGCAGTAGGAGTGTGAATGCCAGGACGACATCGCTGGTACGGGGATATCCATAGGCGTTTTCATACTTGGCGACGGCAAAGATGCGGGCGTTGTCACCGCCGGCGGTGGTGCTGAGGAAGTAACGGTTTTGACTGCGCAGGGCGGGGCTGGCGTGACGGCTGCGGTTGACGCGGGCGTACCATGTCTCAAGGCCGGTGGAATCCGGGGGCGGGCTGGTCCATACGGTGAGCTGGTTCCATTTCTTGAAATGGGGGATCCATTTGCCGAAGTTCTGCTCGTGATAGACGAACCCGTCGTAGGTGGGATTGTTGGTGTTGTAGTTTTTGATGCCTTGTTCCTGGCCGTAGAAGATCATGGGGATACCGTCGACCGAACTGAGTGCGCCGTAGCGGGTGGCCGCCAGCCAGGGGTCATCGTCCGGCAGCACCTCGTCGTGGGAGGTGACATTGAGGAGGATGAGCCCGCCGTTATAGGAGTTGCGGCGGTCTTCAAGGGCGCTGCGCAGATCCCAGGAGTCGTTGATGTGGTCTTGGGTGAAGCGGAAGACGAGATTTTCGTTGAGGATATCGAAATGGCGGTTTGAGCGGTACCCGGGACATCCGCCGTCGAGTGTTTCCGCCATGAAGATGAAGTTCCACTTGATTTTGCGGGTATGGTTGATGATGTACTCCCAAGCCTGGGGAGGAAGCCCCTGTCCGAAATCGCAGCGCAGTCCGTCTATACCCTTGTCATCCTGGGCTTGGACGTAGGTATTGCTGCCGGGATGGCCTGTCTTTTGGAGCCAGTATTCGGTGTAGTAGGCGAAGTATTTCCAGAGGTCCATCTGGTTGGTGGTCATGTCGGAATAGTCATACCAGTCGTCTTCGTTGAGGTAGTTGCCGTTGTCTTCGGGGTTGTGCCGGACCAGCGCGGCGTATTTGCCGTAGTAAAGTTCGGTGACGTCGTCCCACTTGCCGAAGTCGCCGCGGTCCGGAGCGGTGGCGAAGTCGTTACTCCAAGCGCTGACATAGTACGTCGCGGGCAGGCCGTAGTCGCTGATTAGTGAGTACCACGAAGGGCGCACCGTGCCGATGCGGTTGGTGGCGTTTCCGGTAAAGCCGAGATCGACGCCGCCCTGCCCCATTTCAGCGTCCCAAGAGGTGTGGTTGAAGACGCCGTCGAGCATGATGTTGATTGTTCCGACCTCGCCGGTGTGTGAATCGCAGTGGGCCACGAAGTTCGTGAATTCCTGCATGGCTTCGGCGGCGGTGTCGGCGGAGCCCATGCGGGGGGCGACGGCGAAATAGTCGCGCGTGGCATAGGGGCTGCCGGGTTGATATGGGGAACCGGTATCGGGGTCGTCTTCGGTGCGTTCGTTGCCGTTGGGATGAATGGGTTGGAACCAGAGGCAGTTGATGCCGAGTCCGTCGAGGTATTCGAGGTTGAAATGGTCGTAGGAATCATTGTCGCCGCCTGTATCGTTGGTGCTGAGCAGGTCGCAGAAGGTGCTGCGGCCGGCCTTGGCGGCGGCGGTGGCCTCGACGGTGAGGGCGTTGAGTTCGTACATCGTGAGGTTGAGGGCTTTGCGGGGTGAGACGACGATGGCGTGATCGCGGCGTGCGGCGGACCAGTCGGTGTACCAGTTCCAGTTTGTCGCCACCATTCCGTTGGTTTGGTAGCGGGCTGTCAGCCGGTATGCCCCGCAGCGGCTGATCGTGCCGGTCCAGACGTATTCGCCGGGAGATGTTTCCGTCATCGGATAGGCCCGGAAATATGCGCCGGTATCGTTAGTGGAGATGAGGTTCCCGTCGGGAGGCTTTATACCGTCGGGATAGCCGTCGGCGGTGATGTACTGGTTGGTATAGTCCACGTCGACGTAGTTGCGTCGGTCAAGGTTGCTGAATATTTCCACGCGGGTGGCGTTGGTTGTGCCGGGCTTAAAGACGACAGTGACGTGCTGGGTTTCGCCGGCGG
>JAOZMZ010000021.1:24426-29664 GCA_029934055.1 Kiritimatiellia bacterium
TTCGTCGATGAAGAACTTGGTCGTGGTATAGTTGGCATTCATACCGTTGACGTAGAGTTCCGGATCGCCGATGTGACCAAGCTGAAAGCTGAAGGTGGCGTCGTTGGTTCCCGATGTGTTGTAGTCCGCGAAGTGCTCGACGAAGTTGGTGTTGTACCAGGAGCCGACCTTGTACTTTATGACGGTGAATCCCGGCAGGTTCGTTATTGTACCCACCCACCACATGGCCTCGCCGAGTTGACTGGAGTCCTGCTCCATGTGGTCGAAGTGCATGGCGACGACTTTGGTCTGTGCATTACCGGCCGTCCCGTAGGAACCGGACGGTGTATTGGTGTCTCCGATGACGTAGTAGACGGCCGCATTGGTTATCCAGCGGTCGGTGGCGTCGCCGTTGGCGTATCCGATTTTGACCCAGATCTGGACGTTGCTGCCGTTCATTATGACGCGGTTGTTGTTATGCCACATCCAGGCCGCCTCGCCGGGGGTGGCGAACTGGAAGTTGTCCCCGTCGTTGTTGTCCCAGGAGAGCGTGAGGGCGTCCACCGCGAAACTGTTGGTATGCTGGAGATAGTTGGATGATGCGGTGGAACAGAGAGGATACCATTCATAGGTGGTGGCCGCGGCCAGGTTGGAGATCGTCACCGTGGCGGTGTCTCCAGAAAGAGCGGCTCCGATAATGGTCCAGTTGGTCCAGGAGTTGGTGGTCAGGCGGATATAGACTTTTTCTTCGGGAGGCGGGTTGGTTGCGAGGTTGATGGTTATGGCGACGGCCTCGTTGGTTTGAAAGGTTCCTGTGCCGCCGCTGACGCCGCTTATGTCTACCTGAGTGGAAGAGAGTTCCATGACCGAGATGAAGGTGTCGGTCAGGCCGGGATTCTTGGCGGTGAAGACGTAGCGCCATCCGCTGGTGGCACCGCCGGCGAGCATGCTGGCTGTATCGTTGAGCGGCTGATACCACATGATTGCGACGGTGTTTTTCGGGAAATTGGTGTTGCCGCCGTAGTCATTGTTCCAGTCGTTACCGGTCACCATCTTGAAGTTGTAGGAGGAGTCGTCCGAGCCGGCCGTGAAGCTGTAGCGGAACCATTCCGGACTGCCGTCGGGGCCGGTATACTTGGTAGAATTCAGTCCGAGGTCCCAGCCCTGAAGGTCACCCGGGAAGTCTACTTCGTCTCCGGTCCAGGCGAATGCTGTGGCCGCAGCGGTTGTCAGCACTGCGGCGAGAGTGAGAAAGTACGCTTTTCTCATGATATTTCCCTCACGAATTCAGTGTCCGAACGCGTGGATGCTTACCTCAACAGGTACAAATATATCGCGTAGTTTGTCTGGAGTAAAGCGTTTCACTGCAGCCCGTATTTGTGGTATGTATCAGCTCGGGAGCTTGCTTGGCGGCCGCATTTTTGTGGGTGAGGATGCCGCCCGGCGGCTGAGGCGGTTGCATCCCCGCGCCGCGGTGGATGGGGTGGAGATGGTTGGCTTGAAGTGATATATTTTGAGTTAAAACCGCTTGGGAGGGGGCGGGTGTGGGCATCCGGCGTGTGCCGGTGGTGTATTGATAATCTATGAAGAAGCGGTATGCGATGTGAGAGACGATCGTAAAGAGGCTGCAGGGCGGCTGAAGGCACAGGCGCTGGAGTACATCAACGACGGCGTAATGATCGTCGATCGCACGGGGCACATCATGTATGCGGATCCCTCGATGCGCAGGATCATGTCGTACGAAGGCAGCGAGGTGCCCGATGCTGGGGAGGTGGCCGAGCGGATTCAGTTCGCCGGTGGGCTGCATTTCGATGACATTTTGGAGAGGGTGGCCGAAGGCGGGTCTTGGAAGGGGGAAGCCTCGGCTCTATCGCCGGATGGTCATGCGGTGGTGATGGAGGTTGTCGCCCGGCGCTTGCAGGACGGGCAGGGGCGCGGAATGGGGGCTGTGATCGTGGCGCGTGACGTGACCAAGGAGCGCATGCTGGAGAAGCAGGTCATTCAGTCTCAGCAGATGGAGTTGGTCGAGAACCTTTCGATCGGGATAGCACACGAATTCAAGAACCTTCTCACCGTTATCCTGGCGTACGCGGCGATAGTGGAGGAACGGACGGTGGGGATGCCGGTGAGGGACGAGGTGCGCGGGATCATCGAGACCGTTGAAAGGGCCAACGAGCTGACCAAGCGGCTGCTTTCCTTGACGCGGCGGAATGCGCCCAGCCGCGAGCCGGTGGACGTGCGGCGTCTTCTGAGCGACGTGGTCGGGGTCTTGCAGAAGACCCTGCCCCGCAATATTCGTCTTTATGCTCCGGAGGGTGTCGAGTTGCCTTTTATCGCCGCCGACAGTGCGATCCTTTACAGGGCGTTGCTGAACCTGTGCCTGAATGCACGGGATGCCATGCCGGAAGGTGGGACGATTACGATTGAAGCCGACGTGGTGGACTTGCGTTCGGAGGACCTGGCGAGTCATGAGGGTCGCAAGCCGGGCAGGTACGTGGCGTTGTCGGTGACTGACACGGGCGTTGGTATGAGCGAGGATGTGCGCCGGCGGATATTTGAACCTTTTTTCACTACCAAGAAAAACGGAACGGGCCTGGGCCTGAGCGTAGTACAGCACACGATTCATGCCATGGGCGGGTGGGTCACGGTATACTCCGGGGAGGGTGTGGGCACTTGTTTCCGGCTTTATATCCCAGTTGCCGGCGGAGAAAGTTCCGCAGACAGCACCACGGCGGATGGCGAAATTTCATCGCACGGGGAGACCATTCTGGTAGTTGACGACGACACCCTGGCCTTGAGTGTCGCCTGCCGCTGTCTGGAGAGGCTGGGCTACCGGGTGATTGAAGCCGCCGGCGGGGAGGAGGCCCTGAATGCATACCGCGTGCGGCATGACGAGATAGACCTCGTCGTGCTGGATATCGTTATGCCGTTCATGAATGGTGAAGAAGTATACCGGGAGATGGTCAAAATCGATCCCGAGGTGCGTTGCCTGGCGGTATCGGGTTTTGCTCCCAGGACGGCGCAGGAGCTTTTCAGGCAGCCGGGGGTGAGCTTTCTGAGCAAGCCCTACACGTGTGGGGCTCTGGGCCGGGCGGTCCGGGCGTGTCTGGTGGCGTGAGCCGATCAGACACGGGAGAGAGGGGGAGTTTTTTGTGCTTGCACGGGTGGTCGCGGGTGGTATAGTGCGCCCCCTGTATTGTCAGTCCCGCTTGCTGCGGGACGGAAGCGAGTGCCTTTCTGACCCGGAAAGGCCAAAGCGGATTTTTCGGCCGGTGGAAGACGGGCCGGAACAGAAACGGAGGGTAAAGGTGTCGAAGGAGAGTGCTGTCCATTTGGACGTAACCATCAAGGACCTGCTGGAGGCGGGTCTGCATTTCGGCCATCAGACGAAGCGCTGGAATCCCAAGATGAAGCGCTTCGTTTTTGATGAGCGTAATGGCATATACATCATAGACCTGGCCAAGACTCTGGTACTGCTCGGGAAGGCGCAGGAATTCATGTACGACACGGTGGTGCGGGGGCGCAGCGTGTTGTTCGTCGGTACCAAGAAACAGGCGCGGGACGTGATCGAGGAAACGGCCCGCAAGCTTAACCAGCATTATGTAACTCACCGTTGGCTGGGCGGTATGCTCACCAATCATGCGACGGTGCGTAAGAGCGTGGGGCGGATGCGGGAACTCGAGGCGCTGGAGCGGGAGGGTGCGTTTGCCCGTCTTCCCAAGAAGGAGGTGGCGCGCTTGCGGCGTGAATTGCAGAAACTGCAGCGCAATCTGAGCGGCGTGGCCGAGATGAAAGAGTTGCCGGGTGCGGTTTTTGTGGTGGACATCAACCGGGAGGCCATAGCGGTAGCGGAGGCCAACCGCCTGAAGATTCCGGTGGTGGCGATCGTGGATACGAACTGTGATCCGGATCCGGTTGATTATCCGATTCCCGGGAACGACGATGCCATTCGGGCCATCCGGCTGGTGGTGAACGTCATGGCCGAGACCATTCAGCAGGCGTCGAATGAGTATGCCAAGGCGGCTGCCGAGGAGGCCCGCCGCCGGGCTGCCGAGGAGGCGGAGGCGGCTGAAAGGGCGCGGCGCGAGGACGAAATCCGCCGCCGCAAGGAGGAGGAAGCCCGCAAGGCGCGGGCGGAGGCGATTTCCAAGGCCAAGAGCAAGGCAGCCGAGGCTGCGGGGGATGAGAAGGTTAAGGAGGCGGCGGCTGGTGAGACCGCGGAGGAGGGGGCGGCGACCGGAGCCGGTGCGGAGGTCGAGGAGGAGCGGGTTGCCGCCGGAGGAGGGAATCCGGTTGACAGCGGTGAGAGCACAAATTGATTTGAGTGCGGCAGGAGGAGGAATCTGGATATGGCGGGAATAACAGCAGCAATGGTGAAGGATTTGCGGGAAGCCACCAACGTGGGGATGATGGAGTGTAAGCGCGCGTTGGAGGAAGCCGGTGGCGATCGGGAAAAGGCCATCAGAATCCTCCGCGAACGCGGGCTGGCGATAGCAGGACGCAAGGCGACACGTGCGGCTAATGACGGGCTGGTCGCCGCGCGCGTGTTGGAAGGCGGCCGGCGGGGGGTGATGATCGAGGTCAACTGTGAGACAGATTTTGTCGCGCGCAACGCGGTTTTCCAGGAATTCGTCAATCAACTGCTCGATCGGGCCGGCGAAATCGAAGGCGACCTGAGTGCCGCAGTTGCGGACGAAGTCGCCGCCAAGGTGGCGGAGATCGGGGAGAACATCGTTGTCCGGCGCAATGTCAAGTACGACCTGCACGGAGAGGGACTGATTGCGGCCTATGTTCACTTGGGCGGCAAGATCGGTGTGTTGGTGGAGATCGGTTGCGGGCGGCCGGAGACCGCGGCGAAGGATGAATTCCGTGCGATCGCCAAGGATGTCACTCTGCATATCGCCGCGAGCTATCCCCAGTATCTCAAGAGGGACGAGGTTCCCGAGGAGGCCATCGAGGCTGAAAAGGCGATCTATGCCAAGCAGGTGGAGAACAAGCCTCCACAGATAGTGGAGAAGATTGTGAACGGCAAGCTGGGCAAGTTTTTCGGGCAGATTTGCCTGTTGGAACAGGGGTTTGTCAAGGATTCGGACGTGACCGTGAGTGAATGGTTGGCGGCGCGGGGGAAGGAACTGGACGATGAATTGACTATCCGGAGGTTTGTGCGCTACCAGCTCGGCCAGGGGGACGCATAGGCGTATCGTCGCAGTGCTTTTGCGACGGATTCTTCCCGCCTGCGTTTCTTCCTGTTCGTCGGGG
>JAOZMZ010000022.1 GCA_029934055.1 Kiritimatiellia bacterium
GAGCGGACGACTGTGGGTAACTCGACATCTGTTGCACTTGATATTAGAATCCGTCGGTCCGGAAACTCAACGTGCTTCCTTTTCCAATGTTTGAAAATCCAACGCGCATCTTTTTCCAATGTTCACAATTCTCTTAGCGCCGCATCACCGTGTATACGGTCTGTCCATCATCATCTCATTAGTCCATGAAAGAAGCTACCGTGCGGCGAAAACCCTCTTCCAGGCCGACCTTCGGCCGCCAGCCGAGAGCCCGCAGGCGGGACGTATCCGGGCAGGCCCTTTCCACGCGGGTCGGAATGTATCCCTCGCGTTCTTCGCGGGCTTTCACTACTCCAATGCCTCTTTCCGCGTAGAGGCGTGCCAGCATTGCAGCCAGCTCACGCACACTGATTTCCGCCTCGTCGTTGCCGAGATTGTACGGTAGGCCGGGTGTCCCTTTCAAAAGTATCGCCAGAATACCATGCACGAAATCCGTCAGATAACAAAAGGCCCGCCGCGCTGTTCCGGAACTGCGCAAATGAATATCTCTACCGGCGACAACATCAGCGACGAAATCCGCGAATACCCTGCCGTCGTCCAGAGCCATACCGGGGCCGTAGGTGTGAAATATTCGCGCGATAACCGCCGGTACGCCGTACTGATGATGCCAGGCGACACACATCGTCTCCCCCATGCGTTTCGCCTCCGCGTAGCATGACCGGACATTTGTCGGGTCCACGCAGCCGCAATAATCCTCTCCGGTCGGAATGTGTTCCTCCCCGGCAAGCCCGTATATTTCCGCGCTGCTCATGAAAAGAAACCCGGAAACTTCTTTCAGACGTGCCAGTTCCAGCAGGTTGCGCGTCCCCAGGACGTTCGGCATGAGCGTACCGACCGGATCGCGGCCGTAAAATCTGGGGCTCGCCCAACTGGCGGCATGAATGATGTAGTCAATCTTTCCGCGGTAAGTCACCGGATCACAAACGTCCTGAAAGATAAACTCGAGATCATCGCGCCCCTCGTAAAAGGCGAAGCGCCGCCGCGCCTTGTCAGGGCTGCGGCATAGTCCGACGATCTTCACGCCGAAGGACGCATCCTGCTCGTTTCGAAACAAGAGCGTCTCCACCACGTAAGCCGGCAGGAAACCGTACGCCCCCGCAACCATCACGACCTTCCCCGCCAGCCGCTCCCAAGGCAATGGCAGCGAGTTGACGGAAGCAAGGTCCTGCTCAACTATCAAATTGCGTTTCATCATTCACTCGCGGCTACAGCGGTCGTGAAGTGGTGAATATCCCTCCGGCACAATTCCAGGGCGGCCCCTTTTTTCCCATAGAAATCCCGATACCAGCGCGCCGTTCGGCCTACGGCCTCCTCGAAGGGCCATTGCGGCGTCCATTGCAATAGGCGCCCCGCCTTCGCCGAGTCCAGCACCAACTTCCCGGTTTCCGGTGCAGATACACCTTCCGAAGCCGCCTCCCAACTTCCCTCACCCCACGCGGAAAGAAAAGTCTTCACGAGGTCTTCCACCGTCCGCTCGGCGTTGTGATCCGGACCGAAATTCCAGGCCCCCTGCAGGTCGCGCCGACTCGCCAGCAAACTCGCCGCCACCAGCAGATAGCCGTAAAGCGCATCAAGAACATGCTGCCACGGCCTGACATGAACTGGATTGCGGACTTTCACGGGCTGTCCGCGCGCCAATGCCCTGGCGGCATCCGGAATTATCCGGTCCTCGGCCCAGTCACCGCCGCCGATCACATTACCGGCACGCACGCTCGCCCAAAGAGGACGCCCTGCCCTCTCAAAAAAAGTGCCGGCATAGGCCTGCAACGCCAACTCCGCGGCAGCCTTGGAGGCGCTGTATGGTTCATCCCCTCCCAAGGGGTCATCCTCCCCATACGGCCCTCCGGAAGGATTCGTACGGTAGCATTTGTCGGAACTGACATGTATCAAGACCACCACCGAATCCACCTGTCGCGCACACTCGAAAAGATTCACCGACCCCATCACGTTGACCTCAAAGGTCTCCGCCGATTGTGAAAACGCCTTCCTCACGATGGGTTGGGCGGCGAGGTGAAAGATGACTTCGGGACGGAGCTCGCGCACGGCCTCCAGTAGTCCGTCTTGATCACGGATGTCCCGGCGCAGGTCATGCTCAAGAAAATCCGCCAGGCCGGCGGCCGCATAAAGACTCGGCTCTGTCGGCGGATCCAGCGCGATCCCGGAAACCCGAGCACCCAGTTCGCGCAACCATAAGGAAAGCCAGGAACCCTTGAACCCGGTATGGCCGGTGACCAGGATTCTTCGCCCGCGGAATGCCCCGTCAAGCGGTCGTACCTGCGGCGAAACATCGCCCACCGTGTGCGAACGTTGTGAATGGGAAGGTTTGGATTCCGACATATCAGAATTCACCATATCTTCCAGGGAGCATCACCCGCGGCCCACATATCATTCAGAAGACGATATTCCCGGAGTGTATCCATGCACTGCCAGAAACCATCGTGCCGAAAAACACCCAGCCGCCCGTCCGAAACCATGCGTGGCAGAACTTCACGTTCGAGGTTCAAGTCGTCGCCCGGTCGAAAGTATTCCAATGCCTCAGCCGTATTGAACACCATGAAGCCGCCGTTGATGTAGCCGCCCGGTGCGTTCGGCTTCTCGTTGAAACTCCGTACAAGGGAACCCTCGAACTGCAATTCGCCGAAACGACCCGCCGGACGCACTCCGGTCAACATTCCCGTCAGTTTCGAGGCCGCGTGTTCTTTCAGCAAGGATGCGAGATCCACGTCGCCCACGCCGTCCCCATAGGTAAGGCAGAAACGCGGGCTCTTCTCTATGTAGGAACGGGCATTCCAAATGCGGGCCCCGGTCTCTGCATTTTCGCCGGTATCGACCAATGTCACCCGCCAGTCATCCTCGTCACTGCGTCCGTGAAACTCCACCTGACCGTGCCGGCCGAGCTCCACGGTCACGTCCTGGGTCATGGCCTTGTATTCCAGGAAAAACTCCTTTATGACCCACCCCTTGTAGCCCAGGCAAAGCACGAAATCCCGCAGGCCGTAACGTGCGTAAATCTTCATGATGTGCCACAAAATCGGCCGCCGTCCGATCGGCAACATCGGCTTGGGTATCACTTCCGACACGTCACGTATCCGGGTCCCCCGCCCGCCGCACAAAATGACGACCTTGATATCTCCACGACTCTCGCCCATCTGAACACCTCCGGCTGCTGCCCGATGATGCTACAACCGGCATCCCATTCCAAGCCCGGAAACCGGCGCGGAACGGGTGTTACCTGTGGACGCGGGGACCGGCGGCGGACCGAGACAGAACCCTGTCATGTGCAGGGACACCTGCGCCGGAATCCGTCAATACTGTTCCCAAATCACGCGATAGAGGCGATACTCATCATTGGTGGAGTCAATGTCCTCGTAAGTGAAATCGCCTCCCTGCGTGGTCAGAATATTGGCCTGCTGATTCTGGTTGGTGCCGGAAACCGCATTGCTCCACCAGTTGATGGGATCACAACTGTACTGTACCTGGTAAGTCTCATCCCAGGCGCCCCGCCACGTGATCGTACGCAGATCATTGTTTCGGCCTACGGCCGATATGGCGAACTCGCCGAAGAAGACATCGAAGGCCGCATCGTTGATATCCCAGTAGTTCGTATCGCTCTCACCGACAACCCGCCAGCGGCCCTTGTAGGTATTGTAATACGGAGTTGTATCCCAGATGATATATTCGCCGTAGGCGTTGACCCCGGTATCAAGGTCCACCCACGTGGCCCCACCGTCACCGGAATACTGGACGCGTACTGTCAAATCCGTGGGTACGTTCTGAACCGTCCATATCAACGGCTGCCGGCTGTTGGTCTCCTCGATAGTCGCAGGGGTGTTCAGTGAACGTGTGTAGACCACGATATCGGTATGGCCCTTGCTGGCGTACTCCGTCCCTCCATACGCACCGATGTTGATCCTGTTGCCGGAAACGCTCGGTTCGCGGGAATAATCCGAGGCGGGATCTCCCTTGTCGATCGCCCACGAATCCTGGGCGTCGTTTGTCCATCCGGCGCCGTCCACGTACCTTCCAGCCGTGGACATCAGGTGGAAATCACCGGCAGCGGCGTCGGCGACCAGAGGGTTGGTGATCGCACTGCGGAAATCATGTCCGTAATCCAGCTGCCAGGAACGCAGATCGCTGTAACCGGAATATATTTCGCCTTCGCTTCCGAGATCGAAGACGTTGTAATCCATGAAGATATCGTAGGCGGAACCGGCCAACGCCGTCGTGCCCGTGGTCGTTATCACAATGATGCTGTTCTTCAGAACGTTGTCAGCGGCGGAGCGCGAGCGTACGGCATAATTGCCGTTTCCATAGAACGTGCAGTTCTCGAGGGTGTCCCCCTGCCCGCCGTAAAGGTCGGCCCCGCCGGCGCTGTTCTCCCAGATACGTCCGTTGACGATGGTGGCCTGATAGCAGTTGGTGACCGTCACCCCGAGACTGTTGCTGTACGCGTTGAGCATCTCAAGCCGGCAATACCTGTTCGAATAGAGCCGGAAAGCCGTGCCGCCGCCCCTGACCGTAAGATCGCGCAGGGTGACGTGCGAGGCCTTGACGTCCACGACCGCGGCGGCCGAGCCGCCGTTCCATTCGAAAATCGTTCCCCCGGCGGCATAGTTGGTGCTGCCCTGTACGATCATATTGCCGTTTTCGTCGTCGCCGCCACGGGACCATATCACTATCACATTGCTGGAAAGGGAATAGAGGCCGGTATCAACATAAACGGTATCCTGCCCTTCGGTGTCGTAATCTGCGAGAAGCGCCGCCAACGAATCTTTCGGGCTGCCGGCGGAGAGGCCGTCGTTGGTCGCAGCCCCCGCAGCAGTCGAGAAGACATCCCCGCTGGTCGCGGCGTCGTTGACGTAGAACGCCAGAGGAACGTTGCGTACCGCAAACGGGTTGTCCGTGCGGTCAAACACCAGCGAATTGGTCTCCAGCATCACCCGCCAGACGGCGTCGAGGCTGGATGTCACCTGTGTCGTGTCCCACGTATATTCTCCAGCGGTGGCCGACAGGTCGGTTGCGAAGTTGGTCCAGCTGCTTCCTCCATCGGCCGAGTAGTCGAGTCGCACCAGGTCTCCGGCGCCCAGCGCTCCCGCCAGCCAGCGGATCACATTGGTGCCGCGAATAACGCCGCCGTCGTTCATCGTCACCGCCAGCAGCCACGCGTTCGTACGGGACTTGCTCGCCTCGGCACCGCCGCCGTAGGCGCCCATGTTTACGCGTCCGCCGTTCGGCGAAGGTTCATTGGTAAAGACGGTGCCGGGATCGCCGGCATCAATACACGGCGAATGCACCGCGTCGTTCGTCCAGGCGGTACCGGTCCAGCGGCCCGTGAGTGACTTCAAGTGGAAATCGCCGGCCCCCTCGTCCGCGAATTCCGGCTCATCGGCCAAGCTGTGGGTGTCCAGCCCCGACTCCCGCTGCCAGTACAACAAGCGTTCCCAGTAGCCGTTGCGCGACCCGATCCAGGCTCCGTTACGCGCCACCAGGTCATTATAATCGGAAGACAGCGAACCGGCATGCCAGAGTATGCAGAAGTGATCCCCACCGTCTGCCACCAGGATGTTGTTGCGCAACGAACTGCTCGAAGCTCCAGTCTGCTTGAACTGTGAACCGCTTACGACCACCGTATTGTTGCGTATGTTCACCGACTGGCTCTCGTTGACGGATATTCCCGCCGAGGCACTGCCGTATATCACGGCCCGCTCTACGGTAACCGTCCGACACCACGAAAGGCTCACATCACCATTGTGGATGACCGCCCCACTAACGGTTACGTTCGTAGAGCCGGACATATTCACGCTGCCGCCGTCGAGACTGACGTCGTAAATGTATTTTTCGACACCGCCGATACTGATACTGCCATTGGTGAAAACGTCATCCTGCAGGGTCACGTCACGTGCATTCAGAGATATGTGGCCGCCGTCGAATATGATTTTCTCGATCACCACGTGCTGACCGTTGACCGTGAAGACCGTCGTGGGTGCGCCCCATGAACTGCGGTCGAAAATCGTCCCGGCGGAATTCGTGCTGCCGATAATGTATACCGGCAGACCGGGCTTGCCGGCATCCGGCGTTCCAAGAGTCACGAAGTTGTTCGTCGTCATGGGATAGACGCCGGTATCAATGTAGATTACGTCTTCACCCTCGACATCCAGCGTTTCCAGTAGACTCTTCAGCGTAGCCTTGGGAGCCGAGGCGAAAAGACCCAGATTACTGTCGCTGCCCACCGCCGTGGTATAGACATCGCCGTTGGTGTCCCCATCATTGACGTAGTAGTTGAACGGCGTATTACGCAGGGCGAAATGCGTGTCGGTTTCATCGCTCACATTGGTGTCGGACTCTAGTACCACCCGCCAGCGGGCGATCGGACTCGATGGATACTTGTAATTGCTGCCTTCTTTCTCGGCACTGTTCCACAGGTACTCCCATACCGTGGCCACAATTCCCGTAGCGATGTTCGTCCAGGTGACACCGTTGTCATAGGAATAGTCCAGGGTGACCGTCTCATCGGTGGCCATACCGCCGCCGGCCCAGACCACATAGAAGGTGCCTTCCAGGCGTCCGCCCGACGAGGCCGTGATGGCGCGCAGCCAGATATTCGTACGGCTCTTGCTCGCCTCGGACGTATCCCCGTAGCGCCCGACGTTCAGGCGGGAACCGTTGGGTGCCGGCTCGTTCGTCCACTCGTGGCTCGGGTCGCCCATGTCTACCAGCGGGGACATCTCGGAGTCGTTGGTCCATCCGCTCCCAGCAACGTAACGCCCCATCAGGCTGCGCAGGTGGAAATCATCGGCGGCGGCATCCGCGAAAGCCGGATCCGCGTTGATCGAATGCACATCCTGCGTACGCGCCGCCGTCCACTGCGGCAATCCTTCCATGGGTACGGCGGAATGATCATGACCGTAATAGGCACCGTTGGTGACGAAGATATCGTTGTAGTCCGAATGAATCTCGGTATTGGTACCCAAGGAGAAACAAAGCCGGTCCTCGCCGGATGCGTATAGAATCGAATTGCTCACCGACAGCTCCGTCTGCTCCCCCCGCACGGCATGACTGCCGTTGGACCATATCACGCACTGCTCGAACTGGTTGCCGGAACCGCTGCTGGCATAGATACCGATACCGGTCTGTCGCGTCACCACGCAACGGTCAAAACGGTTGTCGCTGGACTTCTCCAGGTAAATCCCATAAGAACCGCCGTCTCTTATGACCACGTTCGTCACCTCGCAGTGCGAGGCCTGCCAGAAATAGAGCCCGTAATGGGAATTTTCGATCACCAGATTTGCCAGGGCCACATAGCCCACCGAATTGAGATCTATTCCCGCCTGCGAGGAAATATTCGTGCCCGAACGATGGATCACCGTTCCTCCGGCTGAGATGTTGGTACTACCCATCACCCAAACAAATGCGCCCGATGATCCTCCATCCAGGGCGCCGATGAGGATCTCGTTGCTTGAGGAATAGATTCCTGTATCCACGTAAATGACGTCGCCTCCGGCCAGGTCATAGGAATCGAAAATGTCCTGCAGGTCGGCCTTGGGGGCATCCGGACGCGTACCAAGATTGGTTGCTGATCCCGGTGCGCTGGTGTAGATGTCCCCATTGGTATCGGAATCGTTCACGTAAAAGTTGATCGGCCCGACGCGCAGGAAGAAATTGGTGTCCGGCAGGTCATAGAGGTTAGTGTCCGATTCCCTGGTTACCTTCCACGAGGCCACCGGTGTGGAGGGATACAAGGCGGCATTCCAGAGATAACCGTCTTGTAAGGGATTTACACCTGTAGCGATGTTGGTCCACGTGGCCCCGGCGTCATCCGAAAAATCCAAACGCACCGTATCGGCCGTGGTCAACCCACGCACCAGCCAATACAACCTCTGGTCGCCCTGCACCATCCCCCCGTCATTCAGCGCCACTGCCAATAATCCGGGCGTGGAGAAACTCCTGCTGGCTTCGGGCGTGTTGCCGTAGAGGCCGATGTTCAGCCGCGAACCGTTCGGCGCCGGTTCATTGGTGAAAACAGCGTTAAAATCGCCCGCGTCGATCGCCCAGGAGGTATTGCTGTAGACCACCCATGTTCCATTGGAATAGGTGCCCGCCGCACTGCGCAGGTGGAAGTCGCCGGCGGCGGCGTCGGCAAAGAGCGGCGCCTCGAGAACCGTATGCTCATCAACACCGACGTTTTCCTGCCACTCGTGAAGATTGGCGTATTCGATGGACAGGTACGTGTTCTGGGCCAGAGCCGCCCCGTTCTCACGGTCAATGAGGTTGAAGTCGGCATGGGGTGTGCCACCCTGCCCGAGCGAATAGATATACGCCCCCGAACCGGATGCGTGCAAAATACAGTTGCTCAGCGCCAGGGAAGACTGGGAAAGACTCACGCAACCGGACGTATTGGACCACAGCACACCCTGCAACCAGGCTGCATCCGATCGCCCGCCGACGGATAGACCCCAGGTGCCGTTGCAGTCCGCAACACAGTGCTCCAGGCTCACCGGGTCCGCCTTGCTCAGGACGAACCCCGCTCCGATATTAGCGGTGGCGCGGGTCCACCGCAGGGTGCAGTACTCCGAGTTGCCGATGTATATCCCCGTACCGCCCCCTTTCACGGTCAAATGATCAACCTCGACATACCGCGTATTTACGAGCTCAAGCACGTATGAGGATGTGTTGGTATCGCCGCGGTCCAGAACGGTTCCACCGGCTGCGGAATTCGTACTGCCGACGATCATGATCGGCAGGCCGGCTTCGCCGCGATGCAACTCGTTCAGAAGCATTTCATTCGTGAGCGTGTAGATTCCCGTGTCCAGGTACATTATGTCACCCGCCGTCACCGGATACTTCTCCAGCACCGTCAGCGGACTATCCAGGGGCTCATCCGCACTGAGTCCTGAATTGGTCGAGTTGCCGGGGGCGGTCGTGTACACGTCACCATCGGTGTTGGTGTCATTGACGTAATAGGTCAAGGCCTCGTTGCGCACCGCAAAGGGCGCATTCACCTGGTCGGAAACACCCGTGTAGGTTTCGCTCACGACCCGCCACAGTCCCTGCACGGTTGCTGCCTCTCCGGAAACATCCCACTGATACCCATCCGCCGACGCCGAGACATTGCTGGCCACCACTTTCCAGTCCAACCCGTTGTCCCACGAATATTCGATCCGCACGGTCGCATCCGTGGCCATGGCCCCCGCCCCCCAGTAGATCCGGTTGGTCCCGTCGATGGTGCCGCCGTCGTTTATTGATATGGCCAACAACCAAGGATTGGTCACGCTCAGGCTGGCCTCGGCAGTGTCGCCGTAAAGACCGATATTGATCCGCGAGCCGTTCGGCGACGGTTCATTCGTCCATTCCGCAGTAGGATTCCCCAAATCGATCAGCGGTGACTGTGCCGCGTCGTTGGTCCACCCCGAACCCGGCACATATCGCCCCGCAGTACTCATCGGATGGAAGTCGGGTGAACTCTCATCGCCGAAAAGCGGGTCGTGACTCAGGCTGTGGACATCCTGCCCGTATTCCAGGGCCCAGCTCGAAAGAGTGGCGTATATCTCGCTGCCGCCGATCTGATAGGACTGCTCGGCCACGTATGCGTCGTTGGTCCGCACGATATCATTATAGTCCGACGTGACCGCCGCGCCGATACCCATCGAGTATACCCGCGAGCCGTAGCCGGCCGCCTGGAGAATACTGTCCCGGAAAGTTCCCGAGGCTCCGCGTCCCAGCCGGATCGCGGTCGGATTCCCCCATACGACGCCGCCTTCCCAAATCAAGTCGTGTACTTCCTGCAACGAAATACCATTGGTGGCATTGCCGACGGCTGCACAGTGGTACAGGGCGCAGTCGCTGGAATGCTCGATCAGGTAGCCGATATCGGCATTATCCTCGGCCCATACGCGGTGCAAAGTGATATGCGGTGAATCTTCAACCCAAACCCCTATGCCGGCATTCCGAAAATGAATATCGTGCATTTCAATTCCGGCGGTTTCGTAAAAATGCAATCCGTAGGTCTCCCCGCCTCCCACCTGCCGGTCGAAAATCGTTCCGCCCGCCGCCGCGTTGGTGCTGCCGAGGATCATGATCCTGTTGGTCTCAGATCCGGCGTCCAGGTCCCCGAAGACAACATCGCCGTCCAACGCGTAGTTACCGGTATCCACGTAGACCACGTCACCGGGCTGCAGGTCATAGGTGTCAAGGACGTCCTGCAACGACGCCTTGGGCTTCATGGGCCGCAAGCCCAAATTCGTGGAGCAGCCCACCGCCGAACAGTATATGTCCCCGTTGGTGGAATTGTCGTTGACGTAGTAGCTCAACGTGCCACCGTTACGCAGGTAGAACAGATCATCGGACGTATCCACGGCGTTGGTGTCGGTATCACTGTGCAGGCGCCACAGCCCAAGCGCGGTGGTTCCGTAAGGAATCGTATTCCATTCGTAGCTGCCCGATCCGGCAGATGTACCGCTGACTATGTTTGTCCACGTGGCTCCGGCGTCACTGGAAAACTCGAGCGTCAGCGTTCCTCCCGTCGCGTTGCCGCCCGCCACCCAGTAAACGGTCACCGTGCCGGCGACCGATCCACCGTCGTTGAGCGTGATGACCGCCACCCATTCGTTGGTCGGCGTCTTGCTCGCTTGAGTAGTGTCACCGTAAAGTCCGATGTTTATCCTGTTACCATTGGGAACGGGCTCGCTTGTGCAGGACACGCCCCGGTCGCCGGCGTCTATGAGAACCGATATCTCGGTGTCGTTGGTCCAGCCGGATCCGGGCACATAGCGCCCCGCGATACTTTTGAGGTGGAAGTCCCGGCCGTCCGCGTCCGCAAAATTGGGATCGGCGCTCAGGGTGTGCAGATCCTCTCCGGTTTCAAACGCCCAACTGGATACGCTGACGTAACGGGTCGTTCCTCCACCGACTTCGCCCCCGGTCTCGGCCGCTGCGAAAGCGCCTTCCATCAGGTAGACATCGTTGTAATCCGAAGTCAGCGCCGCCGAATCACCCCTGAAATACGCAAAGCCGCCGCCACCCCACACACCGATGACCGAATGGCGCACGCTCAGGCTGCCATGATCCACCGCACTTCCATAGCGGTTGGACCACAATACACCCTTATCCCAAACAGCACCGTAAGAATTGTAGACATTGATACCCTTATGACTGTTCCCCACCGCGACGCAGTGTCTGGCGTCGAAGCGATCCGAGTCGTCAACGTAGAAACCATACCCGCCGTCCTCGCACCATACCCATTCAGCACGACAGTCATCGGAAAGGTACAGCCGCAAGCCGCTGTCAGCACCCCGAACCTTGATATCGCGCACTTCCACGCCGGGACACCTGTTAAGGTACAACCCGTTTCCACCACCGTACTTGACCAACACCGCGCCACCCGCCACCGTGTTCGTGCTCCCCTGGAGGACGACACGATTGGTGGCGACACCGGCATCAAACTGGTCAACCGTAACCGGATCGGTGATAGTGTATTCCCCTGTATCAACGTAAATAGTATCACCCGGCTCGATGTCCCAGGTATCCAGCACGTCCGCCAAAGACAACATCGGCGAATCCGGGCTCAGGGCGGTATTGGTGGCCCCCCCCGGCGCACTCGTGAACACATCGCCGTTGGTGCTCGCATTGTTGACGTAAAAGCTGATGGGAGCATTGCGCAGAGCGAACAGCGTATCGCTTTCATCCCAGACATTCGTGGCGCTTTCGTCGGTAACCTTCCACTTGCCCTGCATGGTCGAACCATACGGCACAGAATGCCATAAATAGCTCTCGTTGGCCGCCGAAACACCGCTGGCAATGTTCGTCCACGTCATCCCTCCGTCCGACGAAAAATCAAGGCGGACGGTATCCCCGGTGGCCGCTCCTCCCACCGACCAGTACAACCAGTTCGTGCCCTCGAAGCGCCCCCCGTCGTTAAGTGAAATCACCGTCAGCCATCCATTCGAAGGTGTCCGGCTCGCCTCGGCGGAATTACCGTACCGACCGATATTCAGCCGTCCGCCGTTGGGCGACGATTCAGACGAAAAATCTTCGCCGGGACCGCCGGCGTCGATCAATACCGAGTCCGCGGCGTCGTTCGTCCAATTCCACCCGTCGAAGCGTCCACCGCTGCTCAGCAGGTGGAAATCTCCGGCCCCCGCATCGGTGAAGAGCGGGTCGGCTGAAAGGCTATGATGATCCTGATCGAAATCTCGCGCCCACCGCGACAGGGTCTGGTATATCTCCGGAATCGGAGAAAGGTGCTTGTACCCCGCACAGGCGTCGTTGGTCAGGAAAACGTCATTGTAGTCAGCCGCCAGCGTCCCGCCCACGTAGTAATAGGCATAGGAACCGGAACCGAAGCATCCCATGACGCTGTTGCTTACCGCAAGGTCTCCACCATTGATCTTGACCGCATAGACATTCGACCACAGCACGTTATTTTCACACACGGCCCCATGCGAACCGTGAACGTACAGCCCCTCACCTCCCGAGCCGCGTACCACCGTATGCCGCACCTCGCAACTGTCGGAATCGTTCACCTCGATCCCACGAGTTCCTCCGACTATGTCCAACCATTCCAACAAGCAGCCGTCGGAGCGGTACAACCTGACAACCGCCTGGTCGTTTTTCAGCGTCAGGTGGCGCAAGGCGATGCCACCGGCCTGATTCATCGAAAGCGCATAGAAACCGGCCTGCCGGTCCAGCACCGTGCCGCCGGCAAACGAATTGGTGCTTCCCTGAATCGTCAGGCGGTTGGTCGAATCACCGGCATCGAACTCCCCGATGCCGATATCCGCATAGAGCTGATAGGTCCCGGTATCCACGTATACCGTGTCGCCCGGTTCCAGATCGTAGGTCTCCAGCAGGGTCGTCAGTGAATCCAGCGGTGTGGCTGCGGTCAGACCGTCGTTGATACTGTTCCCGACGTCCGTACAGTAGATGTCGCCGTTGGTATCGGTATCGTTGACGTAGAACTGCAGCGGATCGTTGCGCACCGCGAACAGCGCATCGGTCTCGTCCCAGATATTGGTGTCGTCTTCACTGACGATCCGCAGATCACCCAGGATCGTCGAGGGATGCACTGTCGTATCCCACTGGTATCCGCCCGCCGAGGCGGCGAACCCCGACACCACGGCCGTCCACGTCACTCCCCCGTCGCCGGAAAATTCGATCCGCACTTGATGGCCCGTTGCCACGCCACGCGCGCACCAGTAGATCCAATTTGTGCCTTCAACGCGCCCGCCGTCGTTGAGAGTCAACAGCGTCAGCAGCCCGTTGGTGGGAGTCCTGCTGGCTTCAGAGGTGTCCCCGTACAAGCCGATGTTGCGCCGGGATCCATTGGGAACGGGTTCGTTGGTATAGGACGAAACCGGATCGGCCCCGTCCAGGAGCACGGATGTGTCGGCATCGTTGGTCCAACCGACACCGGGCTCATAGCGCCCGGCCGCGCTGCGCAGATGAAAATCACAGGCGGCGGGATCAACGAATTTCGGATCATGACTGAAACTGTGGACATCCACGCCGTAGTCGCGCCGCCAGCGGGAAACCGAGTCGCAGGAAATCGTCAACCCCCCGGACTTGCGGCCGGCGGCGTAGGCGCCGCCGGTCAGGTAAATATCATTATAATCGCCGGTGACCGAACCGCCCTCTATATAATAGGCATAATTACCCGACCCGTCCGCCGCCACGATGCTCTCCTGGACATCGAGAGACCCACTGGCGATGTATACCTCGCGGCCATTGTGCCGCAGGACCCCCTGGCGCCATAGCGTCCCCCCGGCCGAGATGTTATAGAGCCCACGCGAACTGCTGCCGGCGGCCACACAGTGCTGCAGGATCACCCCGTCGGAATCGTTGATCTCAAAACCATAAGTGCCCCCGAGGGCGTACACCCCTTGCAGCAGGCAGTCGTCCGATTTGTACACCTTTACACAGGTGGCGGCGTTGGTGACCCTGAGGCCGTAAAGGGCAATCCCCGCGGCACTGTTGATTTCCACACCGGCGCCGTCGAGCAGCGAGCCTCCCGCGACCTCGTTCGTACTCCCACGCACCACCAGCCGATTCGTAGCCTCTCCCGCATCAAAGCGCCCGATATACACCGTCCCGGTGGGATTGTAGCGACCTGTATCCACGTAAACGACGTCGCCGGGCTCGAGATCATAGGAGTTGAAAACCTCCTGGATAGAGCTTTTCGGATCCCACGGATGCAGGCCGCTGTTCGCGGCAGCACCCGCCGCGGTACAATAGACGTCGCCGGTGGTCGCAGCGTCGTTGACGTAGAAATAAATCGGCGAATTGCGCACGGCAAATGGCACATCGCTTTCATCCCACACATTGGTGTCCGTCTCGCTCGTTATCTTCCAGACGCCGAAAAGCGTCGAGGTCTGCAGGGTCGTATCCCAGTAATACACTCCATCCGCCGCCGCCAGCCCGGTAGCCACATTGACCCAACTTGTGCCGCCGTCTCCAGAGAAATCTATTCTCACGCTGTGACCAGTCGCGTCACCCTGGGCCGCCCAGTACAAGGGCCAAGCACTGCCTTCACAGCGACCGCCGTCGTTGAGTGAAATCACCACCAGCGCCGCGTTGGTCGGCGTGCGGCTGGCCTCGGAACTGTCGCCGTAGACACCGATGTTGTTACGGCCGCCGTTCGGAACGGTCTCGTTGGTAACAGACGCGCTCGGGTCGCCGGCATCCACCAGTACCGAGGTCTGCGTATCGTTCGTCCAGCCGCTCCCGGTGACGTACCGCCCGCCCTGGCTCAGGGGATGATAGTCGCCGCCGGAAACATCCGCCAAACCGGCGGCACGCGTCAGGCTGTGGACATCCGAACCCGTGTCACGACTCCAACGTGCAACCGACTGATAAATGACCGCCGCAGGCGACGCCGAGCGATAGGCGCTGTAGGCCCCGTTGGTGAGAACGATGTCGTTGTAATCAGCGTTCAGCGTTCCGGAAGAGATATAGTATCCGTAGCGGCCGGTGCCGCTGACCTGCAGCACACTGTTCGAGAAGCCGACGTCTCCACTCGACAAATAACATCCGTTCCCCGTGGTCCGCACCATGCCGTGGTCCCAGCGCGTACCCGACGACGAATTGTTGTACAATCCCCGCGACGTGCAGCCGTCGGCCACGCAATGCTCCAGCCGGCAGCCCGTCGAATTCCTTACCTCGTATCCGGTCTCACCGCCCTTCACACGAATCCAGTCCAGCAGACAATCGTCAGCGTAGTAGACACGCACGCCCGTGACCGCATTCGATATGATGAAATGCGACAGCTCGATACCGTCGGTATTATTGAGATCGAAAGCGCGTTCACCCCCCTGACGGTCGAACACCGTACCCCCGGCGGCTTTGTTCGTGCTCCCGCGGAAAACAATCCTGTTCGTCGCAACGCCGACGTCGAACTCCCCGATGACGATGTCGTTCGTGAGCGGATATGTGCCCGTGTCCACCAGCACCAGATCCCCCTGCTGTAGGTCGTAGGCCTCAACGACGGCCGCCACGGAATCCTTGGGAGTCGACGGCGTCACCCCGTCATTGAGCGCTGCCCCGCCTGCTGTACAGTAGACGTCGCCGTTGGTGGAGGCGTCGTTGACATAGTAAGTCAACGCGCCGTTGTTCAGTATGAACGTAGAATCGGTCTGATCATAAATATTGGTGTCCGTCTGGCTGACCACACGCCAGCGACCCAGGGCCGTGGAACCGTATGGAACGGTGTTCCAGGTATAGACCCCCGCAGAAGCATTTAGGTTACTGGCCACGACGTTGGTCCAGGTCAGGCCTCCGTCACGTGAAAACTCTATCCTTACCTGGTGGGAAGTCGCCGCACCACCGGCCACCCAGTAAATGTTATTGGTTCCCCGTATACTGCCACCGTCGTTGAGGGTCACCGCCATCAGCCAGGCGTTGGTACGGCTGCGGCTGGCCTCGACGTCGTTACCGTAATAGCCGATATTGACGCGCGCCCCGTTCGGCGCGGTCTCGTCGGCGAAGGCGGCCGTGGGATCCCCGCTGTCTATCAGGGGCGAAGTCTCCGTATCATTCGTCCAACCACTGCCGCAGACGTAACGCCCCATCTCGCTGCGCGGATGAAAATCGCCCGCCGCCGCATCGGCGAACAGTGGAGTGTGCGACAATGAATGCAAATCGTTGCTGCTTACCTGTTGCCAGCGGGCCAGGGTCGCGTACGTGGTGCTTCCTTTCTTGGCGGCCCGGGCGGCATCCTCGATAAGCACGTCGTTGTAATCGGATGTCAGATCGGCATCACTGGAGATATCGTAGATGTAGTGGCCGGAACCCGTCGCCGTGAATACGCAGTGTTCAACCGTCAAGTCACCGGATTGCTGGTAAATTGCACCGGCCGCGTTGGACCATACTATCGCCCGCAGAAACTGCACGGCGCTGGGATATTGGGCATAGAGCCCGCGCGACCCGTTATCCTTGAGTACCGCCCGGTGAAAAACCACGTTCGTTGAGCGGTACAGATAGAAGCCATGATATGCGTTCGAAACGCTCTCCAAGCGCCCGATATTTACGCGGCCCGCATACATCACCCGCAGGCCCTGGTTGCCTCCCCTGATCACCAGGTTGGAAAGGGCCACCTGCTGCACACCATCCATAGTCCACGCGTAGGCTCCGGAATTGGTGTCCGCCCGGTCGATCACCGTAGCGGCGACCTCACTGGTGCTGCCCACTATATTGACCCACGCACCGGTCGAGCCGGATTGCCGGCGGTCCACCACAACATTCGTGCCGCCGTAGGTGCCGCTGTCAATGTAGAGCGTGTCACCCGGCTCGAGATCATAGACCTGCAAGGCACGTTGCGGATTATCGAGGGGTGCCGCAGCCGTCGCCGTCCAGTTGCTCGGCGATCCCGTGGCCGTGCAGTACACGTCTCCCGTGGTCGTGCCGTCATTGACGAAAATATCCAGCGGAGCATTTCGTACCGCGAAGAAATTGGTGATCTCATCACTTACGGAAGTCTCGTTGGTGCTCGTGATGCGCCACAGGCCCGCTGGGGTGTCATTGGTCATGGTCGTGTCCCACCAGAACACTTCCTGGGCGGCGGCCACGCCGTCCGTCAACACCGACCATGTCAGGCCACCGTCCGGAGAATACTCGATCCTCACAACGTGACCCGTGACAGCGCCCCCCGCCACCCAGTGAAACGCACCGGTCCCCTTCAGCCAGCCGCCCTGGGAAGGTATCGCGGCATACAACCAGGCGTTCGTCCGGCTCTTGCTGGCAGCCTCCGTCCCTCCATACAGCCCGATGTTCACGCGCGCGCCGTTCGGGGCTTCCTCGTCCGCCACCGGTTGTGCCGGATCACCGCTGTCTATCAGCAGCGATGTGGCCATGTCCACGGTCCAGCCCCCGCCGTCCAGACGCCTGCCGGCCTCACTCTGCAGGTGAAAATCTCCATTATCCGGGTCCGCAAACAGCGGCGGCGCACCGATACTGTGCCGCTCGTATCCGCTTGTACCGGACCACGCCGCAAGGGTGTCCAAATTGCGTCCCAATCCGCTCACCGTTCCCACGACGGCGTCATCGGCGATATAAAGATCGTTGTAGTCGCCGAGTATGTTCGTGGTAGTAGCCGAATGATAGCAGGCCGCACTGCGCCCTGAGGCGCCGATCACACTGTTGCTGACGGTCACCCACCCGGAATCCACGCGGAGGCCGTTGCGGGTATTCATCCAGGCAACACAGTGATCAAGTTTTACGCCGGCCGACCCCTCATCATAGATGCCGTCCCTGGAGTTCACGCGGAAAACCGAACGGCGTACCTCGATCGCGGATGAATTACGCGCATACAGTCCATAATAGTAGTTGTCGCGCGCGCATATGTTTTCGAGCAACGTGTGACTGGAATTGTAAATGTATACCCCGGATCCGGCGTTGCGCAGGGTCAAGTCGCTGATGTGAACATAGTCGGCCCCGTTGATATAAAGACCGTATGCTCCCGAGGAACTGCTCCGGCGGTTGAAAACCGTGCCCCCGTCCACCACGTTCGTGCTCCCCAAGACATGCACGTAGTCGTTGCTGTCGCCCGCATCCAGTGAGGTGATCGTAGGATTCGCCGATAGATCGTATTGCCCGGTATCCACATAGATAATGTCGCCCGGTTCCAGGTCATGGGTGTCCAGAACCGACTGCAGACTGGCCTTGGGCGCCTCGGGCGTAGTACCGAGATTGGTGTCATCACCCGCCGCAGTGCAGTATACGTCTCCGCTCAGATTGGTATCGTTGACGTAGTAGATGAACGGCCCGTTGCGGAAGGTGAAATCGGCGTCGTTGGCGTCGGCCACGTTGGTATCGGACTCCAACACGACCCGCCAGCGGGCAAACCGCGAGGAATTGTAATTTGTATCCGCCCAAGTATAGTAACCCGCCGTAACCGTGATGTTGGTCGCCACGATGGACCAGTTGGTTCCGGAGTTGGCGGAATACTCGATGCGTACGGTCGCGTCGCTGGCGACATTCCCGAAATCCCAGTACACCTTGTCGCTCGGAACCGAAAGAGTACCGCCGTCGTTGTAACTCAGGGCCAGCAGCCAGGCGTTCGTGCGACTCTTGCTGGCCTCGGCAGTGTTCCCATAAAGACCGGCATTGAGCCGGGAGCCATTCGGCGCAGGTTCGTTGGTATAGGGCATAGCCGGCGAACCGAAATCTATCAACACCGAGTGAACCGTATCCGTTACCCACGTGCCGGTGTCGGCGTCATATCTCCCCATCACCGATTGAGGGTGGAAATCCCCCGCCGCCGGATCCGCAAACGTCGGGTCCGCATAAATGCAATGCCAGCAGTTATCAGAAAACTCTTGATAGTCGTGGAGGGTATCGTAACCAGATAAAACTTTCGTAACGAAAAACACATTATAATCGGCATTATCAGGCGCATTAGCGAATGCATAACCCGTGTATATCGCACAATTACTAACACTGTTATAATCATGTCCACTCATTTCCAAGAACGTTCCACCGTCCGACCACATGACACAATGGTCAACATTGATTGAAGAACTACGCGGACCAAAATGGGTAGACAGACCCTTTGACGTTGACATGAAGGCCGCGTATCTTACTCGAATGTCTATGGCCCCGGAGAGGCCAATTCCTACTGTATTCGAAATCGACATAATCCGATTTACCCAAATATTCCGGGAATCCGTTAGATAGATCCCATGGTTGCCCGATCTAAACCTTACATCTTGAATCATAATGTTGGTACAGCCCGAAATCTGAAGAATATCAGCAGTTGATGACGTCGAATACGGCAAGCCGCGATCGAACACGCTTCCTTCCGTGACAGCGTTGGTACTGCCTTCCAGCAGAATGGGGTCGGAAGCATCCGCCCCATCCTGCGCACCCCACGTTACCGTGTCATCCAACGCGTAGCGACCGGTATCAATGTAAATAACATCGCCGCCGGCCAGGTCATAGCTATCCAACACCACCTGCAGCGAATCCAATGGAGTGGCGGCCGAAAGCCCCGTGTTGGTATCCGCACCCGCGGCCGTACAGTAGACGTCGCCGTTGGTATCAGCGTCGTTGACGAAGAAATGAAACGCTGCATTCCTCACCACGAAACGATGGTCGTTGCTGTCGAATACATTCGTGTCCGCTTCGCTGACGATCCGCCAGAAGGCACGTGGGCTCGAAGTCACGGCGGTCGTATCCCAGACATATTCCCCGTTCGTCACCGGCAGGCCGGAGGCGATGTTCGTCCAAGTCGCCCCGTCGTCCGGCGAATAGTCTAGGCACACTGTCGCCCCGTTGGTGAAACCGCCCCAGGCCCAATAGACCGTGCCGGTTCCCGTGATAGTCCCCCCGTCATTGAAAGTCAGTGCGCACAGCCAAGCATTCGTGCGGCTCCAGCTGGCCTGCCAGGAATCACCGTACAGTCCGATGTTCATCCGTGAACCGTTCGGCGCCGGCTCGTTCGTCCAACCCCGCGCCGGATCACCCAGGTCAATCAACACCGAATGCTCCGCGTCCGTCACCCAGTTGCCCGCCGAGGGATCGTAACGTCCCGCCACTGACTTGGGATGAAAGTCCAATCCCGCCGGATCGGCGAAGGCCGGATCGGCATACGTGCTGTGCCACCAGTCTCCTTCTCCCTGTTGCAATTCCGAAAGCGCATAGTATCCTCCGCCCCACGACGAAATGTCGTAGAACACAACGTAGTCGCCGCCGTCGGCGATGGCCTTCTCAAACAGGTTGCCAGCGACGATCACGCTGTTGCTGATCGTGAATGTCGTCGGCGACCCGAAACTGAACACCGTGTCGTTGGACCAGGCCACGCAGTGGTCCCAATCTCCTACGCTGTTGGCGCCGGAGATCGTAAAAAGCACGGCGCGCTGGTTCCATGCCGCCGTGCAGCGTTCCATGCGCACGCTCACGCTGCTGTAGGAAGCAAACCCGGCGTAGTTGCTCAGTACGCTTACGTACTCAAGGAGCGTGTTGTCGGCATTATAGGCATAAACGCCGTAGCGTCCGTTCTGCACGCGCAAATCGGACAGCTTCACGAAAACCGCCGAATTCAAAACGATCACGTCGGCCGTCGAAGACGAGGAATAGGGCAGGCCGCGGTCCAAAACACTTCCTCCGGCGGCGTAGTTGGTGCTGCCCATGATGGTGACGTAAGTCCCCGTAGCCCCCGCATCCGATGCCCCGATACTCACCGCATTATCAAGAGAATAACTGCCGGTATCAACATATACCACGTCCCCGGGCTCCAGATCATAGCTGTTCAGGATGTCCTGCAGGGAGTCCTTCGGAGCAGCCGCCGACAATCCGTCGTTGGTGGGGTTGCCGGCCGCCGTACAATACACGTCGCCGGTCGTGGCCCCGTCATTGACATAATACTGCGCCGCCGCAACCGGTCCGGCAACCGCCAGGAACATCCCCAAAGGGAAAATTATAGACCTCAACCTTTTCGCCGCCTTCATTAGAAGGACACCGCTTCTCCTCGGTCGAAACCTGACTGTTGCCGTTGTTCCCGTCAAAAACGGCACCCGCCGGAATTCGTCAACTGAACAATAATCAAAATATAGACATGCCGAGCGCATGTAAACGTAAAACATGGTCCCGTCATCTCAGGCCCGGCGCCACTTGACCTCGATTTTTCCCCGTAATGCATCCCAAAGCGCCGCCAGAATGATCAAGTTCAAGCTTACGAACATCAGGGCCACGCCGCACCCACGCCCCCTCACGCCCATGCGCTGAAAAATCCATCCGGCCAATGCACATCCGTATAACACAACCTGCCCCACGAAACATGTCGCATAGAATATCCGCGCATGCAACATGAAGCCGGCGAAAAACAGTCCCAGGAGAAAAAACGGCGAGCCCAACCTCAACAGCTTGTGAGAAACGAACTGCACCCAGATCGGATTCCGCCACGGCAACAGCCAGCCGGGGAAAAGACGCACGAGCTGCACGTTCCCGCCGATCGTCCTGCGCTTGCGCCGCAACTCGGCGGCCTCGCTCGCCTCCGGCTCATCATAAACCACGGCCCGCTCATCAAACACGCAACGCCGACCGCTGAGAACAACCTCCATCGGGATAACCACGTCGTCGAGGACAGTCTCCGGCGGGATCGGCCGGAACAAGCCGCGCCGAACCGCGTAGAGGGCGCCGGTCGCTCCAGGGACGGAATACCAACGGCTCTCATTGCGCCGAATCCACTTCTCGTAGTTCCAGTAGAATCCCGTGCCCTCCACCACCGCCGTCTCTTTGCGGCTCCGGAATACCAGCTCTCCCGAGACGGCACCAACCGCCGGATCGGCGAAGTTTTCCAGCAGCAATGGAATTGCGTCCGGATGAATCTCCTGGCGGGCATCGCTGAAAACCAACACCTCGCCGCGACATTCCCGGCTCACGTCATTGAGAACCGCCGGCTTTCCCCGCTGCACGGGAAATTCCAGCACCCGCATGCGCCCGGCCACGGCCCGTTCTCCCGGCGTCCCCGCCTCCAGCAGTCCGCGTATCGCCGACCGGGCCTCGTCCACGGTCGCATCCCGGGAACCGTCCGAAGCGATCAGCACCTCGCGCACCACCTCAGGGCGCGAGCAGCGCGCCAGGCTGCGCACCTTTCCGCCGATGCGGCCGGCCTCGTCACAGGCAACGATGATCACCGAACAATCGCGATCCCCCGCCCGCCGGACGACCCTGCGCCCGCGCAGTACCGCCGCCGCCCACGCCAGCAGTGGATAGCCCAGGTATATGTAAAAGAGACCCGCTGTACACAGCCAGAAAAGAACCGTCATCATCACTCAGCTCTTCATCTCCGTCCCCCACCGTTCACTCCAACGGCGTATGCCTGCCGTGCAACAGTATCCGTCCGCCCTTGGTGAACATGCGCACCAGGAACGGCGGTTCGTCAACGTACGTTTCCACCAGAACCTTGTTGATATAATGGAAATCGTATTTTTCGCTTATCCGCAACCACAGTTCATAGTCGTTGAAATAGTATTCCGGCTTCCAGTAACCCACTTCGTCAAGCAACCTGCGCCGGTGAACCACGCAATTGACATTCAGGAAATTGTAGCGCCGCAGTTTCTCCCGCGAGTAACCGTGCAGCCAGCGCTGAAAAGGATTTCCCCAAACCCTCCGACCGGTCTTCTTGTCACGATACATCGAGCGGCAATAGGCAATCTGCGCCTCGGGATGGGACTGCATGTACCCGGCCATGACCGAAAGAAAACGCGGCCTGTAGCGATCGTCATCGTCCAGGTAAGCGATGATTTCACCGCGCGCGAAGTTGCGGATGCCGTAATTCTTCGTAGCCGACCCGCGGTCGGGCGTGTGTTCGGGCATGTTGTGGAAACTGATCCGCGGATCGCCGTAGGCCACCACCACCTCAGCCGTGTTGTCCGGCGTGCAATGACCAACTACTATGAGCTCCCAGTCCTCAAAATCCTGCGCGATCACCGACTCGATGGCACGGCCTATCACATCGGCACGCTTGTACGTACCCATAATGACGCTCACCAGCGGATCACCGCCACGCTCGGATGGACTGTCTCTTCCCGGTTCCATATGATCCACACTGGTACGGCTGCCGCAACCTGACGGGATACGTATCCCACTGCAGATCCAGAGGTCGCCTCCCGCCGCGGCTCAGGCTTCCTCGAGACGCTGGGCGACCTTCTCGATATCGGCCTCCTCCGGCAATCGTTTCTCTATCCGGCGGACGATTTCAAGTGTCAATCTCCACCGCAGCGTATCCATGCCGCCGTGTTCAGCCGGCAGGTAGCCGGCGGCGGTGTGATGATGCCCTCCGGCCGACCCGTGGGAACCGACCACCAGCCGCAGGAGTCGCCCGCAACGCGCTCCCTTGCGGCTACTGCGCAATGAAATCAACAGCCGTTGCCCATGAATCGCCGTGCAGAACGACCACGTCACCCTCTCCATCCTCAAGAGCAAGTCAGCGATCTCGGCAACGATTTCCGGGTGACGTACCCGGGCCAAATGCGACCAGGCCGTGTGTCCGTACGTCCAGGTGTTGTCGAGTGCCTCGCGCAACATGCGGTAATAGTCACGCGGCAGCGACGCGTGACGTATACGGCCGAGGGCGCGAAAGTTACACTGCGCCAGCAGCGCGCTGTAGGCACTGATATCGTCCGGCGAGACATCCCGCAGTATGTCCATGGTCTCACTCGCCACCGCATACACCATGATCGTCGCCAACCACGGCGCAATCGTAATCCCGCTGCGGACCAGATGGTCGTACATGATGGTCGCCGTGGCCCCGGCCCCGGTGCGCACTTCGACATAGACACCCGCCGGCAACTTCCGCCGCACGGGATGATGATCTATCACCGCCAGCGGGCGGCAGAAATCCGGCACGCTGACGTTGCCGGACCACGGCGCGGTGTCGACGAAAACCGCCGGCACAGCGTCCCGCCGCGGGCGCAGGCGACCCGCCAGGCTCCAGCGATAACGCACTTGCCGCAATAATTCGCGGTTTTCGGCACGCGCCACCATGCCGGTGAAAACTATGCGGCCGGCCCGGCCCAGCCCTTCCAGAAGAGCTACCACCGCACAGGCGGAAGCCAGGGCGTCCGGGTCCGGGTAGTCGTGCGTCAAAACGAACACCTCTTCTCCGGGAGGCACCTTCGCCGACAACCAGTCGGCGAGTTGATCGGTAACCTGTCCTTCGTCGGCGTTCATCGTGCAGAGTCTACCCCCGCCGTCCCCTGCGGGCAAACCCGCTTTCCAAGTAAGGGTATCATCTTTTGGGAACACCGCGGCTTGTGCAGCAAGGCGGCCTTGTGCAATCATGCCGCTGCGGAAGCGGAGGCTTGCGAAGCTATGTATGCAATGGATCTGTTGCTCTCAAGGCGCAGCCACCTGCAAGTGCTGCGGGTACTGTACCACGCCGAAGAGCCTCTCAGCGGCCGCGAAATCGAACGCAGAACGGGTCTCTCCAACCGCGCCACGATGATGGCCCTGGAAACCCTCAGCGAGGCCGCCGCCGTCCATTACCAGGAGGAAGGCAACGCCTATCTCTTTGAACTCAATCCCGATAACTACTTCGTCAGGAAAGCCCTGAAGGCCGCCTTCGACGCCGAAGACCTTTTCTGGGATGATCTCCGCCGCACCGTGCGCCGCGTCGTACGGCCGCGCCCTACGGCCGCCGTCGCCACCGGGCCGCTGGCGCGCGATGAATCGCTTTCTTTCGGGCGTATCGATCTCGTACTGCTGTTCTCTTCCGGACGCAACCGTATCCGCGCTTTTCCCTCCACGGAAACACTCACCGAGGAGGTCTTCAACCGCTACGGGCTGCCGATGGAATGCGTGCTGCTGGACGCCAACACGATGAACAGAGACGAATATGATTCCCTCTGGCGCCGCGTCGAACGCGAAGGCGTCCTCCTGTTCGGAACTCTGGAGTAGGATTATGTCACCGCCCAGGCTTCATTCGACGGCCGCAAAAACCCGCCCGCCCCCGTCTGCCACGGCCGTACGTTACGTGCGGGGCGTCGGCGCCGCCCGGGCGGCCTTGCTCGAACACATGGGGATTCATACCGTCGAAGATCTCCTGCTGACCCTGCCGCGACGCTACCAAGACCGCCGGCATCTGGTCAAAATCCGCGACCTCGAAGGCGGCGGGCAGGCAACGGTCGCCGGAACGATTCAAGTCTGCGGCCTGGTCCGACCGCGCTTCGGGCGCGCATTCTTCGAGGCGATAGTCGGCGATACAACCGGCCTGCTGAAATGCCGCTGGTACAACGCGGCCTACTTGCGCGATCAATTCAAGGTCGGGACCCGGCTGCTTCTCTTCGGCAAGGTCACACGCTACCGCGGCTCCTGGATCATGCAGCATCCCGAATACGAAATCCTGGACCGCGAAAACGACGATCCCAGCGCACTCAACGTCGGTCGCATCGTGCCCGTCTACCCTCTCACCGAACAACTCGGACAGCGCGCCATGCGCCGCATCATGTGGAACGCCGTGGAGACCTACAGCGGCGATTTTCACGAAATGCTCCCGGAAGCCACCCGCCGCCGCCACGGCCTGCCGGACATCGTCACCGCCATCCGCCAGGTCCACTTTCCGCCGGACATGCATGCCGCCGAAGCCGCGCGCTATCGGCTGGTGTTCGAGGAATTCCTCTGCATCCAGCTGGTCCTGGCGGCACGCAAGGTCCAGTCGGAACGCTTCCTGAAGGGAATCCGGCACGCGGCGGCCGGGAAACTCCGGCGGCGCCTGATCGACAGCCTCCATTTCAGGCTCACGTCCGCCCAGGAACGCGTCATCCGCGAAATCAACAGCGACATGTCCGCCTCGCACCCCATGCACCGCCTTCTTCAAGGCGACGTCGGCTCCGGCAAAACGCTCGTCGCCGCATGCGCCATCCTGGACGCGGTCGAATGCGGATCACAGGCCGCCGTGATGTCGCCCACGGAAATTCTGGCGGCGCAGCATGCCCGCACGCTGGCGCATTACCTTGCGCCGATGGGCATCAAAACCACGTTGCTGACCGGACGGCTGCCAGGCCCCGAGCGGCGGCGCCGGCTGGAGGATATCTCCGCCAACCGGACGGCGGTCGTCATCGGCACACATGCCCTCATCCAGGAAGACGTGCGGTTTCACCGCCTGGGCCTGGTCGTCATCGACGAACAGCACCGCTTCGGCGTCGCCCAGCGGGCCCGTCTTTATGAAAAGGGCAGTTGTCCGGATATTCTGGTCATGACCGCCACGCCCATTCCCAGAACATTGGCAATGACCGTTTACGGCGATCTCGATATCAGCATCCTCGACGAAATGCCGCCCGGGCGCCGCCCGGTGGTCACCCGTCTGATTCCCCACGAGAAACTGCCCCAAGCCTACGATTTCATCCGCAGGGAAGTCGTCGGCGGGCGCCAGGCATTCATCGTCTGTCCCAGGGTCGAGGAAAGTCCTCTCTCTGATTTGCGCTCGGTGAAAGAGCTGGCAACCACACTCAGCATGGGTCCCCTCAAAGGACTCCGGCTCGATATTCTTCACGGACGCATGTCCCCCGAGGAAAAAGACGCCGTCATGGAACGCTTCCGTGCAGCCGAAATAGATGTGCTCATCACCACGACCGTCGTCGAGGTGGGCATCGATATCCCCAACGCCAGCACGATGCTGGTGGAAAACGCCGAGAGGTTCGGCCTGGCGCAGCTTCACCAACTCCGTGGACGCATCGGCCGCGGCCCGCACAGGTCTTTCTGCATCCTGCAATCACGCCCCGAGATGGAGGAAGCCTGGCGGCGCCTGGAAGTGCTCCAGAAAACCAGCGACGGCTTCCGCATCGCCGAAGAAGACCTGCGCCTGCGCGGCATGGGTGACCTGCTCGGACAAGAACAAACCGGACTGCCCGCCCTGCGCGTCGGCAACCTACTCGAAGACCAGGAAATACTCCGTGCAGCCCGCCAGGAAGCCTTCACCATCTTGGAAGCCGACCCTCATCTTCAGAACCCGGAATACGGCGGACTCAAGGAACGTGCCCGCCGACTCTACGTCAACCGCGGCCGTTATGCGAAAGTAGGATGAATAGCGGGCAGAAAAAAATGTATCCGGTCGCCAAAGTGCTCGACGGCGCCTGGCGCCTCGCAGCCGCCGCGGCGGCCGTCGCCCTGCTCATTTTTCCGGCCTTCAAGGGCGTCTATTGGGGGTATCTTCCCATCGCTGTCGGTGCCGCCGCCGCCTGGCGATTCACGCGCTCGGCACAGGCCGACGCACCTCACGGCGTACCGCACTCACACCCCGGGTTCATGGTCGCGCTGCTGGCCGGCACCGCCGTCCTGCAGGTCGGCCTGGTCCTGGCATTCCGTTCGCAACCCGTGCTCGATGCCTCCAACGTTTACCGCCAGGCGACCGAACTGGCCGAGCATGGACACATGTCCCCCTGGACCTACTATGCGCCCCTGCAAATCTGGTGGTACGCGGGATTCTTCCGCATCTTCGGGCCAAGCGTCATCATGGCCCAGTTGTCCAACATCCCTGCGGTCCTGGCGCTGATCCTCAGTGTACATGCAATCGTCCGCCGCATCGCCGGAACACGCAACGCGCGCCTGGCTGCACTGATGACCGCCCTCTATCCGGCTCTCGTATCGTACATTCTTCTGACGCCGTACTACTTCTACCTCTACACGCTTTTCATAATCCTCTCCGCCGCCCTCTGGCTGAAGGCAGTCCGCGAGAACAGCGCGACGGCCGCGGCCCTCGGCGGCGTCGCCGCCGCACTCGGTGCCCTGGCCAAAGCCGTTCTCCTACTCGCCCCACTCCAGGCCCTGGTTGTTTTCGCCCTGTCCGCCCGCCGGCTCGGCCTGCGCCGCGCATTGATCCTCTGGGCGGTCTTCTGCCTTGCTTTTACGGCAACCATCCTCCCCTGGACGGTGCGCAACATCCGCGTGCTCGGCCGCCCGGTCCCCATCTGTACCTCCGGCGGATTGGTTCTCTGGAGTGCAAACAACGAAAGAAGCAACGGTCTCTACAGCCCCCTCCCCGACAAATTCAAACCGGAATCGCCACAGGAATTCGCCGACTACAGCCGGAAATGCACCCGCCGGGCGCTGCTCTTCATCTCCCGTCATCCCGTCCGGTTCATCACCCTGGCCGCCCGCAAGTTTCTCCACACCTGGGGCACCGAAACCACCTTCGCCGCCCGTATGAACTTCCGGGGACGCACCAACCCCGGCCTCGACCATGCGCTCAGTTTCGTGTTCCAGACGGCTTGGAGTTTCCTGGTCTTTTCATGGCTGCTGAACGCCGGCCTGCGTTCCCGGCGTCATGACCCGACCTGGCTGCTCATCGCCGCCACGATCATCTTCTCCCACGCGGCGGTCTATTGCCTCTATGAAGGCGGCGCCCGCCATCATCTTCCACTGGTGCCCGTCATCATCGCCGGCATCACTGCCGCCCTACCGTCCCGCCGCGTCCGCCCAACCTAGCCCCCCGTCAAGCGCCACGTGCGAACCTCTCGTACAGCCGCCCGATCGCCGCTAACTTGCGCTCGGCGTGTCTTTCGATCGTGTACTCGTCCAGAACGTCCTTCAGGGCCTGCCGGCCGAGACGTTCCGCCTCGGCCCGGTCCTCCAGCAACCGGTTGACCGCCCGCGCCAAGCCGGCCGCGTCTCCCGGCGCCACCAGCAAACCGTTGACCCCGTCACGGAGATGATCCCTGACCCCGCCGACGTCGCTGGCCACCACGGCCTTGCCCAACGCCATCGCCTCCAGAAGAACCACCTGCCCGGTGGCGCGCTCCACCGGCAGCAGCGGCAGAACCACCAGCGCACAGCGCCGCAGGTGATCGAGATAAAGTTCCCTCCGCGCCTCCCGCAAAACCCTCACGCTTTCAGGTACCCGCATGTCCGCCAGATCATCCTTCCCGCAAATGATCACCATCCGCCCCCTGATCATCGGCGCCGCGCGCAGTAAGGTCCCGTAGTCCCGCCAGGTCCGCCCCGCCGAAAAAATAAAATCTCCGTCACTTTCCTCATAGTGCGGCTCGTGGATGTTCGTGTGCATGGGCACGTAAAGCACGCGCTCCTCTTCAACGCCGAACCGCCGCGCGAGCGGTTTTACCTCCGCCGAACTGTTGGCGAGAATCCCCAGACTCCGGCGCGCCGCCACTCGGTAGAGGAAAACTTTCAGACGCCACAGGAAATTCCGCGGGCGCGCCCGGTCAATGAATAGCTCGCACATCACCTGGCGTGAAACCACTCCCAGCAATGCACACAACAGCCCGTAGGCGAGCGAGCAGCGGGCGCCCATCGTCAACACCACGTCGTAACGCCCGCGCCGCGCCAACAGCATTAACGCTTCCACCGGCGCAGTGTGCGTGCGCGCCGGCCCGCCGCCCCGTCCCGGCCGTGGATAGATCGAGTCCGTATTCGCGGTCCACACCGCACTCTGAAAGAAAATCATGTTGCTGATGATCCTCAACCGCACGCCCGCCTCCTTCCCTTCTGTCGCCGCCGCGGTCCCGGACCATCTGCATGCCTCGAAAAACTTCTCCCGCCGTGGCGCGATTTGGAAAGTTCACGAAAAAGTTTCCAATCATTGGAAAATTCATCCCGCGTTTCTT
>JAOZMZ010000075.1 GCA_029934055.1 Kiritimatiellia bacterium
AGGCGCGCGGCGCGCTGCATCACTACGCTGGCGCGGTAACGCATGGGCGAGATGCCGAAGGTTTCGCGGAAAGAGCGGATGAAGTGGTATTCCGACATGCCCGCCCGTCGTGCTATGGCCGATATCGCCGCGTCGCGGTTTTCTTCCAGGCAGAGCAGGTGCCGGGCGTGCAGCAACCGCTTTTCCTTGTCGGACCAGTCGAGGATCACGCCGCGTCCGTCCACGCCGGCGCTTTCCTGGATGCTGTGGGAAACCAGGGCCAGGAACTCGAGCCAGAAGGAAGCCACGGCGGCATGGCCGATTCCGGGATGCGAACTGAGACTGGAACGAAGATGCCGGAAAGCGTCATTGACCATGCGGAACACAGGCGGCGCCAGGGAGTGGAAGCCCTGTTTTTCGAGGAAGAAGTAGCGGTAGAAGGCCGCCGTACTCTGCGAGAGACGCAGGTCGGAGTCGCGGGCGAGGGCCTCGGACGGAATTTCCATGTCGAACTGCACGATGAATCCCGTCCACGGGGAGTCCCCGGGACAGTTCCAGGCCGAGGCGTGCCGTTCGCCGGGCAGGGCGAGGAACACCGATCCCGGTTCCGAACCGACGGAACGCCCGCGGGCAGTTATCCGGCCGCGACCGCTGATACAGCAGAAGATTTCGCTGAAGGGATGGGAATGCATGGGGAAAAGTCCGTGCCGGTGGTGTTCATTGATGCCGAAGTAGATGAGGCGCAACTCGATTCCTTCCAGGATGATCCGCGCGTCACCGAACCAGCGCCCGTCGAGTTTGCGTATGGAACGCGGCAGACCGGGTGGGGCTTCCTGCCCCTCGATCAAGTGGGTATCAGCGCTCCTTTGCACGTTTGTCACGGAAACAGGTATATATCAGCGCAAGACTTGTGTAAAGGTGGGGGAATGGCGCCCCGTAACGCGAGGGGCCGAGCGACGCTCCACCAAAGGATCACGGCGGTCATTCCGCAAACGGTGCCGGATTTACCGTGTCGGCTTTGTGTATCGCCGTCAGTGGATGCGCAGCCGATAGAACATCGTCTGGTTGGTGTTGTCCGTGTAGATGAATTGATTGGTGACGTCCATCGGCGGAGTATTGGTGTAAATCACCTGCCAGGCGTTGGTTTCGGAGGAGAGTCGGACCCGGCCTTCGAGGTATTGTTCCACGGAGGTTCCCCCCTGCCAGAGCAAACGCAGCCCGTTGGAGACGGCTTCCAGACTCAGCATGCCGAGGAACGAGTCGGGATTGTCGGGGTCGGTGCCCGCGCTGCGTTCGTCGCTGTTCTTCATGCCGTCGCCGTCGTTGTCGTCGAGGATGCGGATGTCCCATTCGGCATAGACATTGGTCCACCAGCCGTCGAAGGCGTAGCAGCGAAGCTGGTATTCCCCGGCATCGCCCCAGTCGGTGGAGAGGGCATGGGTGCTGTCGGTGGCGCCGCTGATATCCGCGCCGTCCCACGTCCACTGGTGCGTGATGGTCAGTCCGTCGGGATCGTGGGCGGTGATGGAGAATACCCGGCTGGTATGTTCGGGGATGACGATGGAAATCTCCGACGGGTCGCGGGAATCTATCACCGGCGCCTGGTTGGTGTTGATGCGCAGTTCCAGGATTCGATTGGTGTTGATGCCGTCGTTGTCGGTCGCCGTGAAGAGGATATCGGTCACGGCGGCTTCCGTCGGTGTGCCCGAGAGATGCCCGTTGGTGGAGAGGGAAAGACCCGCGGGCAAGGCGTAGCCGGCGCCGAGGTTCCAGGTGTAAGGGGGCGCGCCGTTCGTGGCCTGCAGGTAAGTGTCGTAGGCTACGTGTGTGATACCGGTGGGAAGCTGCTCCGTGATGATGAGGAGGTTGGAGCTGATCAGGGTGCTGACGTCGGACAGATTGTTCGTGGTATCAGGGTCGCCGTCCAGGGTACAGGCGACGAGATTGGTCAGGACGCCGGAGAAGTCGGCGCTGCTTTTCATCTGTACGGTCCAGGCGGCGGCGTGACCGGGCAGGAGATCGCTCACGCGGTGCAGCAGCACGTTGCTGACCGTGATCCAGCAGCCGTATTCCTCCGTGCGCGAGTAGATGCTGTGAACCTCATTGGAGGTGAGAGTCTTGTAGAACAGGAGGAAGTCGTCGACATCCCCCACGTAGCTGTGTCCGAACCCGGATCTTCCGATGTAGAGGGGGCTGTCGGCGACGAGATCGGCGGGTGAAACGTCCTGGGCGACGAGCGCGCCGTCATAATAGATTTTCCGGGTCCGGGTCGCCGCGTCATACGTGCAGGCCCAGTGATGCCAGTTGTTCGTGTCGGTACAGGTGGCGGAGGTATCCAGGTCATTGGCGTAGAAGCCCATTGTGAATACGTCCGTGTCGCGGAACCCGGCATGGAAGGCGTGGTTGCTGCTGGTGGTCGTGCCGACGCCGCAGACCAGGTCGTAGGTCCCCAGACCGCCGCGCCGGGCCCAGAAACAGATGGAGAAATCGCGTGCGGAGAGATTGATATTGCTGTCGGAGAGCGCATAGTCGTCGGCCCCGTCGAAATGCATCGCGCCGTGGTAGACGCCGGTGACCGACTTGTCGTCGGTATCCGAGGTGGTGAGGACGGCATTGTTTTGATTGGTGGATTCATTGGTGAGGACGACGCCGTTGGTGGCGGGGTTTTCATTGAAATTGTAGATCACCACGCAATGGGAAACGGGATTGTCCCGGAAGCGGTTGGTGAGCGCCGAACGGGGTATCCAGGCGTACTGGTTCGAGCGGGTGCAGAGGCCGTACACTTCGTTGGAGGACAGTGCCCGTCCGAAGACCATGAATTCATCCAGGTCGCCGCCGAAGTTTTCGCCGAATTCCGCCCGTCCGATGTACAGCGGCCCTTCCGTCAGCAGACCGGTTGAGGCGACATTCTGCGCAACCAGGCTTCCATCGTAATAGATCCTGCGGTCGTTGCTGTCCGCATCGTAGGTGCAGGCCCAGTGATGCCAGTTGTTGGTGTCGGGGTAGGTTCCGGGGGTATCCAGGTCGTTCGCCCAGAAGGCGAAGGTGAATACGCCCGTGTCGCGGAAGCCGACATGCAGGGATTTGTTGTTGTTACCCGCCGGTCCGACGCCGCAGATATAGTTGTTCTGGCCGGTGCGGGCGCGTCGCGCCCAGAAACAGATGGAGAAACTGCGGTTGCTGAGCTGCAGCGGGTTGCCGGTGAGAATGTAGTCCGAGGAGCCGTCGAAGTGGACGGCGCGGTCGTAGACTGTATTGCTGATGGATCTGTCGCCGGTATCGCTGACGTAGAGCGTGCCGTTGTTCGCGTTGGTGGAACCGTCCGCAATCGTGCTCCCGTCGGTGGCGGGATTGTCGTTGAGGTTGTAGACCAGCATGCAGTTTGTCAGCACCCCGTCCCAGACGTGGGTCACGCCCTCCGGGACCGTATCGGTGATCACCACCGAGGTAGCGCTGGGTCCCGCATTCGAAACGGTGATGTGGTAGGTGATGGTTTCCCCGGCTCTTGAATAGGGGCTGCTTGTCTTTCGAAGGGTCAGATCCGCCTGGCGGCCGAAGCTGGTCACCCAGAAATTGGAGTTGTTGGCGGTATTGTCGTCATATGTTCCGGCGGTCAGGGAGACGTGGTTGGTCAACAGGCCGGTTACCAGGGGGTCGGTCTGGATCTGGATCGGGAAGCTGGTTGAGGAGGATCCTTCCAGGATATCGATGTGGTATTCCACCGAGGTCGAAGAGAGGGTGTCACGAACCAGGATGTTCGTGGCCGGATAGGCGCTCAGGTTGGTAATGGAGATCGTGTAGGTCAGTGTTTCGCCGGCCATTGCGTTTGTCGGGCCTGTTTTGTGAATGTCCAGGTCCACCTGGATGACCCGGCTTTCGGCGGCAGCGGCGTTGTCGGCGGTGTTCGTATCGTTTTCCGTCCCGCAGCTCACCCGGTTGGTGATTGCTCCCAGAAATCCGTTCGTCGGGAGCATGTACAGCCGCCAGGTGAACGTGTCGCCGGGCGGCAGTTCGCTGACGACCTGGACAAGCGTGTCGGTATAGTCAATGGGGCCGTATTCCCGGGTCTGATGGTAGATATCGCTGACTTCATTGGAAGAAAGCGCCTTGCCGAATACCAGGAAGTCGTCGACCCCGCCCTTGAAAAAGTCTGCGGAGAAGCCGGACCTTCCGATATACAGGTAGTCGTCCACGGCCAGGTTGGTCGAGGCCACGTTTTGCGCAACCAGGCTTCCGTCGTAATAGATTCTGCGGTCCCTGGTGTCCGCATCGTACGTGCAGGCCCAGTGATGCCAGTTGTTGGTGTCGGGGTAGGTTCCGGGGGTATCCAGGTCGTTCGCCCAGAAGGCGAAAGTGAATACGTCCGTATTGCGGAAGCCGATGTGCAGGGCCTGGTTGACATCCGAGTTCGTGCCGACGCCGCAGACATAGTTGTTCAATCCGGTGCAGTCGCGCCGCGCCCAGAAGCAGATGGAGAAACTCCGGTCTTTGAGGTGGAGGATGTTGCTGGAGATGATGAAGTCATCGGTGCCGTCGAAATAGATCGCGCGGTCATAGACGCCCGTAATGGACTTGTTTTCCGTGTCGGGCGCGCTGTTGGTGGTGATGAGCAGCCCGGTGTTTCCCTCGCCGGAGGAATCCTCAATGGAGGTGTGATCCACGGCGGGATTGACGTTCAGATGGTAAACCAGAACGCTGTTTGAAATGCAAGTCTCCCGGATCGTCGTGATTTCCGGAGGCACCGCGTCGGTAATGGTCACGTTGAACGCCGTGCTGGGGCCCGCGTTGGAGAGCGTGATTTCGTAGGGAATGAGGCTGTCCTTATTCACGTATTGCGGGCTGGTCTTGGTGATGGCCAGGTCATGACTGGGGTAACAGGTGGTGACCCATGTCCCGGTGTTGTTGCTGAGATCCGGATCCGTGATACCGTCGCAGGTGAGCACGGCGACATTAGTAGCGTTGCCATGGGAAGAAATGTCGCTTTGGGCTTCCAGGATGAAACTCGTCTCGCTGTGGGCGGCGAAGGACTCGATCTGGAATACCGTCGAGGTGGAAATGGCCGTGAATCCCGGCGGAAGCGTGTCCGTCACGGTCACGTTGGACACCGCGTAATCGCTTAAATTGGTCACGTAGATCGTGTAGGTCAACGCGTCTCCCGAGGAGAGCGAGGCCGGTCCGGTCTTGGAAAGGGCCAGGTCCACAGCGATTATCTGTACCGTGACCGTGTCCGCGACCCCCTCGGGATGGGTTTCATTGAAGGCGGTCAGGACAACGTCGTATTCGCCGGTTGCGCTCCATTGGTGGGTTATCTGAAGCAGGTTGCTGTAGGTCGTACCGTCGCCGCAGTTCCAGACGATGTTGGAAGGTCTTCCGGAAATCTCGGACTGGAACTCGGTGGGGGAGCCGAGATAGATCAGAGTGTGGTCCGTGCTGACGGCCACCGAAAGATCGCCGGTAATACTGCCGGTGTGAATTTCGTCGCAACCGATGGAAGGCGGATTGTTCCAGGACTCCCCGTCAATATCCGTGCCGTGGGCATAGGACGCGCTGCCCGCGCCGACGCAGGGGGAGGCGGCGGAGATGTGCCCGCAGGAGACCAGTTGCGGTTCATTGGTGATATTGCCCGTTCCGCTGTGGGCCGGTAGGGTGCAGGAATAGTTGTAGACACCGGAGTAGAAGTTCGAACTCGTCGTCGTCTCCGACGAGTTGTAGTAGACGATGCAATTGTCGAGTTCACCGTAATAACTTCCGCCGCCGTCCCGGTGGCTGCGATTATAGGTGATGGTGCAGTTATAGTACGTGCCGTAGCGCGTGCCGCCGCCGCGTTCCGTGCGGGCCGTGTTGGCATGGACCACGCTGTTCGACAGTCGCGCCTGGGCGGCGCCCCCGCCGCCGTTGTATGCGATGTTGTAGCGGATGTCGCAGTTTTTTGACCAGTACGTATCGCCGAAAATGCCGCCGCCGTACGTGGCTTCGTTGTAGCGGAAGTTGCAGTATTCCGCCCGGCTCCACGCTGCGCCGCCACCGTAAGCCGCCCGGTTGCTGATGATATCGCAGTAATAAGCGGTTGCGTGATATATGCCGCCGCCGTCACAGTCCTGGGTATCGACGTAATTGTTGATGATTTCCGAATTGTGAATCGTTCCGTAAGCCATGCCGCCGCCGTCGCCGTCGTCACTGAAACAGTCGGCGATACGGCAGTTGAAAACCTCGCCTCCGGCCGAGGCGTTGATGCCGCCGCCCTTGTGGTAGGCCGCACAGTGGCTGATCACGCAATTCGACAGCACCGATCCCGACGACATCAGCACGCCGCCGCCGCCCGCGGCGGCGTAGGTGTAGCCGTTACTCAGTGTCACGTTCGCCAGCAGCGTATTCTCATGCATGTGGACGCAGCGCAGAACGTTTGAGCTTCCTTTCCAGCCGCCGAGGATGACCGTCTTGTCCCGATCCTCCACGCCGATGACCGAGATCCCCCGTGGAATATCCACGCGTGAATCGCCCACGGAGCCCACGGCGTAGACCCCGTTCGAGACCAGCACCGTACCGTTGGTATAGGTGTTGTTGATGGCCTCCTGAATATTCGTGAAATAGATTCCGCCCGAGACCCCGTTTGTCCCGACGTAGTTCGTGTAGGCGAAATGCACTTCCAACTGGACCGGGTTGCCCGGCGCACTGTTCGTATTGTACAGCGTGTGGCCGCTGACCCCGTCGTATTCATATATCCGGAGGCTGTACGTCCCGTTGCTGATCCCTCCCAGCGTGAAGTGGTCGTCGGTCCCCTTGTACACGATCCTGAAGCCTCCTCCGACGTCCGGAGCGGCTGCAAAATTATTCGTCGCGGTGTATTCCACGCCGTCCTGCGGCAGCCACCAGTTCGTGACCGCGCCCTCTTTGGCCACCACGATGCGCAACGGGCCGTAGCCTTCTTCCCACTGGATCTGATAGTTCGGGTAATCCGGCGAGTAGCGGATGTTCTGGGCCTGGCTGGTGGGGTAGACTGAGGCGAACGCGATTTCCGCCCATCGGGATACATCATCCACTGAATCGATGGTGATGAAATAGTGTTTCCCCCCGATCGCGTAGCGCGTGCCTTGAAGGCAGACCTCGTAGTTCGCGAAATAGTCTGCGAACAGGCGCATCGGAATCATGTTGCTGGGGTACTCCGCGCAATAGCCCATGGGAAGGAACGTGCCCGTACCGGGAAGTTGTTCGGTCGTATATTCCCGGTTCGTGATGTAGGGGGAGGGGGCCATCTGGAACAATTCATCGTGGTCCAATACCGCCGGTATAGTCTCGGAGTTCAGGTAATTCGTGTCTTCCGCGTAGATGAAATAGTTCCATTCACTGTCGTAGGCTTCGTTTCCTGTGTTGGCGATCGAGAGTCGCAGACGCAGCGGCGTGTTTTTCGGCTGATTCGTAGCGGCGGTATCCATTGGCGCGATCCAGGTTGCCGCGCTTTCACTGCCGTCGTCGTTCCGCCAGCGGTAATGTTCCTGGACCAGGTTGTAATCTGCGGAAGCGATGGATGCAAAAAACAGGACGGCGGGGAGGACAACGGCGGTCTTTTTCATGGGTACCTTTCTGCTTTGATGGCTCAGCGCCCTTTGAAGTGACTCAGACATCAATTTTATTATGATCATGGAAGCGTTTCGATCTGTCAAATTCAACGGATTAGACAAGAATCAAACAAAAAATATTTCGACGGGAAAGCTTTTTGTGCCGCCTGCAGGGGGAGCGGCCCTCCGGTGATCGAAGAGCAGGCCGGTTCTCATTCATTCCTGCCAAAAGAGAACGCTGTACATCGTCCTTGCATGCGGACATTCCCGGTGAAAGCCGTTTGATTGGGGCGCGTGCGAGTGCTGGAAGCCTTCGTGGTAACCGACGGCCTTGAAGAGGAGCCAGAAGTCCACCTGCTTAACCTTGCCCCGGGCGGCGAAGTGCGGTGTCACCCATTTGAATCCGCCACGGCCCTCCTTACCCTCAGGAAGTTGGCATAACCTTTCGGTACGACCTGTAGAGCCGATTAAACACAGTCTCCATAACATCAGTATTCAGCGGATGGGTTGGTCGCCACGGCGATTCCCGTCAAGTCATTTTTCCGACTCCTGCCTTGACAAGTGTAGACTTGCGTTATAAGCGTGAAGATGAGGGTTGTTACTTCACTCACGGTGAGGGAGATTGTTTAGAATAACAACTTCGCTGGAGGCTGCGCGTCCAGCGAACCGCGTCGCGGATCAGCGGACAAGGCTCTTCGGCGAGCAGGCTTGCCTCCGCGCCTGCCGCTACATCCGCGGCGCCGTTATGCCTTTTAGGTAATTCATAATTTAATATAAGGATTTACTCAAAATGTTTTCTCCGATGTTTTCAATACTCCTAGTACCATTTATTTTTGCAATGTTTTTGGCTATCAATATGGGTGGAAGTGGAACAGCTCCTGCTTTTTCGGCCGCATACGGTGCTAATATTATTCGTAAAGACTTAATACCTGGGCTCTTCGGAATATTTGTATTTTTGGGTGCCATCATCGCTGGTAAAAAAGTATCTATGACTATTGGGAAAGGGATTCTACCAAACGAAGTTATGGATTTAACCTTAACTTCAATTATTTTATTGTCAGTTGCATTATCTCTTTTGGCTGCGAATTTAATGAGAATTCCTCAGTCAACCAGCCAGGCTACCGTTAGTGCTTTAGTTGGACCAGCTATATATTTTGATATTTTGAAAACGAATAAATTGTTTTTTGAAATTATCCCCACCTGGTTTATACTCCCTCTAATATCGTTTCTTATTACATACATGATTGGAAAATATATTTACAATCCTGTCAAAAAACGTGGTTGGTTCAACTTTCAACAAATATCATCCCATAAAGGTTTGAAGTTATTGGTTATTTTAGCATCTCTATATGTTTCTTTTGCAATTGGTTCAAATAATGTGGCCAACGCTGCCGGCCCTATTGCCTCGATGATTTCTAATGAACTTAAAATTACACTTACGGATAATAACATCTTATTGGTAATGATTGTATCTACTCTGATAATTGCACCCTGTTTTGGGATTGGAAGCTCCCTTTTTGGTAACAGAGTTATTGAAACAACAGGCAAGGAAATCATTGACTTTGGCCCAATGGGGGCGACATTAATTTCGTTTATTACTGGAACACTTCTTTTGTTTGCGTCAGTGACACGGGGTATACCAACATCACTGGTTCAGATGAATACATTGTCAATTATTGGATTGGGAATATCTAAAATTGGATGGCGTGAAATATTAAAGAAGACGTCGATAAAAAGATTGCTCACGGTCTGGATAATTGCGCCACTCATTTCATTGCTAATTTCTTTTACTTTAACCTGCTGTGCAGCACATATGGGATGGATGTAAAAATATCGGTAAATTGTGGCATAACAAATCATTCGAGCTGACGGGAAAAACGCGGCAGGAGGTGACGGGCTTCGGCAAGCAAGCTTGCCTCCGGCCTCGCACATCAGCCGCGAGCCCGTTCATCTTAATTCATTAACGAGCCTTCTTTCTTTCTCCACCTCTTTCAGTGCTTTTCCCTGTTTGGCTTTTTCGGCCGGTTCCTCGCCGGCGGCTTTCTGCAGGTCCTTGATGAGCTGCTGCTCGTTCTTAAGGGGGGCGACCTGCCTGCGCCGCCGTGCGGCTGGTAGG
>JAOZMZ010000076.1 GCA_029934055.1 Kiritimatiellia bacterium
TGCGCAACGTATCGAGCGTGACGGTGGGTGTATGGGTGGGGGTAGGGGGCCGCTGGGAGAGCAAGAAGCTTTCCGGAGTAAGTCATTTCATTGAGCATCTGCTTTTCAAGGGTACGCAGAAGCGGAGTGCGCGTCAGATTTCGCAGGAGATCGAGGGGCGGGGCGGCTATTTCAATGCATTTACGCAGGAGGAATCGACCTGTTACTACGCAAAAATAAGCAGCGAATACGTTGAAGAGGTGACCGAGATTCTGGCGGACATGTATCTCCATCCGCGTTTTGCCCCGGAAGACATAGAGAAGGAGCGCGGGGTGATCATCGAGGAGATAATGATGTACCGGGACCAGCCTCACCAGCTCGTACTGGAACGTCTGGGGGAACTGCTGTGGCACAATCATCCTTTGGGACGACCCTTGATAGGTACACCGAAAACCGTCGGCGGCATGACGCGGGCGGATATCATGGGGCACAAGCGGCGCTACTACATTCCGGAGAATACGGTCGTGGTCTTCGCCGGAGACGTGGTTCACGAAGAACGGGTGCGTCATGTGCGCCGTCTTCTCGGGAGGGCTGCGGCGCGGCGGGCGCGGGGATTCGTTGCGGCGGACAAGGCCGGCCAATTGCGTGCCGATGTTATCGGCAAGGAAGTCGAGCAGGCGCACCTGGCGCTTGGGGTGCGGCATTTCGGCCGGCATGACCGCAGGCGCTATGCCTTGAAGATACTGAGTGTGATATTGGGAGAGAACATGAGCTCGCGCCTGTTCCAGGTCGTGAGGGAGCGTCACGGCATGGCGTACTCGATTCACAGTTCGGTGCACATGTACGCCGATACCGGAGTGTTGGAGGTGAGCGCCGGGTTGGATCGGAAACGGGCCGGCAGGGCGATAGAGCTGGTGATGCGGGAATTGCGGCGTTTCAAGGAGAAGGCGGTCAGCCGCCACGAGTTGCGCCGCGCCAAGGACTACGCCGTCGGCCAGATGAAAATCGGTCTCGAAAACAGCGGGAGTCACATGATGTGGATCGGGGAACATCTGCTGGGCTACGGCGCCCTGGTCCAGCCGGAAGAAGTAATCAAGCGGCTTGAAGGGGTCTCGGCGACGGACGTACAGGCGGTGGCGCGTCAGGTCTTGCGTCCGGGGAGAACGAGTATCGCCCTGGTTACTCCTGATGCGGGGAAGCAGTCGGTGAGTGATTTGAGTCGGAGTTTAAGAAAGCTTGCCTGAAGCAAGAGGGCATTGAAGGTGGCCTGGATTGAAATCAGAGGAGGGATGCTTTCCGGCACGGGGCGGCGCGAGGTGGATGACGGGCTGATTCTGGGCAGGAGCGACGAGTGCGACGTGGTGCTGGACGATTCTGCTGTTTCGGCCAAGCATGCCTGGATCCGGCGGGTGGGAGATCATTACACTTTGATAGACCTGCGGAGTACGAACGGGGTGGTGCTGAACGGTGAACGGGTTGATGAGGCCGTACTGCGCGATGGTGATACCTTTTCACTCGGGGAGGTGGTCTGTCGTTTTCACGATCGTGACCGGCGGGGCGACATGCTTGCGGATCAACCGGCGAATCCGTGTCCGGTCTGCGGTTTCCTCGTGCCGGGCGGGATCAGTTTTTGCCCGCGCTGCGGCCAGGAGATGGTCGGGAGTACGGCGGCGGGCTCCTCCGGTATCGGCAAGCCGTCATTGCGGGTAAGGGAATTTGTGCGCGCCATGAGTTCGCTGGCTTTTGCAGGAGGGTTGGTCGGTCCCTTGCTGCTGGGGATCGGCTGGATACTGGGAATTGTTCTGGGGATAATGGTCTTGTCGGGTTACCGCTCCGAATGCGAGCCGGGCGACGAACGCATGGCCAGGTTGGGGATACTGCTGGGTCTGTTGTGGCTTACGCTCGGCGCGTGGCTGGCTGTCTATCTGCGACGCTAGTAGGGAGAATTTTCAGGGGCGGACGCCGCTGGAATGACGTGGACGCGGCGGGTGAGAGACGTGGGGTGTTTCCAGACCCTGAGGAACCCTTTGCTTATCCAGATTTCCGGGTGCTGTGATTCGGGTATCAGGAGGACCTCAGTACCGGGATTGCCGGCGAGGATACGCGGGGTTTCCTCGATTCCACCGACGAAGACAGCAACCGCCAGGGCATCGGCCGTGAGGGCGTTGGGTGCCAAAACCACGGATAAGGCCGTGTGCTCGACCGGGCGGCCGTTGCGGGGATCCAGTATCGTACTGTAGAGACGGTCGCCGATGCGGATTTGATGCTCGCGCCGCAGAAGAGCAGTGACGGCCGTAGAATTGGTCAGCGTAATGGTTCCGAGGTTAGCGTTCAGGCTGGATGGATCGGGAAGCGCGAGTTCCCAGTGGGTGCCTGGTGAAGGGGTTCCGAGACAGCGCGAATGGCGGCCGATGGAAATCATGCAGTTGCGTATTCCGAGGTGTTGGAGAGCCTTCAGGCTTCGGTCGATGGCGTATCCACGGGCGATGTGATCGAGGTTCAACGCCGTGAGGGGGGAGTCGAAACTGATCCGGTTGCCGCGGGCGGTCACCTTGTGATAGCCGACGCCTTCCAGTGCGGCGCGGACGAGGTCCGCTGAGGGGGGGCGCCGGGGCGGTCGGGGACTATTGAAACCCCAGATATATTCGAGTGGTTCGGTTGTTATATCGAAGGTACCGCGGGTGGAGGCTGCCAGAGCGAGCGAGAGTCCTACGGCGCGGGCGGTTTCGCGGGAGACCGGCAGGGATACGTTGGCGGCGACGCGGTTCAGGATGGCGATTTCGCTGTGGGGCTCATTTCTGGCGAAGAGCCGCTCGATACGCTTGGTGACGGTGCGGGAAGTGTTGAGGGCGAGGGCGAGTTTGTCGAGGTCGGTGGCGCCGATGTGAAGGATGACATTCGTTTCAAAGGCGGGGAAGTGCGAAGTCGCGGGGCCGGGATGCGGTCGGCGGCAGGAACCGGCAGCCGAGAGAAGCAGGACGGCCAGCAGAGCCGGCAGATGGCTTGAGGGGGCAATTTTCATTGGGAATCCGGCAACTGCGGCAATGGATTGCGGATGTAGACCTGTTGGCAACGGGGACAGAGGTCCAGGTGCAGTTCGGTGAACACCTGGCGCATGAGTTCTTCTTCGCTCATGTCACGGCACGCTTCGGCAACGCGCCGGAGTTCTTCCCGGAAATCGCCCTTGAGATCGGCGAAAGATATCTCAAGAGGATCGTAAGCGGCGTATACCTGGATGCGGGCTTCGTAGCGGAGTGTGTTTTCTTCCAGGGGTTGACCGCACATATCGCAGATACGGTACCTCATGATTATCACCTCGTCTTTCAAGGCGCCGCTGACATCCGCCCCGAACCGATAGGCCGGAGCGTGTTCGTTGAGTTGCATGCATAGAGGATAGCAGAAAGGGGCTTGTGTGAGTGCAGAAATTTTTTCAAATCCCCCTGGATGTTGAAATGTGCTGGTGAGGTATGTGGGCGGTCTGGTAATGTACGCCGACATGTGGGTGTACGCGGACTATGGCGAAGCCCAAGGCATTGTCGTCGAGCGGTGAGTATCGGGGCGTGAAACACGCAGCCTTGCGGCGGGCATATGGAACGTGCCGGCGATGTAATTGTTACAGGGCGGAGGAGCAGAGATGGCGGCGAGGATAATAGACGGTAAGGCGATAGCGGCGGAAATGCGGCAGGAGTTGGCCGAGCGGGTGGCTGTGCTCAAGGGGCGCGGCATAGTACCGGGCTTGGGCGTCCTGCTGGTAGGGGATGATCCCGCGTCGCGGTCCTACGTTACTGCCAAGGAAAAGGCGTGTGCGAAAATAGGAATCTATTCGGATGAGCGGAGGCTTCCGGCCGATAGCGGCATGGATGAGATTCTCCGGGTGGTGCAGGCGTTCAATCGGGATGAGCGGATTCACGGCGTGCTGGTCCAGTTGCCGTTGCCCGAACCGGGGATGGAGCGGGAGGTTCTTGCCGCGATCGATCCCGCCAAGGATGTTGACGGATTTCATCCGTTGAATGCCGGACGCCTGATGCTGGGTCTTCCGGGATTTCTTCCGTGCACCCCGCATGGGATCCTGCAGATGTTGAAGCGTTCCGGGATTGTGATCGAGGGGGCACACGTGGTGATAGTCGGACGCAGCAATATCGTCGGGCGCCCGTTGGCGGTTTTGCTTTCGCGCAAATGGGAGTTGGGGAATGCGACGGTGACGGTATGTCATACGAGAACCCGTGATCTCGGAACGTACACGCGCCAGGCGGACATTCTGGTGGCGGCGGCGGGGCGACCGGAGATGATCGGGGCCGAGATGGTACGGGAGGGGGCGGTGGTTGTGGATGTAGGGGTCAATCGGGTGGCGGACAGCACCAGGCCGAAGGGCTACCGTTTGGTGGGTGACGTGGATTTCGAGGCGGTAAAGGTCAAGGCGGCGGCGATTACGCCGGTGCCGGGTGGTGTCGGGCCGATGACGATAACAATGTTGCTCTACAATACCGTTGAAGCCGCTGAAAAGTCGGTGACCGGGTAGAGGCAGTCGTTGTGGACACGATCAGCAGGTATTTGAGCAAGGACTACCTGATAACGTTCTTGATGACGTTAGCGGTGTTTACCTTTGTAATGTCCATCGGGGCGATGGTGCGGGCGATCGATTTGATGGCGCGGGGCATTTCCGGCCGAGTGATCCTGATGTTTTTCGCGAGCAACATGCCCTACCTTTTGAGTTTTTCGATTCCCATGAGCGTTTTGACGACCGTGCTGTTGGTGTTTACGCGTCTTTCGTTGAATGGAGAAATCACGGCCATGAAGGCGTGTGGTTTGAGCATCTGGCAGATCGTGGCGGCGCCGGTGATGATTTCGATAGTCTTGTCGGTGATTTGTGTCTACATCAACAGCGAGCTGGCTCCCCGGAGTCACTATTCCAAGAGGCGTCTGCTGCGCGGGGTGGGCGTGGACGAGCCGGTTGACCTGCTTGAAGAGGGCCGTTTCGTGCGGGATTTTCCGGGGATAATGATCTACGTGGGGCACAAGGACGGTAACCGCGTCAAGGATATCGTGGTTTATGAATTGGGGCGGCGCGGCGTCAAGCGGAGTGTCAGGGCGCGCTGGGGTGAAATCAAGCCGGATGACAGGCGGAAGATATTGCGCGTGGTGCTTCATGACGTACGCATTGACCAGAGGGATATGGAACATCCTATGGATATCAGCCGCACGCGGTACATAACCGCGCGGGAATATCCTGTTACGCTTGATTTTTCCAAGATATGGAAAGAGGGCGGCATGCAGAAGAAGATTGCCGACATGACGTTGCAGGAACTTATTCATGCGATTCGCCACGTGAGGGAGACATATCCCGACCTGAAATATGAGGACCTGATCCGCCAGAGGATGGCGTTGGTGGTGGGAGCCAACAAAAGACTATCGCTTTCGCTTTCGTGTTTTGCGTTCACCTTGCTGGGAATTCCTTTGGGATTGCGCTCGCGGCGGCGTGAGTCGTCGGTCGGTGTGGGCATAAGTTTGCTGGTGGTCCTGGTATACTACTTGTTCATCATCGTGGCTGATTCTTTGACCGGTCATCCGGAATGGCATCCGGAACTGATTGTCTGGATTCCAATCGTCGCCGCCGAGGTGGCGGGATTCCTGTTGCTGTGCCGGGCCAACTGAGGCGGGGTGGGGAGGCGCCCTCACTTTACTGAAGCAGGCCGAGAACAAGGATCAACAACAGCAGCAGCATCAAAATTGCGCCCCAGACGCGCAGGCGGGTCTGGAGGGGGGAAGCCGTGGGGAATTCATAACCGCACACCGGGCAGCGGTTGTTGTTGGCGGGCACTTCACAGCCGCAGGACGGACATTCGCGCCGACCGAAATTCCTGTCGGTGACAATCCTCATTTCCGCGGCACCGGCTGGTCGAGGTCGTCACCGGTATATTTGAAAATGGTTTCGTCGACACGGGCCATGCCGAGATCATGGGCGACGCGCTCAACGAAATGCGGGTTGGTTTTCATCTCTTTCTGGTTCTCGCGGAGGGTATTGATCGTACGTTGTTCGTGCTGGATTTCTCTTTCGAGAATGACTTCGCGGCGGCGATAGTTGTGATATTGGCGCAGTACCGGCCAGAATACGCAAGCCAGGCCGACCGCCACCAAGAGTGCCAGTAACATCCAGGCGGAACGATAGATTGTCTGCCAGGACATCATCGTGCAATGACTCCGCTCGCATCCAGCTTACTGCGGAGGGCCCTGTAATGGCAAGGGTGGGCGCGTACTCCACCTTCCCGCAGGGATTGCACGAATCAGCCTATGGTGCCGGCGTACACGGCTGTATCGTCGAGGATATCCTCGATCCGCAGCAACTGATTGTATTTGGCGATGCGATCGGTGCGGCTGGCCGATCCGGTCTTGATCTGGCCGACCTCCGTTGCGACGGCGATATCGGCGATGGTGGTGTCTTCGGTTTCACCGGAACGGTGACTGATGACGGCGCGGTACCCGGCGCGGCGCGCCATGGCGATGGTGTCGAGGGTTTCGGTAAGGGTGCCGATCTGGTTGACCTTGATGAGGATCGAATTGGCCACGCCCATTTCGATGCCCTTGCCGAGGAAGCGCATATTGGTGACGAAAATATCGTCGCCGACGAGTTGGATGCGCCCGCCGAGGCGTTCGGTCATCAGGCGCCAACCCTCCCAATCGCCTTCCGCGAGACCGTCCTCGATGGAGATTATGGGGTACTTGGATATCCATTCTTCGTACATGTCAACCATTTCGGCGGCGGTTTTCTGCGATCCGTCGCTTTTCTTGAAGACATACTTGCCGAGGTCTTTATCGAAAAACTCGCTCGCGGCCGGATCGAGGGCGATGAACACATCCTTGCCGGCTTGGTATCCGGAGCGCTCGACGGCCTGCATGATGACATCGAGGGCGTGGGTATTTCCCTTGAGGTCGGGGGCGAAACCGCCTTCATCGCCGACGGCGGTGCTCAGGCCCATTTCCTTGAGGACCGCCTTGAGGTTGTGGAAAATCTCCGATCCCATGCGCAGGGCTTCGGCGAAAGTAGGGGCGCCGCGGGGTACGATCATGAATTCCTGGACGTCCACTGGAGCGTCGGAGTGCACACCGCCGTTGAGAATGTTCATCATGGGTACCGGCAGTGTCCGGGCGTTGACTCCGCCGAGATAACGGAAGAGCGGGAGGCCGAGGTAGTCGGCGGCGGCATGCGCGGCGGCGAGGGACACGCCCAGTATGGCATTCGCGCCGAGCTTGCTCTTGTTTTCAGTACCGTCGAGTTCGATCATGAACTTGTCGAGGGCGGCCTGATCGAGAGCGTCGAAGCCTATGACCTGCGGCCCGATGGTTTCGTTGATGTTACGGACGGCGTTGAGCACGCCCTTTCCGAGGTATCGTTGCTTGTCGCCGTCGCGGAGCTCAAGGGCCTCGTTTTCGCCGGTTGAGGCGCCGCTGGGAACATCGGCGCGGCCGGCCGCGCCGGAGGCGAGTTCGACTTCGACCTCCACCGTAGGATTGCCACGGGAATCAAGTATTTCACGGGCGAGGACATCAATTATTTCCGACATGGCTGTACTCCTTAATTTCTATGCCTTATGCAGAAAGGTTACCGTCATTGAAACGGGGAACATATGCGAATGCGGGCGTGTAATCAAGGGGCAAATCGTGGTTATGGAGGCTTTATCGCGCGGGCGGGGGGGCACGGCTTGACGGATTGAAGCGGAGCGGGCGGTCTGGTATAAAGGCAGGTGAAACGCAATGGAAAAGGGGCTGGGGGGACCCAACGGAGAAGGTCAGGTGGGCAGAGCGGTAGGGATATTGGGCGGCACGTTCAATCCGGTGCATATCGGGCACCTCGTCTTGGCGCAGGATGCGGTCGAGAAACTGGAATTAGACGAGGTACGCCTGGTTCCATGTGCACTTCCGGCCCACAAGGAGGGACGGGACCTACTGGACGCACGGCATCGCGTGGCCATGCTCGAATTGGCCGTAGAGGGCAACCCGCGCATGGAGGTATCGAAGGTTGAGATCGAGCGCGGTGGCGTTTCCTATTCGATCGACACGCTAAGGGAGTTTCGGGCGGCGGAACCGGAGGCGGAATTCTATTTCATTGTAGGAGTGGATGCGCTTTACGAGTTACACACATGGAAGGACGTGTATGCCCTGCTGGAAATATGCCGGCTGGCGGTCTTTCGCCGTGCGGGCGTGGAATTGCCGCGCCGCGAGGATATCCGTCTGCGGGAACCGTGGCCGGCGCTTCTTACGGAGGGCATAGAACGCGGGCACATTTTTGAAGTGTCTTCGTCGGAGATACGGCGACGGGTGGCGGAGGGGATGAGTATTTCGTATCTTGTGCCGCCGGCTGTTGAAATGTATATATATGAGCACAATTTATTTCGTAGTTAGATCGCCTCGGACCTTCGGGGAGACAGGGTTCTACTGAGAAGGAAACGTGAAACGGAGTACAGACCGAGCGAGGGTAACAACATCTGCCTTGGTGAAGATGGCGCGGAGCGCCTTGGCGGAAAAGCATGGGCGGGACATAGTTGTGCTGGATGTGCGGGAAGTATCGGATATCACTGACTATTTCGTGATTGCCACCGGCACGAACCGCCCTCAGATCAAGGCCTTATGTGAGGAAGTCGAGCATGTGCTGGGGGCTGCCGGCGTGCGCTCTCTGCGGCGTTCGGGTACGCCGGAGAGTGAGTGGATGGTGGTGGACTACCTGGATGTTATCGTCCACATTTTTTCGCCGCAGACACGTCGGTACTATGCTCTCGAGGAATTGTGGAAGGACGGTCGGCGGGTGGAGGAATGAAATCGGTGAAGGACGCGGTCGGCCGCCGGCGTTTTTTAGGGATGAAAAATGAGAGTTACATAGCACCGGGCGGGTGGATATGGATTCTGGTTCCGGCGATAGTCGGCATGGGGGGATACTACGCCGCGGGCGTTTTTGGTGCAGACAGCGCACTGAGGTCCTGGATACTGTGGGGCGGGCTGGGGATCGCTGGATTCATGCTGTTTTTCCACCGCAATCCGCGCCGCGTGCCGCCGCCGGCGAGTGACGCGGTGGTGGCCGGGGCGGATGGATGGGTGCGGCGGATTGATTATCCCCGGGCCGCCGAGTTAGGCGGGCGCGAAGTGGTACGCATCAGTATCTTCCTTTCACCGTTCGACGTTCACGTCAATCGGGCGCCGCTTGCGGGGCGGGTTTCGCGCCTGGAATATGTTCCCGGGAAGCATTTCTTCACCATCCAGAATGCGGCCTCGGAATTCAACGAGCACAGCCGCATATGGATCGCGACGGACGGTTTTGAATATCTGGTAAAACAGATTGTGGGGCCGTTCGTGCGCAGGGTTGTATACTGGCTGAAGCAGGGAGAGGGGGTGGACAAAGGCGAAATGATTGGTATGATGCGCTTCGGATCACGCCTGGACATTTTGCTGCCGAGGGACGCGGTTGAGGTCTCCGTAAAGGTGGGGGATCGTGTCAGGTTCATGGAGTGCAGACCTCTCGCAAAGAGCGTCAGTTTCGTGATAATTGAGAAGAGGTGAATGAGATGAAGGGAATCGCAGGAAAGCAGACCCGCGGTTTGCCCACGGGTGCGCAGCTAATTTGCGCGGACAACACGGGCGCAAAGGTAGTGGAGATAATTCAGGTGCTCAATTTCCA
>JAOZMZ010000003.1 GCA_029934055.1 Kiritimatiellia bacterium
CGGCTTCAGAGAGCATTATCATGAATCTGGCTGATGGATGCCGTGCCCGCTCTGGAGAGAGGAAGCAGTTAGCTGCCGACTACGCCCTCGGCTCGGCGCAGGAGTGGACGAAGTTCTCAATTAGGTTCTTGACGAAGTTGCCAGCGCGAGTTGAAAGGAAAAGCACATGGAACAAACACGCAAACCATCCGTATTGAAGAATGTGGATCTCAAGCAGTACGGCATTCTTCTGGCCCTTATCTTTCTTACAGTGGCTTTCGCGTTTGTGTACTACTTCAAGTCGGGCGATTTTACCTTCTTCTCTCCGGAGAATCTTTCTAACATCGTCGGGCAGGTCATGGTGGTCGGCGTCCTGTCCGTGGGCATGACCATGGTGATCCTGGTGGCCGAGATCAACCTGGGCGTGGGGTCGGTCGTCGCGCTGACCGGGGTTTCAGTCTGCCTGATGATCAGAAGCGGGATGCCGGTGGCCGCCGCTGTGCCGTTGACGCTTCTCGTCGGGGCTTTGATAGGGGTTTGGAACGGGTTCTGGGTATCCCGTTTCCGCATTCATTCCTTTATTGTCACCCTGGGCATGCTGGTCATTGGCCGCGGGCTGGCCCAGATTATTTCCGGCCGGCAGAATGTGAGCCCCAACTACGAACCCTTTACCGATTTCTTCTTCACCTATATTCCCAAGGTCCCCTCCGCGATCATCATCTGTCTCGCGTTCGTTGCATGGCTGGTGCTCAGCTTCCGGGCCTCGGCCAAGAGAAGGGAATACGGGTTTGAACCCCTTCCCGAGGTGTTGGAGATACTGAAGATGGTTCTTGGTTTCCTCGTTTTTGCCTTCCTGGGTTGGATCTTTTGCGGGGCCTACGGATTGCCGGCGCCCTTCGTCATCTGGGTGATAGTAGCCCTGCTGGGCATTTTCGTCCTCGATCACACCTCTTTTGGCCGATACCTCTACGCCACCGGGGGCAACCTGCAAGCCGCGCGGCTTTCCGGCATCAACGTGGCCAGGATCAAGTGGACCGTCTTCATCATTGCCGGTGTGCTTTCCGCCATCGCAGGGATTTTGGCGGCCTCACGGGAAGGGGGCGCAACTCCGGGAAATATCGGGAAGCTGAACGAACTGGACGCCATTGCCGCAGTGGTTATCGGGGGCACCTCTCTTCTGGGAGGTGTAGGACACATCAGGGGGACGATCCTCGGGTTGTTCCTGTTGGCCGTCCTAGCCAACGGCATGAGCATCCTGGGCATGCCGCAGGACTGGCAGGAAGTCATCAAGGGCGTGATTATCATTCTCGCCGCCTGGTTCGATGTGAGAACCAAGGCAAGCAGACGTTAGATTCTCCTTCCGTCACTTTGTCTTTTTGAGGCGGGAACATGAGTAGGAGTTCTTGTAAGTGGCCGCAGTTCTTGGTATTATGGAAAGAATCTAACAACGTCTCCTTCGGAGGCGGGAAGAGAAAGGGGTTCTCAACATTGGTTCATTTGAACACTCGGATGTGTTTCGGATTGGTGGCTCTGTTCTGTTTTGCACGCGCTGGCATGATCCGAGCAGGCGATGTTGACCCGGCCTTGAGACTCCTCCCGGTAGCTGGCTTGTCTTCATCCATTCCCGCTTGCGCCTGGAGAAGGCGCCTGGGTGATGTTCCTCCAAACCCCGCAAGTTGCTGCCCTAACAGGGGCGTCGCGCTGGGGGGATTCGGGGCGGGATCTTTCATGTACAACATCAGCGGGTCGTTCGGGCCGTGGGAACTCAAACCGTGCGACACCCGGCTCGAACGGTTCTGGCATTCCCTTCCCGAGGCGGCCTTTCACTATTACGAGAAAGGCGCAGATGACGAAGATGCACTGGTCAGGTGCCTATCAACAGACAAGAGGCTCAAGCCGGCGTGGAACGGGCTGAAAAAGGGCGAAGCCACCTACTATGCGCTCCAGCCGAAGGGATGGGTTGTGTACCATCCTTTTGCCACCGAGGTCAAAGCTCTCTTCTTCAGCCCCATTATCGCGCAGAACTACAAGGAGACCTCCTATCCCGTGGCCGTGTTCGAATACGAACTCTACAACCCGACGAAGGAGAAAAAGGACGTCGCGTTGATGTTGACGTGGCCCCAAGTTCCCTACAGCACCGTTGCCCGCAAAGGGTATCAGTCCCGGGTCAAGAAAGATCAGGATATCACCGCCATGGTTCTGAGGGCCGTCCATCCGGAAAATACCGTCGAGACCCAGGGTTCGGAATGGTGCATCGCCACAAGGGCCGCTGAAGGGCAGGTTGTGACCTATGTGTCGAGTTGGAACAAAGACGGTTCAGGTGAAGATATCTGGTCCGACTTCGCGGATGACGGCAAACTTTGCGACCACGATCTGGATGATTCGCACTCCGCGGCTGCCGTGGCCGTCAAGGTTACGCTTGATCCCTCGGAAAGGCGACGCGTCCCGTTCATTATCTCCTGGGACATTCCGGTTCTCGAATTCTCAAGCGGCACGCAGTGGTGGCGCAAATACACGCAATACTTCGGCAGGGAAGGGGGCCATAGCTTTGATATCGCGGCTGAGGCGCTCAATAACCATCGGCAATGGGAGAAACAGATCGACGCCTGGATGGCGCCCTTTGTCAAGAACCCCAGATATCCCGAGTGGCTCAAGTGCGCCGCTTTCAATGAGCTGTACTACAACCAGTTCGGCGGGGTCTTTTACGAGTCGGGACTGAAGGCCGGGCATGACCGGGAATTCATGGGCCTGCACGAGAATGACCACAAGCACTTCGTCATGGAGAATTCCATCTATCGTTCGGCTGATACTCTGGATGTCCGTCATTACAGTTCGATCGTTTTCGCCAGGTTCTGGCCGGAGATTGAACGCGATACGCTCAAGTGCTACGCAGACGGCGCTCTGCATTATCAATTTGAGCCGCCGGTACCCAGGGGGCTTTTCCCTCACGATGTCGGCGACCCTACGAAGTGCGATCCATATTTCGACTTCGACGTGTATCGGCATGACAGACCCGAGCTCATGTATTGGAAGGACCTGAGTCCGAAATTCGTTCAGCAGGTCTGGCGCTACTACTATCTTTACCGGGACAGGGAATTCCTGGATTACGTCTGGCCGGCCTGTAAGGCTGCCTATGGATTCATGAAATCGACCGATACCGACGGGGATTTCCTGCCCAATAACAATAGGTCGGACAATACGTACGACGACTGGGGCCTGTACGGAACGAGCCTGCTCTGCGGCGGGCTATGGGTCGGCTGTCTCGAAGCTATGGAGAAGATGGCTGAGATCCAGAAAGATCCGATTCTGCCGGAAGTGAGGAAATGGCTGAAGAAGGCGAAGGTGAACCTGGACGAACAGCTTTGGCATGAAAAAGGCGGATACTACAAGATCGACACCGAAAGTGAGTTCCCCACGGCCATCATGTGTGACGGGTTGAACGGACAGCGATACTGTGAGGTCTGTGGACTTCGTGACATCCTGCCCGCGGCGCGCATGAAGTCCCACCTGAAGCGGGTCTATAACCGATGCGTGAAGCCCATGCGCGATTATACGGGCGACGGCCTTGGCGATATCGGTGCTATCAACGGGGTCAAGGAAGACGGCAGCTTCCTGGGCACGCTGCAGTCAGACGAAGTATGGACGGGCTCAAGCTACTTCCTCGCCGCCCTCATGTATCACGCCGGCTTGAAGAAGGAGGCGCTCCAGACCGCCTGGGGCATTTACTATATCACATACGAAGAGGACTCCACCGCGTTCTGGTTCAACACGCCCGAAAGCTGGCGCGTGCCCGGTATGCGGCCTCGCCCATCCCGCCCCGAGCAATACCAGAGACCGCGCGCCATTTGGGAGCTCGTATTTGAAATCGATGACCCCGTGCGGAAATGAAGACAATTGTGAGACAGCTCTTATGAGGAAGACCGTGCTATTTCCAGGTCTTTGCCTCTTGCTGGCATCGAGTCCGTTTGCCTGTTCTCTGTCTGCCGAAGAGGGAATGCCCTCCCCGGGGCGTGAGACGATTTCCCTCAACGGCACGTGGTCATGCGAGCCGGGAGGGAAAGAGGAGGAACCCACTGCCTGGCGGCACGAGGTGCCCGTGCCCGGCTTGGTGGATTTGTGCAACCCTCCCGTGCGTTGGCAGGACCATGAGTACTTCTGGTACAAGAAGTCTTTTCGCGTCTCTCGCGATCAGAAGAGGACACGGGCGTTTGTCCGGATCGAACAATCCAAGTACGGCTCGGAAGTCTGGCTGAACGGCGAGAAGCTCGGGACCTATGACGGATGCTACACGTCCCATGAGTATGACGCCAGCGACGTTATGCGCTACGACCGCGAGAACGTGCTCCTCGTTCGAGTTGGCCAGAAGGACGCCTTGCCCACGGGAAGCGCCGTTGGCTCGGACACAGAGAAGCATTCCTTCATTCCCGGCATCTGGGGTGATGTAGCCGTTGTTCTGACCGGAGATCCCAGCATTCGCGGGGTGTTCGTAACCCCGCACCTGGACACGCAGACGGCAACAGCCCGGATCGACATCGACAATGCCTCAGCCTTGACGCGGAACATCAGGGTTTCTGCTGCCGTCTGGGAGAAGGGGACGGCACGGCGCGTGTCACCGATTGCGACGGCTAGTGCAACGGCGGCGCCGACGTCCCGGCAGGACATGGTCCTCAGCGTCCCGATCGAGGAGATGCGCACCTGGTCTCCCGAAGATCCCTTTCTGTACGAACTGGTTGTCAGCGTCACCGCTGACGGTCGCACTACGGACAGGGTTCGTCAGACATTCGGAATGCGCGAATTCAGCGTTGGGAACTCTGATTTCTACTTGAACGGCAGGCGTATCTTTCTCAAGGGGGGGAACATCGCCTTCCATCGATTCCTGTCCGACCCGGCGCGGGGTGCGCTGCCCTGGGATACGAACTGGATCAAGCGGGTCCTCATCGATATCCCTAAAGCCCATCACTTCAACTACTTTCGCTTTCACCTCGGCCATGCTTACAACCGCTGGTACGACCTCGCCGACGAATACGGAATGTGCCTGCAGGACGAATGGATGTTCTGGGGCAAGATCGATGCCGACCGGGAACAGATCGAGACGGAGTTCAAGGCCTGGATCCGCGACAACTACAACCATCCCAGCATCGTCATCTGGGACCCTCTTAACGAGCCTGAGACGAGCGAGGTGGCGCAGGCGAAGGTAAGGATGATCAAGCACGACATCGTGCCCTACATGAAGAAGATGGACCCCACCAGACCTTGGGAATCTGTGGACTTCGAGGAGGAGCATCCTTATATCTACTCCCTGGGGCCCGTGCTCAACGACGACACGTTCGGCTTTGCCCGATCGATCCCGGATATCGAGGCCAGCGTCACGCCGACCGTACTGAACGAATTCCTGTGGTTCTGGCTGGACGAGAACGGGGATCCCGGCTGGACCACCCGAGACATCATCCTCCGCTGGCTGGGCCGCGAGGGCACGCGCCCCGAGTTGCTGGCCTTTCAGTCGTTTCTTGCGAGCGAACTCGTAGAGCAATTCCGGAGAATGCGGGTCGATGCCATAGCCCCGTTCGTGTACTTGAGCAACGGCAAGGGGTTCACGGCTCACTGGTTTCTGGGCAACGTCCGAGACGCGCGACCAAAGCCGATACTGAATGTTCTGGGCAACGCGTATGCACCTCTTGGCGTCAGCCAGGAACTATGGGACCGTCATTTCTTCACGAATGAAGCTCGTACGATCGACGCATGTGTCTTCAATGACAGCCCCGATGCGAGAGAAGTGCGACTGCGCTGGCATGTTGTTCAGAACGGCGAGTCGATCGCTGAGAGATCTCAGCCCTTGCGCATCGAAGGGCTCTGCATGAAAAGGGTCCCCATAGAATGGATCTTTCCCGCAACGCCCGGCAAGTACGTTCTGAGAGTCGAGTTGACCTGTGAAGGAACCAACGAGCCGGCCGCCTTCAGTGAGAAGATCGCTTACGTCCTCGCACGTCCCGAAATTCCGGCGGAGCTGAGAGGCGTCCGCATGGTTGTCCAGGACGCCGACACGGAGATTCTTGCATTTCTACAGGGCATGGGACTGAACGCGGTGTCTTTCGCCGATACAAGCCTCGCCGATGCCGACGTGTTGGTGCTGGGAGAAGGCGGTGCGCTTGGTCGTGTATACACCACGCGCTTGCAGGAGGTCGACGAGTGGCTGAAAGACGGCGGCTCTCTTGTTGTCGTGGAGCCCAGCTACGGTGCTGCGGAGTCCGTGCGTGTCCCTCTCACGGATCAGGTCAGCCTGGTCGTGCGCAAGAGGCCGAACACCGGGCGTGGAGGGTACGACTCCTATGTGTTCCCGGTGGATGAACGAGATCCACTGTGGAACGGCATACGGCCTGAATACCTGAGGATGTTCAACGGAGGATTCGGCGGCGTGATGGTGTCGGATTATGATGTCATCGTGGACATGCCGTTTTTCGTACGCGCACGGTGTGGTAACGCCCTGAAGCATGCTGCCGTTTTGGAGGCCCTCTATGGTCGGGGAAAGATCACGATATCACGCATTCAGACGCGAGGGCGCCTCATGCCCATGTCCGGTGAGAACGGTCTGTACGGCCGCCGGCCGGATCCCGTGGCCCAGAGGTATCTCCTCAATCTTCTAGCCGCATCGACGCGCCCCGCAAAGACCCCGAGTGAGCTGTTCACCGGAAACGTTACGGCGTCTTCCGGCGAGGACGGAGAGTGCGCGATGGCCTATGCGGTCGATGGCGACGAGCGCACACGATGGGCGAGCGACGCTTCTGACCCCCAATGGCTTGTTCTGAACCTGGGCGCCCGGAAGATGATCGACGGCATCAGAATTCTCTGGGAAGCCGCTTATGGGAAGGAATACAAGATTCTGGTTTCGGAAGACGGCAGGACTTGGATACGAGTATATCATGAGAAACAGGGAGACGGGGGAGCGGATCACATAGCCTTCACGCCGGTCTCCGCTCGATATGTCTGTCTTGCCGGTCTGCAAAGAGGTACTGAGTGGGGCTATTCACTTTGGGAGATTGGGGTTTCTGAAGCGAAGGATGGATCAGTACAGACAAGAGGAGGAGTGCCGTGAGAGGACGACTATTCAGCACGTTGTTTCCGGGCCTTGCAGGCGTTTTCTGGGTATGCGTGGTTGTTTCAGCGGGTGATAGCATCTCTCCACCAAGATTGGTGCCCGTATCCGTACAAGCGTCCTCCTCCGAGAAGGAGGAATTCGATGCGGAGAAGGTCATCGACGGCGACCCGCGCACGAGGTGGAGCAGTAGCAGATCCGACCGCGAGTGGATCACCATAGACCTGGGCGCGGAGAAGACCATCGGGAAAATCGTGCTTGTCTGGGAAACGGCCTGCGCGGACATGTACCAGATCCAGGCCTCGCAGGACGGCGAGACGTGGTACGTCATCCACGTCGAAACGGGAGGGAAGGAAGGCCGGAAGGAGATCGCCACGAAACCCATTAACGTCCGCTACATCCGGATGTATGGGCTCAAGAGGAAGACCGACTGGGGCTACTCCCTGTACGCCTTCGATGCGTACCCCGCTGAAGAGGACGGCGTGCCGCCCGGGACGCACTACAAGACAACATCAACGTACAGGTACGACCCCCATACGCTCCAGCCCAGGACCTTCTTCCTGGCGACTGCCGACATCGCCCCGGAGGGCTACTACCCCATCTGGCTGGGGAATGAGCAGGGCTTCTGGACCATCACGGGCACGGAGCGCGGTTGGACCGAGAGCCTGATCTGTGAAGACGGGACGATCGAGCCGTACCGGCGGAGCTGGTCCCTGATGCCCTACCTCTACCTGGACGGCCGTCTTGTCACAGCCCAGGACGCAAAGCTGAGCCAGTCTCTCGCCGACGGTTATCTCCCCATCCCCTCCGTGCGTTGGGAGTACGACGGGCTGGTGTTCGATCAGACCATGTTCACCGCCGGCGAGGAGCATGCCGAGGTGACCTACGTGGTTTATGAACTGCGCAACCAGGGCACCGTGAAGAAGCAAGGGCGCCTCTTCGTGACGTTCAGGCCCTTCCAGGTGACGCCGTCCTGGCAGGGCGACGGGGGCATGGTGGACATCTTCAAGCTCGAGCTGAAGCACGATCCGGAGCATGGCCTGGTTCGCGTGAACGGGAAGGATCTCTGGCGTTGTCTCACCCCGCCGGACCGCGTGGGCGCGGTGACTTACCTCGAGGGCGAGGTCATGGACTACATCTCGCGCGGAGATCTGCCCCCCCACGAGATCGTTCGCGACCCCTGGGGCGGAGCCACCGGGGCCCTGGAATATGAGTTTGCCCTCCCCCCGGGAGGCGTTGCCCGGTACCTGTTCGCGGCGCCGCTGGATACGGAGTCCGACGTTCTCGGGCTGACGCGCGAGGCAGTGTCCCGGGAACTCGCCGCCACGCGCGACTTCTGGACGGAGCTGTTGAACCGGATCAAAATCGACGTACCGGACCGGCACCTCGTGAACGTCTACCTCTCGAACATCGCCTACATCCTGATCAACCGTGATGGACCCGTTCTTCAGCCCGGATCGCGGAACTATGAGCGATCCTGGATCCGGGATTCCGCACTGATCGGCGTCGCCCTCTTGCGGTCGGGCTACGCGGAGGTGGTCAAGGACTACATCAATTGGATCTCCGATCACCAGCTCTTCAACGGCGACGTGCCCTGCATGATCAACGCGGATGGGAGCATGCGGCACTGGGGCAAGACCTGGCCCGAGTACGACGGGCAAGGCGCCTACATCACGTTGGTGGCCGAGTACTACAAGTTCACCAAGGACCGCGACCTGCTCGAGCGCAGGTTCCCCAACGTCGTCAAGGCGCTTGAGTTCCTGGTGTACCTCCGCAACAAGAGGCTGACGGATGAGTACAAGAACGCGACCGATGAACGTGCCCGATTCTACGGAATTCTCCCTCTGTCCGTGAGTCATGAAGGGTATTCGTTACCGGGTAAGCATAGCTACTGGGATGACTTCCTCGCTCTTAAGGGCTGGCGTGAGGCCATTCGGATGGCGGAGATTCTCGGTAAGGATGATCTGATCCCCTGGATGAAGGAACAAGAAGCCGGCCTGCGTAAGTGCCTATACGCGTCCATAGACCTCGTCCAGGAACAGGAAAGCGTGAAGTACATTCCCGGCTGTGCGGAGCTGGGTGAATTCGATGCGTGCTCCCCCGCCATCGCGTTCTGGCCAACCGAAGAGTACAAGTCCATGCCCAAAGAAGAGGCGCTGTACACACTGGAGAAGTACTACGACGAGATCATGTCGCCTCGCCTGGCGGGCGATTTCGATATGGACAGCGGCTACGTGCCTTACGAGATGAAGCAGGCCACATCCTTCCTTATCATGCGACAGAAACAACGCACCCTGGAGATCCTTCGGCATTTTCTTACGGTCACGCGGCCGAAGTATTGGAACCACTGGGCCGAAGTTATCTACTACGACTATCGTAAACCTGGCTACATCGGCGACATGCCGCACTCATGGGCGGGCGCCGACTACATGAACGCCGTGCGGACCATGTTTGTATTGGAGGAAGAAGACCGCCTCACGCTGGGACTGGGCATCGATGAGAAGTGGCTTGACCGGGATGAAGGGATCTCCATCGAGTCCTTCCCCACGCATTATGGCCGGATCAATTACAGCATAGTCCGGCATGGGAATAAGCTGGCTATCGAGGTGACCGGTGACATGGAGGCGCCGCCTGGAGGCTACGTTTTCAGGTCGCCTTTGGCAGCCCCCATCAAAGCAGTGAGCATCAACGGAGAAGAATGGAATGACTTCACGGCGGAAGAGATCCGGTTCGGTTCTGTTCCGGCCGCGATCGGCGTCGTTTACTGAGATAGCCCTTATCCTGCTGCCCTTTTGCAACGTTGAAGCATACGAGGTCATATCAACTGCGGCGGCGGGCCCTGCACGTCCGTGTGCGGGGACGCATACGAGAGAGATCACCGCTACACCAGGATTCACGGCGCGGGCTATGGAGTGGCACAGGGAACACCCGCCCGCACCTCGGAGACCGTGAGTAATACTCCGGATGCCTACCTCTTCAGCACAGAACGTTGCGGCGTGACCAACTACATGTTTGACGTTCCAGACGGCGTGTACACCGTCAGGCTCGACTTTGCTGAGACCTGGTTCGGGGGCGCCGGCGGAGTCGGCGTTGGCGGCAGAACGTATTACATCCACTGGGTCGATGACCCCAAAAATTCTATCTGGCAGAATGCGACGCCCGGCGGCATTTACGTACCAGGCGACGGACCGGAAACATGGATGGACGACGGCAGCGGGACTGGCGGTATTCCCCCATCACAGGCCACTTCGCGATTCTACCGAGTGGGCGTCAGACAATAGAAGGCTGGACTGTACTGAACCACCTCATGGGTTAACGCCACATAGCTTGGATCACGTGGCCCTTGTTGTAGAACTTATCCTCTTCCGGCCCATCAAGTCCCATGTCTTCGTCTGCGAGCCAGGCCGCATGGCCGTCGAGGTAGGCGCAATTCACTCCGCCTTTGTGTACCCGCCGCTTGTCCCACGGGGCATAAGGAAAATCGTAGGCATACGCAGCTAATGAATAGTCCGTGATCATACTCTGCCTGCGATCCGTATGCGACGGACACGTGCACAGCCAACCATTCATCTCGTAATCCGTATAGAAGTCGTAATTGGGCATTTTGCACTGAGAATAGTCCTCGTTCCCCGGATTGGCAGGGCAATCAAAAACTTCTTTAGTATACCCCAGATAAGGCAGCAATTGTTCGGCCGCCTCGCCCCACTCACAGCACCCCCGCGAGCGATACGGGAGCTTTTCGCCAAGTTCCCCAAACAGGGTCGTTGCCGCCACGGCTATCTGACGGGTATTATTCAGGCATTTCAACTTGTGGGCTCTCGCTCTTGCTCCGGCCAAGATTGGTAACAGGAGCCCAATCAAGACCGCAATGATCGCCGTTATCACAAGTAGTTCGATCAACGTGAAACCGCGATCGTCCTTATGTCTGTTCATGAGCACTCTCAAGCGGATGTCAATCTTCTACGGTTCAATGGCGAAGCCTCAAAACAAAGCTATTTATACACACGTGTGCAAAAACGCGTCAATAGCCGATGTGAACCAACTCAGCCATTGCTGAACGAAGAAGTATTTCCCCTTACCTTGCAAACTGTGCAAGCACCGGCGCAGAGGAATGTGGCCGCGAATTCGTTCATGCATGGCCTTTTTATGTCGCCGTTGGCTCTTCGCGTAGCACATTCCTGCCCCACTCGGCCACAGAAAGCGCTTCCGGACGCGCGTGGGGATTCACATTGAGGCCCTTGAACAAGGTATTGATACTGTTCACGTCCATCGCCACGAAGTGCGGCGCGTGACGCAGCAGGGAGCAGAGCTGCTTGCGGCGGTGGGAGAAAGCCCATTTGAGCAGCTTGCGGAGGAAAGTCCCATCCGCGATCTGCACAATGGATTGTCGTCCTCTTCTGAGCGTGACGATAGGGGACCATATCCGCGGCTTCGGCATGAAGCACGACGGGCTCACGTCCTTCTCTATCGCAACTTCGTAGTCCAGTTGTGTGTACACGCTGAGAACTCCGTAGTCCTTGCTTCCCGGTTTCGCCGCGAGCCGTTGGGCGACATCCCGTTGGAGCGTCACCAGGATGTAACGCGGCAACACCTGCGAGGTACCCAGCTTCACGAGAATGCGGCTGCCGGCAGCATACGGCAGATTAGAGACCCCCTTTGAGACACCCGAAGCAAGAACCTCGTCAAGATCAAGGTCGAGCACATCTCCGTCTATGAGTTCCAGATTGGTCGTTTCCCTGAACCGGGACTTGAGAAAACCGCACAGAGTGCTGTCTTTTTCGATTGCGATGACCCCTTGCGCGCGTTGCACCAACTTTTCGGTCATGACGCCAAGGCCCGGGCCGATTTCGAGTACGACGTCGTCCAGCGAGAGGTCGGCAAGGCTAATGAGGAGCTTCAAGATGTTTCCGTCGATGAGGAAGTTCTGCCCCAGGGCCCTACCGGGTCTGAAATTCAGGCTCCTGAGCAGGGCTCTGACTTCGGTTGGACTGGTGAGCTTCATCTCAGTATCCAGTAATCAGTAAAGGCGAGATAGACTCTTCACACCGAACACAGATAACTGAATACTCGTATTTTCTTATCCACGGGTTCCGCCGTCTGGTGAGCTCATACGCGAGCTTGATGGCCTCGGTCATGCTGGAAGGATCGGCTTCTCCCCGGCCTGCGATGTCAAAAGCCGTCCCGTGGGCCGGCGACGTGCGCACGATCGGCAAGCCGACAGTGACGTTGACATCGGTATCAAAGGCCAACATCTTGAGCGGGCCCAGGCCCTGGTCGTGGTACATGCAGACCACGGCATCATTTTCACCGCGCATCGCCTTGTAAAAAACCGCATCCGGAGCGACGGACCCATTTGCCCGTATTCCCCTGCGTCGAACAACCCGGATGACCGGCGCTATCACGTCCTGCTCTTCGGATCCAATCGCGCCGCCGTCTCCAGTATGTGGATTGAGGCCACACACCGCTATGCGCGCGGTGGTGCACCCCAACCACGGAAGAGCCTCTGCCGTTATTGTGACGGCCTCAATGATTCTGCCCTTGGTGAGACTCGGCGCCACCCGGCAAAGGGGAATATGGCGCGTAACGAGGACTACCCGCAGTGGGCCGCCGTCAACATCATCGCGTAGCGGGTGGTATTCGTCAGCCGGGCCTGGAAATCCGGAAATCGTTGAAAATCGTAAAATCGTGGGTGAGATCGTGAGATCGAGGTCAGCCCTGAGATTGGGCTCACCCATTAAAGGTTCCGGTCAAGACACAAAATAGGCCTCCCCCTCTAAAGAGGGGCAACCCCTGTATTGATCGGCTATCCGTCGCCGCCCACCGCCTGTTTGCCCCATCCTTTTTCATCGCTGTTTTGTTCAGTCACCCATCTGGTTCAATCCCGATCAGGTGGCTGACCGGGACCTCCCCGCCTGTGGCGGGTCTTGCCCCGCTGCAGCCGGGGGCTTGTCCGGCACAGGGAAAAGGAGGCGCACCGGTGCGCTGAGCGTCATCACGGCGGCTGATCGGCCTGAGCCGAATCAGCCGGGTCAGAGCGGCATGGGGGGTTGAAAGACTGGTCTTGATGGTGCGGATGGTGTTAGATAGTTGAAAACTGTTGTCCGGGCGGTCACTCCGCGGACATGCGCTTGCGGTCTGGGTCGTCAGCGAAAGGGAGAGACGGCGATGTTGTGTCCGGCATGCAATGAAAAAATGGTGATCCTGGAGCTGGAGGATGTGGAGATAGATTACTGTGTTCATTGCGGTGGAGTATGGCTGGACGGCGGAGAACTGGAGATGATCAGCCGGCGGGCCGCCGGCGAGGCTGCGGTGGGATTGGTTCCGGGTGGGAAGCGAGGGCGGAGGCGCTGTCCGCGTTGCAGAAAGCGGATGCGGGTTACGCATTTTGAAGGTTCGACGGTGGAAGTGGACGCCTGCCCGCGCGGAGACGGGGTGTGGTTCGACCGGGGGGAACTGGAAGCCGTTCTGAGGGAAAGCGGGGCGGGAGGAACGGCGGAGGTGGTCCGCGGCTTTTTCGGACGCATGTTCGGCGGTGCGGAGGAGTCCGGAAGGGATGGTGAACAGGTGAGTCGGCAAGGAGCAGAGGAGGTTGCACGATGACGGCGGCGGTGATTCTTTTGGTGCTGATCGTGGCGCTGGGCTTGTGGCTGGCGGCCACGTACAACGGGCTGGTGAGACTGCGCAACCAGGTGCGCAATGCGTGGTCGCAGATCGACGTGCAGTTGAAGCGGCGTCACGACCTGATTCCGAACCTGGTGGAGACGGCCAAGGGTTACATGAAACACGAGCGCGAGACTTTCGAGGAGATAACGCGGGCGCGCAGCGCGGCGGCGCAGGCCGCCGGCGTGGCCGAACGCGGCAAGGCCGAGAGCATGTTGAGCGGCGCCCTGGGGCGTTTTTTCCTGGTGGTTGAGAACTATCCGGACCTGAAGGCCAATCAGAACTTTCTGGCCCTGCAGGAGGAACTGACTTCAACGGAGAACAAGGTGGGATTCGCCCGGCAGTTCTATAACGACCAGGTGTTGAAGTTCAACACGCGCCTGCAGAGTTTTCCGGTGAACTTCGTGGCCGGCCCGTTCGGCTTCAAGGCGGCGGAGTTTTTCGAGCTGGAGGCTCCGGCGGAACGGGAGGCTCCCAAGGTTCAGTTCTGATCGCTGGACATTAATAGGGTTACAGAGTTCGGTCTAAATGTGGGAAATCATCCAGGCCAACAAGCGCAAGTCGGTGGCCCTGGTGGTCCTGTTGGCGGTGGTCTTGATGGGGCTGGGCTACACCGCCGGTTACTTTTGGGGAGGCGACGGAGCGGGTATCATCGGCGTGTTGGCGGCGATGGTGATCTGGACGGTGATGATGCTGGCGGCGGTTGGGGGGGGCGAGCGGGTTCTGTTGGCGACGGCGGGGGCACGCGAGGTCAAGCGGGAGGACGCGCCGCAGCTATACAACATCGTCGAGGAGATGAAGATCGCCTCCGGCCTGCCACGGATGCCGCGGATCTTCATCATAGATTCGCGCACGCCGAATGCCTTTGCGGTGGGGCTGAAGCCCGAACGGGCGGCGGTGGCGGTGACCACGGGTTTGCTGGCGCGGCTCACGCGGGATGAGTTGCAGGGGGTGATCGGGCACGAGCTGGGTCACATCAACAACCGCGACACGCTTTTCATGACGCTTGCGGGGGTGACGGTCGGGGCGGTGATCATCCTGGCGGACCTGTTCTTACGGGGGCTGTGGTTCAGTTCCGGACGGCGGCGGTCATCACGCAATGACGGGCAGCTTGCGCTGGTGATGATGATCCTGGCGATCGTCCTGGCCATTCTGGCGCCGTTGATGGCGCAGATTCTGTACTTTGCATGTTCGCGGCGGCGGGAATACCTGGCGGATGCCTGCTCGGCGCAGTATACGCGTTTTCCGCAGGGGCTGGCTTCGGCGCTGGCGAAGATTGCGGGCCAGTCCGAGGCGCCGAAAGAGGTCAACCGGGTGCTGGCGCCGATGTACATCGTCAATCCTCTTGCGGCGGCGGGGTCCGGGCGGTCGCTTTTCAGTACGCATCCGCCGGTGGAGGAGCGCATCCGGGTCTTGCAGGCGATGGGTTCGGACGTATCGCTGGCAGGTTACCAGGCGGCTTTCGCCAAGGTGCAGGCGGGAGAGGTTGCCGCCGGGGTGGGGCGCCTGCGGGGGCTCAAGGAGGAGGGGGCGGAGCAAGCCGAGGATACGCGGCGGTGGCGCGAGGCGCGCGATATTCTTCACCGGGCCGACGGGTACCGCGCGGTGAAGTGTGGCTGCGGGTTGACGATTCGGATACCGCCGGGATTTGATCAGGAAACCATAGTCTGTCCGCGTTGCGGGCGGACGGTGAAGGTGGGCGGATGAATACGGACGCGATCCTGATTACCGGGGTGCGCGTGGTGGATCCGGGCACGGGACGCGATGAAATCGGCGAACTGTACATTGCCGATGGGATGATTGCGGAGGTGCCGCGGTCGCTTCCGAGGGACGTGCGGGTGATCGAGGACGGGGGCCTGACGGCGGTTCCGGGACTCCTGGACATGCACGTGCACCTGCGGGAGCCGGGGCGGGAGGATGCCGAGACGATTCAAAGTGGGACGGCCGCGGCGGCGCGGGGCGGGTTCACGCGCGTGATGGCGATGGCGAACACGCAGCCGGCGGTGGATACGCCTGCGCGGGTGGAATGGATCCTGCGCCGGGCGGCGGAAATGGGCGCGGTGGAAGTTTTGACGGCGGCGGCGATTACGCGTGGAAGGCGGGGAGAAGAGCTGACGGATTTCGCCGGGCTGGTGAAGGCGGGCGCGGCGGCTTTCAGCGACGACGGCTGCACGGTGGCAGACGAGGAGATCATGCGGGCGGCTATGGCGCGTGCGGCGGGGCTCGGGCGGGCGATTCTCGATCATGCCGAAGATGAAAACCTGAAGGGCGGCGGTGTGATGCATGCCGGGGCCAAGGCGCGTGCGGCGGGCTTGCCGGGAGTCGGCGAGGAGGTTGAAACGCGGATCGTCGCAAGAGACATTCGCCTGGCGCGGGAGACGGGATGCCGGCTTCATATTCAGCACGTATCCTGCGGGGCGAGCATCGCCATGATCAGCGCGGCGCAGCAGGAAGGGTTAGCGGTGAGCGCGGAGGTCACGCCGCATCATCTGGCATTGTGCGACGAGGACGTAGATCCGCAGGATGCCTCTTACAAGGTCAATCCCCCGCTGCGCTCCGCGGAGGATCGGGCCACGTTGCGTGAAGCGGTCGCCGGCGGGGTGGTGGCGGCGTTTGCCTCCGATCATGCCCCGCACACCGCGGCATCCAAGGCGCGCGGCTTCTTGAAGGCGCCGGCCGGCATCTGCGGACTGGAGACGGCGGTGGGGGTGACATACACGGTCATGGTTCGCGGGGGGTTGATGGATTTGAAGAGTTGGATCGAGCGCTGGACACTGGGTCCGGCGCGGATTCTGGGGTTGCCCGCGCCGACGTTGGAACCCGGAGCGCGCGCGGATGTGACCTTGCTTGACCTGGAACATTCCTGGCGGGTGGACAGCGCTGAATTTGTTTCGCGGGGGCGCAATACGCCTTTTGAGGGGTGGGACCTTTTCGGCCGCTGCGTGATGACCATTGCGGCGGGAGATATCCGCTACAGCGGTTTGCGCGGCGTAAGCGAGCGCTGATTCATTGACAACGGCAACCGCGGGTGAGAATATTCCGGCGAACGCTGATAAGGAGATCCGGAGCATGGCAGTACTGCTCGGCATGTCCGGGGAAGTCAAGGGGCGCAGTTTTGATCTCGGCGAGAACGAGGTAACGATCGGTCGCAGCAGCGACAACACGATCGTTCTGACTAATCCGACCGTATCGGGTCATCATTGTGTAGTTACTCGGGATGCGGATGGATACGTCGTCCGCGACCTGGAGTCCACCAACGGCACCCGGGTGAACACCAAGGACATAAAGGAGGCGCGTCTGCGCGCCAAGGATCTCCTGCAGGTCGGCTCGGTCGAGTTCATGTTCGATGACGAGGCGTCTCCGGCGGTGGAGACGAGTGCCTATGCCGAGGCGCATGTCGAGGTCGAATACGGTCCGGTGGCGGCGCCGAAGTCATTTGCCAACATTTCGCCCTTCAGCTCGTCGCAACGGCGTGACAAGCGCGATTTGTGGTTGTTTCTGATCGCCGTGGCGGGGATTCTTGCGCTGGCGGGGGTGGTGGTGTTTTTCGTCAAGCTGATCACCACGGGCTGAGCGGTGTTCATCCGGCGTTGTTTTGTGGATGAGTCCTGGATGCCTACGGGAATTAGATTCGCGGGTTGCAAGCGAGAGGGGTTCACCCTTGTGGAAGTGTTGCTGGCGGCGGCCACGGCGCTGCTGGTGCTGGGGTTGGCGTACGGGTTGTTTCACTTGTCCACGCTGGCCTCGTTGAGGCGGGGCAAGATCGTGGAAGGGCGGCTGGCGGCGGCGACGGCGCTCGAAGATCTCGCCGCGGAAATGGTTTGCGGGGTGAACGTTGAAAGACAGGGCGAGCTTCGTTCCTTCGAGCTCGAGGGGGGCGGGAACAGTGGAACGGATGAGTGTCGGGTTTCGTTTTGTTTCCTGGCTGCGCAGGAAGGCAAGAAGACCAAGGATCCGTGGGAGGACCTGCGCTGGTCGGAGATAGTCTGCAAGCGTTATCGTCTCGAGCCGGCGGCGGGCGGGCGCTGGAATCTGGTCTGCGAACAGCAACCGTACTGGGGAGACGGGGGGGTGAGCACCGGGATCGTCCTGCGAGGCGTCCGTGATTTTCGTGTGCGGGTACTGCAGCGGGGCGAATGGTTGTCCCACTGGCCGCCGGCGGGTTCCGCAGATGGCTGGCCGCAGGCCGTACGCCTGCGGCTGGAAAGCGGCGAGGGGGAGTCGTTGACCACCCAGGTGTTCATTCCGGTGGCCAATGAAGTCGGTGGGGGCGATGAACGGAAGGATGTCCCAGCGGACGGGCGCGGGCCGAAGTCGTAGGATCCGGCAGGGGGCTGCGGGCGGGCCCCGGCCGTTGACCCATATCCGGGACTAGCGCGAACGGGTTGCGTGCGGCAGCAGGTTCTGGAAGATGTCCTCCAGGAGGTCGATCGTACGGTCCCAGGCGAAACGTTCGGTCACCATGCGGCGGGCGTTGGCGGCGAGACGCCGGTTGAGATACTCGTCTTCCAGCAAGAGTTTGATGTTCTCGGCCATGATATCGGGATCGTCGGCCAGCAGGCAGTTTTCGCCGATCTGGGCCGGGATGCCTTCCATTCCGAGGGTCGTCGAAACCACCGGGACCCCGGCGGCCATGGCTTCGAGTACTTTCGTACGCATGCCGCTGCCGATACGCACCGGACAGGCGAAGACGCGTGCGCGGCGGAAATACTCCCGCAGATCGGGCACGCGGCCGGTCACCTGGATGCGTTCATCCTGGCGGGCGTGCTCGCGGATTTCGGCCGGCGGATGAGGCCCGACAACGAGGAACGAGGGACGGGAGGGATGTTCTCGGAGATGCGGCCAGATACGCTGGATGAACCAGCGCACGGCATCCAGGTTGGATTCGTCGTCATAGCGGCCGGTGAAGAGGATGACCGGTTCACTGCTCTCATAAGGACGGGGTTGGAAATACTTCACATCCACCCCGCCGGGGACTACGGACACCGGCAGGCGCGGAACCGCGTTCAGCAGCCAGTAGCGGTCCTGTGGGGTGAGGACGATGAGATGGTCCATGGCGCGGTACATGGCTGTTTCGAATTTTTCCACGCCGCGCATGTAGAAACGCATACGCAGGCCCTGAATGCCGAAACCGAGAATTTCGAGAGAACGGCGGTAGACGAGGCTGGGACTGTGATGGGATGAAATTACGCGTCTGACCGCCGGCAGCCAGGGATTCCGGTAAAGATACTGTCCCATGTCCGCGAACTCGGCCATGGCGATTTGGTACCCGCCGCCGTCGACCATTTCACCGACGAGCCGGTACATTTCCGGACTATAGTACGGCATGAACCAGGGTGGGATACGGCGTAGAATCGAGGTGTACAGGCGGGTCGGCATGTGCTTTTCGTCGGGTGGCGGCAGGAGTTTGATTTCCGCGATGCGCTCGGCCAGTTCGGCGGCATGGCTGCGCCCGTCCTCGTCGCAGAACGAGGCCAGCCCGATTTCATGTCCGCGTGCGGCGAGACGTACGATGCGTTGGTAAACTATGCGGTGGCCACCGGCGACGGTGGCATGCGGCAGCATTGACGAAATGAAAAGTATTTTCATCTTCTGCGTTTCGATCGGGTTCGGATCAGATTCTGTATTTCTCCAACACCGCCGAATCGGCTGGGGTAACGCTGATGGTACGCGTATTGCGCGGTGAACGGACTCGGACGCAGACCTTGTCGCCTCCGTGATTCGTATAGCGGGCGCATATTCTGGCTGCCAGATCGAGGTCCGTGGGCGTGGCCAAGTAGGGAAGTGTGCCGGTCGGCCCGGGGCTGTTTTCCACGCGCAGGAGCAGATCGTAGAGCTGGGCATTGCCTTCGATGAAGGCGTTTTCTTCGGCATTGCGTCCGACCACCAGTTTCACGTGCGGGCTGAGACGGAAATGACGGCCGACGTGCAGGAGTTCGAGGTTATGAACACCGCCGAGACCGTCGTGGTCGGCCAGATCCATCACCCGACGCATGAAGTGATCGTTGCGCAGGCGGCAGTCCGTGGAACGCAGGGGGCCCGCATGGAGTACCCCCAAGGAGGCTGCCAGGCGCAGTTGGGTCTTCCAGCCGCGGCCCCCGAGGTCGAGGAGACACTCCGGAGGAACGATTCCGCGGTGGATGACGGGCGGGGCCGGCAGGCGCTTGGCGCTGAGCGGGCGCACGATGAAATCCGCGAATCCCGAGCGGGCGGCGCTGCGGGCGAGACCTTCGGCGCTTTGTACCGGCAGGCGCTGGCCGAGGACTTCTCCGGTGGCGATGAAATCACAGCCCTCTTCGCGCATCAGGCGTCCGGCGGCCGCGAGCATGGCCGTACGGCAGGCCGTACACGGCGGGGACGTTCGTTCCGCCGTACCGTTGTCGGTGAGGAGACGCGCCAACGTGCTGGTAAATTCCAGCACCGTGAGGGGCATACCGATATCGGCGGCGCTTTTGCGCGCGGCGGCGTTGTCGAAGAATGCCCCGCTGAAAAGCAGGCCCTGGAGTTCAACGCCGGAACGCTTGAGAAGAGCGGCGGTCAGGCGGCTGTCGAGTCCGCCCGAAAAAAGGACGATGGCCTTCGGTCTCCTGCCCGTTGAATTCATACCGCACCAGCAACCGTGCGCCAGCATACTCCCGCAGCACGAAGACCGCAAGATAATGGGAAATCGGATTACGCGAAAAGTCCGGCAGCGTTCCGGAAGGTCTTTTTGCGATTGACGCATACCCTTCGCGGGTTTACCTCTCAAGGCAGAAAACGGAGCTTCACTAGAAGCGGATGCAGTCAGGATTGGAAACGGCGTGGAGCCGTATTAAGGAGAACTGAAATGGCAAAGATTAATTTCGGTGGTGTTGTCGAGGAAGTCGTTACCCGCAAGGAATTTCCCCTTGCGAAGGCGCGCAGGGTTCTGAAGAACGAGACGATTGCGGTTTTGGGCTACGGAGTTCAGGGGCCGGCCCAGAGCCTGAACCTGCAGGACAACGGGTTCAATGTGATCATAGGTCAGGCGCGACGATTCCGGAAGGACTGGGATCGCGCCCGCCGCGACGGCTGGGTTCCGGGCAAGACCCTGTTTGATCTGGAAGAGGCCGCCGAGCGGGGTACGATCGTCATGATGCTGGTTTCCGATGCGGCCCAGAGAGAGATTTGGCCGATGGTGCGGCGCTGCCTGCACGCGGGAGACGCCCTTTACTTCTCACACGGATTTTCCATCGTTTACCGCAAGCAGACCGGGGTGATTCCACCTCCCGACGTTGACGTAATCATGGTGGCTCCGAAGGGGTCGGGCACCTCGGTGCGGCGTAATTTCCTTTCCGGGGCCGGGATCAATTCCAGCTTTGCGGTGGAACAGGACGCGACCGGCCGCGCCCGGGAGCGTTGCTTGGCGATAGGAATCGGGATCGGGTCGGGCTACCTGTTTCCTACGACCTTTCAGAAGGAGGTCTTCAGCGATTTGACGGGCGAGCGGGGCGTTCTCATGGGGGCCCTGGCGGGAATCATGGAAGCCCAGTATGAAACTTTGCGCCGCCACGGCCACACTCCCAGCGAGGCGTTCAACGAGACCGTGGAGGAGTTGACGCAGAGCCTTATCCGCCTGGTGGACGAGAATGGAATGGATTGGATGTTTTCCAACTGTTCGGCCACCGCCCAGAGGGGTGCCCTGGACTGGAAGCCGCGTTTCAAGAAGGCGGTCATGCCGGTGTTCCGCGAGCTGTACAATTCGGTCAAGAGCGGCAAGGAGACCGCGCGGGTGCTTTCCGCCTGCGGGCGCCGGAACTATCAGGATCAACTGGCACGCGAACTGGCGCGTATCGGGAATTCCGAGATGTGGCAGGCCGGCAAGGCGGTGCGTGCGTTGCGCCCGAAGACGGTGGGGAGCAAAGGCGGATTCAACAAGAAGGCGCGTGGCGTCGCCGGACGCAAGGCGTAATCGGCGTGCGCCGGATTCTCGTGATGCCTTACGGAGACTGAAAGTGTCGGCGGCCGCGGTTCAAATCAGTCTGCCGGGAAACGGCAGATGGGGTGCGACCGACTGGGCCGCGAGCACGTAGAGCAGCAGGAGGGCGGCAGCAACGGCTGCCGCAGCCATAACGGCGAAAGCGGTTCCCGGTTGTTGCTCTTCCTCCTCCGTCTTCTTCTTTACCTGCACGGCGGCGGTCGGTCTGGCGATGCTCGTCACCCGGGCGGTCGTCGTGCCTCCCGGGCGCTTGATGTGAATGGTCTTACGACGGGTGGGGGCCTTGGTGGCGGCGACTTCTTCGGGGACCTCGATACGGGAGGTCTCGGATTTGCGGGGTTCCGTGGGCGGTTTGGCCTGGGGCAGTTCCTCGGTGGGCTGGCGCATGACCGTCGTCGGTGGGGGTTGGGGTTTGCGGGGCACGCGGATCGTACGGGGAGTGGTCGGGGCGGCGGTTCCCACCTGTTCATGATCGATTTGCAGGGCGGCCGTGCGGCGTTTGAAAATGTCTTCCTCCTCCTCGCTGAGGACTTCACCGAGGTCGATGCGGGAAGTTTTTTTCTTTATGGCTTCCTCGTCCAGGGGGGCGGCCACTTTCTGCGTGTCGCCCTTCTTTGTCTCCTCGTCTATCTGGACGCGGACGGTGGCTTTCTTGGCCGCCTCGGCTATGTCGCCGGCTTCGCGCGTGGGGGCCGACACCTTTTCCTCGAATGGGGTTTCGATCCGGATCGTGCTTTTCTTCGTGGCCTCGCGGAGGCCCTCGGAGCCCTCGGCCGGTGGAGCCTGCTGCTCAGCGGGCGCCGGCGCTTCGATACGGACGGTACTGCTCTTCATGGCTTCCCGGATATCCTGGGGAGCCGGTGCGCTGATGCCCTCCGCGGCGGCGGCCCCGGCCGCCGCTTCCGCGATTTTTTCGGGCTCGATTCTGACCGTGCTTTTCTTGATGGCCGCCTCGAGGTCCACCGCCGGGGGCGGCGTCTGTGGGGTGGCGGCCGTGGGAGAGGTCCCGGCCTCTGTCGCAGCCGGCTTGGGCCGTTGCACCTTGATTTTCGGCGGAGCGGCGGTCTTCTTTTTCTTCGGGGCGGGGGTCTTGGACGCAGTCGCCGATGCGGAAGTCTTCTTAACGCTTTTTTTGCGGGTCTTTGACGCCGCGGGCGTGGTCTTCTTTGGAGAATCGGATTTTTTCTTAGGTGTCATCGGCATACTCCACAACCGAAAATTGTCTCCACACAACGATAACAATAAGAGAGAGTATGTGTTACGTCAAAGAATTTTACGGGAGTGACAGAAGTAGCCGTCTCGGATCAAGATTGACAGGCCGGTGTCGGCCGACATAAGGGCCAGCAGGGAGATCGCCGAGGATGTACGAGGATCGAAACGGGTCCACAGGGCCGGAGGAGCGCTTGGCCGCTGTTTTGGGAGGATGCGGCGCGGTATTTAGGGTCGGTATTCTCGGTGCAATCCTGATGGCGTGTTCCGCCGGCGGGTGCCGCCCGGTTTCCGAGAACGGTCGCGAATATTACAGTGCGCGGGAAAAGGCCCAACGGCAAAAAGAGAAACTGCAGGAGGTTCTGGAGACGGACCGCTCGGAAGCGGCCGCCATTGAACTGGTGCGGGAGAGCCGCGCGCCCGACGGCCAGGGAACCGTGGAGGATTGGATCAAGCGCCGCCAGGAACAGGAAGGAGGGCGGGTGTTGTTTCCCCACTGGGAAGCACGTCCGCGCGGGCGGGACCGTTATGAGGTTCGTTACACGTATACCGTGGCCGGTGAAGATTATTCTATTGTCAAGAAGGTCCTGGCCTGGAATGCCGACATGGTCCTGAAACTTGTCGGCGGCGTGCGGGAGATTCAGCCGGCCGGACCCGGAAACAACGCGCGGGGGGCGGCACTCCGGGGGAGCGCCGCCGGTGGGAGAGACCGGTGATGAGCGACGTCACGGTCGGAGAGCGACGTTTTACCGCCGTGGCTGCCCTGTGCGGTGCGGTGGTCTTTTTTGCCAGCATTCCGGTGTTTCTGAGGCACTTCGCTCATTTTCTGGACGGGTGGACGGTTAACGGAGTGCGCTACGGCTTTGCAGCGCTGTTTTGGTTGCCGTACGTGCTGGGGCATCACCGGGAGGTGCCGACGGGCCGTTCCATCTGGCGGGATGCTCTCAGGCCGGCATTTGTAAACGTGATCGGGCAGACCGGCTGGGCCCTTTCGCCGTATTTCAGTGATGCGGCGGTAATGAGTTTCGTGGCGCGGAGTTCCTTCTTTTTCACAGTGCTTTTCGGCTTCTGGCTTCTGGAGGAGGAACGCGTTCTGGCGCGGCGGGTCTCCTTTTGGATCGGCGGGATGATAATGGTGGTGGGCCTGCTGGTTTTTTACCGCGGCGGGATTCGTTTGGGCGCGACCTCTCCGGCGGGCGTGACGATTCTGTTGGGGACGGCGCTTTGCTGGGGTCTCTACAGTGTGTCCGTAAGGAAATACATGGCCGGATACGACGTGCGCCTGAGTTTCGGGGTGATCAGCCTGTACACGGCGGCGGGGCTGGAGATATTGATGCTGATTTTCGGAGGGTGGGGTGATCTGGTTGGATTGAGGTGGGGTGAATGGGGACTGTTGTTCGCGGCGGCGATGATGGGGATTGCATTCGGACATGTCCTTTTGTACCGGGCGATTCAGGTGCTGGGTCCCATAGTAACCGAGGGGGGGCTGTTGAGTATTCCCTTCGTGACGGTGACGGGGGCATGGTTTTTCCTCGGCGAGCGGATGGGCTTATCGCAGTGGCTGGGTGGGGCGGGCATAGTTGCCGGGAGTGCATGCCTGCTGGTGTCGCGGCGGGGTGGGAGCGTATCGCCGCTCGAGGAGGCCGAGGGCTGAGGCTGGACAGGGCAGGGGGGCGTGCCGACATCCGGGTTACGGGGGCGGCACACGCTATTGTGCGCGTGGCCACGCCTATGAATTGGGCAAAAAAGAGGGAGAAAAGGGTTGCTTTGTAAGGCAAAGTGCTTTACATGAGAAAAGATAACTACGGGAGATACAACCATGCTTACGAGTCATCTGAAGGAAGCACTCAACAGTGTCCGGCAGATCCAGAGAACCGTGCTCGAACGCCAGCGCTTTCGCGGGTATTCTGGGCGAACCCGGATGCTTTCCGGCCTGATTGCATTCCTCGGCGCGGCCCTGATGGCTTCACCGATTTATCCCCAGCACAGACTGGCCCATCTCGTGGGCTGGGGCGTGGTATTCGTGATCGCCCTGCTGATCAACGGCGCGGCCGTGATCTATTGGTTCCTGTTCGACCCGCGTGTCGGACGGGACGTCTTCCGCCTGAGACCCTTGTTGGATCCGATACCGCCCCTCTTCGTGGGCGGCGTGCTGACAGCGGCCCTGATTCTGCACGCCGAGTACGATTACCTCTTCGGGGTCTGGATGTGCATGTTCGGTCTCTCGAATCTTTCCTCGCACTACGTACTGCCGCGCGCAATCGCCCTGGTGGGTCTCTTCTATGTCGCCTGCGGTACGGTCTGGTTGCTTCATCCCGGCGCGGGCCTGCTGAATCCCTGGCCGATGGGCTTGGTGTTTCTCGCCGGCGAAGTGACCGCCGGGCTGATACTCCATTTCGACGAGCGGCGTTACCTGTCGCTGATCCGGCACATGGACAATGGAGAAGTTGTGGATGACAGGCGTTCCTAACAGCGACGCCGACGTGGGCGGATTAGACCGCGTTTTTCATGAGCCGCATCGGCTGGGCATAATGTCGGCACTATGCGCCGCCGATGGTGACGGACTGGCTTTCAACCAGATCAAACGCGAGTGCGGGTTGACCGACGGTAATCTCAGTCGTCATCTGCGGACCCTCGAGGATGCCGGCGCGGTACGTATCGAAAAGACTTTTGTCAGCCACCGTCCTCGGACCACGGTTTTCATCACTGATGAAGGACGGGAAAGTTTCATGAGGTATCTGCGGCAACTCGAGGATGTACTGCGGCGGGCCCTGGAGAGTGCCGGGGCGGTCGCCGAAGATGTCCATCACGGCGCTACGTTTCCGTTGCGGAGTGATGTCTCGGCCTCGGGAAGGGTGTGATGGTGCGATGCTGAAAAGCCATGGGACATTGGAGAAAACGGCATGAAGGTAGGGATTGAATCGCTGGCGGTCCATGTACCGCATTACTATCTGGACTTGAAGACTCTGGCGGAAGTACGCGGTGTCGACCCCGGCAAATTTTATCAGGGATTGGGCCAGGAAAAGATGGCCGTGCCGCCGCCCGACGAAGATATCGTCAGCATGGCGGCGAACGCCGCCTATCGTGCGTTGGAGGGAATCGACGCTTCGAGCGTGGACACTGTCTTGCTGGCCACGGAATCGGGGATCGATCAGTCGAAATCAGCGGCCGTGTACGTCCATCATCTTTTGGGGTTGCCTGCGAACTGCAAGGCGGTGGAACTCAAGCAGGCCTGCAGCAGCGGAGCGGTCGGGCTGTTGATGGCGTTGGCGTACGTCGCCGTCCATCCCTCGCGCAAGGTTCTTCTGGTGACTTCCGACATAGCGCGTTACCGGATGAAGAGTTCGGGCGAGCCCACCCAGGGAGCCGGGGCGGCGGCCCTGGTGGTTTCGGCCGAGCCGCGCATCGTGGAGCTTGGCCAGGAGTCTGGTTCCTACACGGAAGACGTGATGGATTTCTGGCGCCCGAACTACATGGACGAGGCCCTCGTCGATGGAAAGTATTCCATCAAGGTTTACCAGCGGGCGCTGTTGCGCGCCTGGGAGGCTTACGCTTCACTCACACATCGTTCACTCGATGACCATCACCGGTTCTGCTATCACCTGCCGTTCACGCGGATGGCCGAGAAGGCGCACCTTCACCTGGTTCACGCCTTCGCGGGAGGGAAAACGCGCGGCGCAACAACGGACGCGTTGGCGAAAATTCGGTCGTCGCTTCACTACAACCGCCTGGTGGGGAACAGTTATACCGCTTCCGTGTTTGTGGCGTTGAGTTCGCTCCTGGATCTGGAATCCGATCTGGAAGGACGGCGCGTAGGACTGTTCAGTTACGGCTCCGGATGCGTGGCGACGTTTTTCAGCGGGGTGGTGCTGCCCGGATACCGGAATTTCGTCCAGGCCGAACGGCACGCAGCGCTGCTGCGCGAGCGAGAGGAGATCACATTTCAACGCTACGAGGAATTCTACAACTACCGCCTGCCCCGCGACGGGTCCGAGTGCGCCACGCCGCGTCATCAAACAGGTCTTTTCCGCCTGGCGGGAATCACCGGGCACAAGCGCATCTACGAGCGCGTGGCAGCGGAGCCTGCAGAAGATCGCCAAGGGACGCCCGAGCGGAAGGGCGCCGTGGCGAGTATTTCCTGAGGAAAGCGGGCTTATCACGGGGCTTGCCGGGTGATGCCGCGACTCTCTTTTGGGACCGCGCTTTCGCAAAACTGTAATTGAGTCGCTTCCTGAGATGGCGGCTGATTTGGGGCGTCCCAACATGAAGGGTGCCGCCGGCCAGGGACCCCTATTTGTTGGGGTATTATGCACTTCCGGCACTGCGTCAAGTAATACAGCTGTGGGGCATGCATTATGCTGCATTAACAGGTGAAGGCAGTGTGGGGTATAAATAAAGGCGGAGTCAAGAGAGGCAAGCAGATGCACAAAGGAGTCAAAGACGAAGGGGGTTGGACGCTCCTGGAGATAATGATAGTGGCTACGATCATCGGGATCATGGCGATGATCGCGATTCCGACTTGGAGTGCAGCCCGCAATCGCGCACAGACGGAAATCTGCAAGCGCAATCAGAACATGATTTACGAGCAGATGAACATCTATTGCCTGGAGCACAATGTGGCCTGTGACATATCAACCTTTCCGAACCTGTGTGCTGTCAGGGATGCGCTGGTGCCGCTGGACGGCAGTCCGAAATACATCAAGCGCCGCAATGTTTTTTCCTGTCCGGCGAATCCCGACCAGGGTCAGCAGCATGACTATCGTTTCGTGAGGGACGGCAACGATATCACCGGCATAGAGTGCGATTACAACGAGGATCACAACGACTGACGATGGGCGATGGAGGACGCGCCACGTGGTGGCGCGTTTTTTTGTGTAGAGATCAGGGGGCGAGCAGCGGGGCGAGGTGGGCCTTGAGTTCTCCGGCGAGGTCCCGGTTGCGGTAACGGGAGAGGCGTTCGCGCTGGCCGGCGATAAGGGCGTTGCGCAGCTCCTGGTCGCCCGCGATTCGGCCGAGCAGTTCCGCCAGGAGGTCGAACCGTTTCTCATGGAAAAGGACACCTGCCCCGTCCAAAGTTTCCGGAACGGCGCCCGCGGCGAAGGCCACCACCGGCAGGTCGTGTACCATGCTTTCGATAAGGGGGATGCAGAATCCTTCATGTTCACTCATGGAGACGAACACGTGGGCGGCGCGGTAGACGGCGTTGAGTTTTTCCTGGGGAAGAGTGCCCGGCATGGTGACGTTCTCGAGTCCCAGTTCCCGCGCGTAGGTCAGCAGGAGGGCGTGATAGCGTTCCAGGCCGGCGAAAGAGCCGACGTGGATAAGACGCGAGGACGGCTGGACGTATTTTTGGAAGTAGTAGAACAACGTCAGCAGATCTTCGATGCGTTTGTTGGGCACGCAGCGTCCGACGAAGAGAATATTGATCAGGCCGTCGCGGTAACGGCGCAGGGTGCGGCGATCTACCTTGCGCAGACGTGAGAGATCGAGAACCAGGGGAAGCACGTGGACATTCTGATAGCCGAGTTGCTCCAGTTCGGCGGCATTGAAACGGCTGTCGGCCATGACGACGTCGGCTGCGCCGGCCAGGCGGGCGGCTTGGCGGCGTCCATGGCGGAGGTTGCGGGCCATTTGCTCCTGAATGCCGGCCAGGTATTCCGGCGGGGTGATGTTGTGGTAAAGAATCGCTTTGCGGCAGGTCAGCTCGCCGAAGAGCTCGTTGGCTGGGGAGCCGATCGAGAGGTGGAGCAGAACGATATCGTCGCGTGTGATGGATCGGGCACATTCCTTCAGGTCGCGGGCGGTGCGGCGGAGTTCCGGGAGTATGCGGGTGTGCTCGCAGAATATTTCGGAGGCGAACCCCCAGGAGCGGAAAATCTCGCGCAGTACGACGGCTTCGTTGCTGATGGCGTCGCCGTGGGTGAATCCGGCCACCAACTGGTGTATGGCGCGGGGGCGACTCACGGGCGGACCTCCGGGAGTGCGGGTTGCTGCAACAGGTCGGCTACGCCGTCGAAGAAGCGGCGCATGATTTCGTCCCAGGAGAAACGGCTCTCGACGTAGCTGCGTCCAGCGGCGGCCAGGGCGGAGCGAAGGTGCGGGTCGTCGAGCAGGCGTAGGAGGGCTTCCTCGAATTCCGGATAGAAACGGAACCAGAGGCCCCCGTTGGCGTTGCGGCAATGTTCCCGGAGCACCGCGCTGCCGGCATTGACCAGAACGGGGGTTTGCGCCAGCCATGCTTCGAGAACGACGATGCCGAGACTCTCGAGGGTGGATGGATGGCAGAAGACCGTCGCCGCGGCCATGGCCGAGCGTTTCAGGTTTTCCGGCAGCACGCCGCAATCAGTGATCCAGGTGGTTCCACCGGGAGGAATATCGAGCGGCCCACTGCCGGTGAATACCAGGTGCACGTTCCGAGAAGTTCTTTCGCGGAAGGTTTGCAGGTAGGCGATGAGCAGGGGTGTTCCCTTGAGTGGTTCGCGCCTGCCGGAGTAGAGAACGAAAGGTGTGGGAACGCGAAAGCGTTTTCGAAATGGTTCGGGGTCGGGTGTGAACGGGTCCAGTCCCATGCCGACGACGCGGCAGCGTTGGTCAGAGACACCGTAGATACGCTGCGCCAGCTCCATTTCCGGGCGCGAGTTGAAGAGGATGCCGGCGGTGCGCTGAAAGAGGGCGCGGGTTATTTTGAGGTAGGCGAAAGGTTCATCGTGGAGGCAGGGGAGCAGCAGGGTGCGGGCGGGGTAGATACGGCTGACGGCGTGGGTGACACCGAAGAGGTAAGGGCCGGTGACGATAACGTCGTAGATGTCCGGCCGCGAGCGGAGGTGCTCGTAGAGTGCCGGGCTGTTGACGCTGTTATTGATCCAGGCCTTTTCTTCCGCGTCGCAGACGGGGATGTTGCGGCTGATGCGGTCTTGAATGCGGAGAAATGTTTCCACGTTGCGGTTTTCATCTACGGGAAAGAAGACCACGTGCACTTGTCCGAACTTTTTCTCTCCGGGAGGAATCTCGTTGCGCCAGGTGAAGTGGTCGCGCGCGCAGGTGGTGAGGATGGTAACCTGGTGGCCGTTGGCCGCGGTATGTTCCGCGAGGCGGCGCAGCAGTGTTTCGGCTCCGCCGACGGTCGTCTGGTCGGAAAAGCGGGGGCAGACGAAGGCGAAGTGTTGGGGTCGGCTGGTATGTTTTTTCATTTCGCCCCGTCGATTTTTTCCGAACTTTCAGGTGGGGGGCCGGAGTCTTGCTTGCCGGAAAGTTCGTCCAGACGTCTTTCGATGTCGCGCAGCCGCCGTTCGTATTTTTCTTCCATGTTTTCGACGGCGGTCAGGAGGAGGGCGTTGACCTCATTCTGTTGTGACCAGAGGCGGTAGGTATAGAACTTGAGGAGTTTCCAAATGATTTTCTTGAGGGAGACGAGCAGGGGCGCCAGGAAAGAGCGGCGCTCGTGGATTTCGTAATCGCCGATATCCACGGACACGGCGTCCCGGAGGCAGCGCAGGTAGAAGCCGACGAACTCGTCCTGGGAGGCGAAAGCCGCCAGGTTGGTACGTTCCGCGCGGGCGATGCGGGCGTCGTCGTAGGCCCCGGAGGCGATCTTCTGCTGCACGCTGGCCTCGATTTCGGCCATGATGCGCGCGGCGTCTATTTCTTTTGCACCGATCGTGAAGAGGTCCTTATTCATCTTGGGTGTGTCACTTTCGGATTGATTATTCGGTTCGGGCGGGCGCGTGTCAATGAAGCAGAAGGCGCTGGAGAGACGGGGGCGGGGTACGGGGAGGGTGGCTGGCTTGCAAAGAAATACATTGAACGGGGGGATGGAGGGCGTATTTTTTGTGCAAAGCGGTTGGAATCGACAAAAAGGGAGGAGTATGCAGTGACGGCACAGGCACATTCTCGCGATGCGCATGGCGGTGGAGAGGCCGACCGGTTGGCGGCGCTGGAGGCCGAACTGGAGCGCGTCCGCTGGCGGGACGAGGTCAAGGGCCGCATTCTGGAGGTGCTCGGAAGGGTCACTGCGCAGAACACGGTGGACGGTGTTTGCCGGGCGATAGTGGAAGAGGTGCGTTCGGAATTGGCTTTCGACCGGGTGGGACTTTTCATTTGGGATGATGAGATCAGTTGGTTCCGGGGTTCTTTCGGAACCGGCTTGAACGGGGAGACGACGGATGAACGCCACATAGTGTGGAATCCGCAGCCGGAATACGCCGAGAAGATCCTCGGAGGGGCGACGTTTATTCGGGGCTGCATACTCGGCGAGCCCCTGGCGCAGCCCGGGGAGGAGGGGATAACAGCAGACCTGGTCGTGTTGCGGCGGGAGGGGCATGTATACGGCGTCCTGAGCGTGGACAACCGTCTCTCGCGGCGGCCGATCTCCATGGAGGAATTGCAACCGCTGACCCTGTTGAGTCGCATCCTCGGCAACAGTGTTGATTTGGCGCGGGCACGAAGCGCGTTGGCCGATAGCGAGGAGCGTTTCCGTGAGGTGGCGCAGAACAGCCGGGAGTGGATCTGGGAGACGGATTCCTCGTGGCGATACACGTATTCCAGCCCGGCGGTGGAGGATCTTCTGGGGTATACGGCGGAGGAGGTTTTGGGGCGTACCTTCGACGAATTCGCTTCGGGAGGGGCGGAAGGCAGGGCGGCGCTGAAGGCGCAGATAGAGGAGTTTCTCTCGCGCGGCGAAAAGATCGAGGCCTTCGACAACCGCCAGCAGCGGCGCGACGGCGCGGAAGTTGTTTTCGAAACGTTCGCCATACCCGTGCGTGACAGGAACGGGGTTGTGGTGGGGTACCGCGGAGCGCATCGTGACATGACGCGGGAACGTGAACTAGAGGCGCAACTGATACACGCCCAGAAGCTTGAGGCCATTGGACGTCTGGCCGGGGGGATCGCGCATGATTTCAACAATATTCTGACTTCGATTTTGGGAGTCGTCAGCATGTTGCTGGACGAACTGGCGGAGGGCGACCCGATCCGCGGTGAGATTGACCAGATTCGCCAGGCCGGAGAACGGGCGGCCAAGCTCACGCGGCAGTTGCTGGCGTTCAGTCGGCGCCAGCTCCAGCACAAAGGAGAGATTGATGCCGCGGAGCTCGTGCGCCAGATGGAGGATTTTCTCAGACGGGTGATTGGAGAAGAGATCGAGTTGGAGTTTGACGTGGCGGAGTCCGGCTGCCGGTTACAGGGTGATGCCGCGCAGTTGCGCCAGGTAATTCTCGAGTTGGCGGTCAATGCGCGGGATGCGATGCTGAACGGATACCATGCCTACGGGATACCGCCCCCGCCGCGAGGCAGGGTCCGGAGGCTCGGGTTGCAGGTGCGCCGGGTGGATCTTTCCCCCGAGTTTTGCCGGACGCATCCCGGATTGAGTGCCGGGCCACACGTTTTACTGAAGGTAAGTGATACAGGGCCGGGAATACCGGAGAGTATCCGCGGCAGAATTTTTGATCCTTTCTATACCACGCGGGAGGTGGGGCGTGGGTCAGGTCTTGGTTTGTCGTCCGTATACGGGATAGTGACACGCATGGCGGGGCATATCGAGGTGGAAAGCGTGGAGGGCGAAGGGACGACGTTCAGCATATATCTGCCATGTGCTCATAAAGATAAAAAGGAGGACTCCATGCACGCGAACGTCCCGGAACAGGAGCATACGGAGGGGAGAATGATCCTGCTCGTTGAAGACGAGGAACCCATCCGCCGCCTGATGGCGCGCATGTTGGAGACGAAGGGATACCGGACCCTTCAGGCGGAGGATGGGGAAGCTGCTTTGCGGCTCGGTGAAAGCTACCCCGGGCGTATTGATCTGGTGATAACGGATATGGTCATGCCGCGCATGACCGGCAAGCAACTCGTCGAGGGATTGCGGCGGGTGCGCAGTGATTTCAGCGTATTGTTCGTTTCCGGGTATGCCAGCGAGGAAACGGTGGATGAGAAAGAGCTGGGTACACGGGTGGGATTCGTCCAGAAGCCGTTTACACAGGAAGTGCTCGCTCTCAAGGTCGAAGAACTCATCGGCGGCGGGGGTTGAAGGAGGCGGCGGCCGGCATTCCCGTGGACGTGAAGGAACTCCCCACGTTCCCAAGTCATACTCAGAATTGCACCCGGGGTGCCTGATGTGACGGCTCGGCGGCTTCGAAATAGGCTTTCTGCCGTTCGAATCCCAGCAGGGCGGCGAAGATGTTGGTGGGGAAACGACGTACGGCGGTGTTATAGGCCCGCACGGCCTCATTGTATCGCCGGCGTTCGACGGCGATACGGTTTTCGGTTCCGGCCAGTTCGTCCTGGAGTGCCAGGAAGTTCTGGCTGGCCTTCAGGTCGGGGTAGTTTTCCGCTACCAGCAGCAGGCGTCCGATAGCGGTTTCAAGTTTGCCCGCCGCGGCGAGTTTGGCGCCGGGCGTGGCGGCATCGTTCCAGCGACTGCGCAGGCGGGTTACTTCCTCGAATATTTCGCGTTCGTGGGCGGCGTATCCCTTCACCGTATTGACGAGGTTGGGAATGAGGTCGTAGCGGCGTTGGAGAACGTTTTCGACCTGGGCCCACGACGTGGAGACTTTTTCGTCCAGGCCCACCAGGCGGTTATAGACGACCACGATCGCCAGCGCGGCGACGGCGGCGACTATCGCGAGAATGATCCAGACTTTTCTGCTCATTTCGATTCTCCTGCGTTGGCCTGCGTCGGCAGGGCGTCCACCACGGCCGTGACTTTTTCGACATTTTCAAGATAGCGCGCGAAGAGAGCTTCGCAATCCAATTTACGCGTGGCGAGCTTCTTTTGCCGCACGAGCGCAATTTTGCGGAGGACATCGCTATCCAGCGGTAGATGATGTGCCAGGCGTTCGGCGGCCGCGATTTTGTGCATCGGGATGTTGTCGTCGAGCAGTCGCAGTGCTGCGCGGAAAATGACGAGGACCGAGGTCAGCGAATCGGTCATCAGCCGCCAGAGGCGCCGCGGGCGGCCGCCGGCGGCGAGATATCCTTCGTAGAGGCTGATTCTTTTCTCGCGCAATTCGCGTTCGACCTGGAGACGCAGGTTGTCGCGGCTGACGACGATGCCGCTGAGGACATCGTCACCGCTGAGAACGCGGTGGGCCTGCTGCATGTCGAGTATTTCGATCGGGAACACGTCGGCCGCCTGCTCCAGGTTCGTCCGGGTGAACAGCAGCGGGGGCGGATTGCCTTCCAGCATCCAGCGCCGCACGAGGGGGGTTATGAGCTTGAGGTCGTCCATGGTGAAATTCTCGCAGACCAGGAGGATGTCATAATCGGAACACGGGCTGATCTGGTCGCCGCTGACGGCCGACCCATAGAGGGCCACCATGTGGGTGCCCGGCAGCGCTGCCGCCAGAAGTTGAGCAAATCTATCCGGTTTCATTTCAGCTTACCTCCCAACTGGGTTTCAGACTGTTTCGATACATAGCAGGCCTGGACTCCAACTACCAGCCGCGTCCGGCGCCGCCGCCGCCAGAAGCGCCGCCGCCGAAACCGCCGAAACCGCCACCGAATCCGCCGCCGCCTGTTCCTCCGCCGAGAAAAAGGAATGCCAGTATCGGGTGGCGGATAATGATGATCACGGCAGCTATGAAAAACAGCAGGCTCAGCAAGGAACGCAGCCAGCCGGGAGTTGTATTTGCGCTCGGAGAGGCCTGATCAGCCATTGTGTTCAGGCTTATCCCGTTGGCTCGGGCGATTTCTCCGGCGAGAGTCCGGGTAGTTTCAAGAAGCCCTGTGGAATAGTCGCCTTGTTTGAAATGTGGAATTAGTTTCTTGTCGAGAATCCGGCCCGCCTTGGCGTCATTGATTACCGGTTCGAGGCCGTAACCGACCTCGATACGGGCGCGACGGTCACGTATGGCGGCCAGCAGGAGGAGGCCGTTGTCTTTACCCCTGCGTCCGATGCCCCATTCCTCAAAGAGACGATTGGCGAAATCGTCGGCGTCGGCGCCTTCCAGGCTCGGCAGGGTGACCACCGCGACCTGGATGGACGTGCGCCTGTCGAGTTCCGCCAGGAGGGATTCTGCGACGCGGCGGTCGGCGGGGCGCATGACCCCGGCGAAGTCGGATACGTATCCCTGGGGTTCGAGCCGGGCCAGCAGGCGGTCGGCGGGATCGGGAGCCCGGCCGCAACCGACTGAGAGCAGCAGGCCGAGCAGTGCCAGTATGCGCGGATAGTTCATGATCGTCGCGGATGTCATTTTGCACCGGCAAGGATTATCCGGCAAATTCCGCGCACGGCAAGTCCGCTGTTTGCGGGCAAGGAGCCGGCCGTCCCCGCGCGTCTCAGATGCGGGCACGGATGAAGATGAAATAGAGCAGCAGGATCGCCGCCACCAGGTACATGACCCAGTTGAGATCGCGGCCCTTGCCGCTGAGGACTTTTATGACCGGCTGGCTGATGAATCCCAAGGCGATGCCGTCGGCGATTGAGTACGTCAGGGGGATGCCGATCATTATCAGAAAGGCCGGAATCGCCTCGGTGTAGTCGCGCCATTCTATGCGGGTGACGTTGTGGGCCATCATGGCACCGACCACGACCAGCGCCGGCGCGGTTATGGAAGCATAGCTGGCGACCATCTTGATGAGCGGGAGAAAGAAAAGGGCCGCCAGGAAGAGGACTGCGGTGGTGAGGGCGGTAAGCCCGGTACGCCCGCCGTGTTCAACGCCGGCGGCGCTCTCGATATAGCTGGTGACCGTACTGGTGCCGAGGCAGGCGCCCGTCACCGTACCGACGGCGTCGGAGAGAAGTGCCTTTTCGGCCCGCGGCAGGCGGTTGTCTTTGACCAGCCCGGCCTGTTCGCTCACGCCCACCAGTGTGCCGATCGTGTCGAAGATGTCCATAAAGAGGAAAATCAGAATGAAGGGGAGCATTTTCCAGGTCAGCGCGTGAATCAGGTCCATCTTGAACAGGGTGGCACTCGGAGAGGCCGGCGCGCTGACGATGCCATGCGGCAGTTCAAAACGCGTGACGAGCGCCGACTTGGAGATCAGAGGGGTGGAACGAACGGCTTCCGGCAGGAGAGGCAGTGCCAGCTTGAAAACGAGTGCACAGAGTGTTGCAGCGGCGATACCCCACAGGATCGATCCGCGAACGCGGCGGGCATGAAGCACGGCGATGGTGATCAAGCCCGCCGCGAAGACTATTATGTCGGGCGAAGCCAGGCGGGGATTGAGGCCGACGCCGGAAGCGGGATTGAAAAGGATTAGGCCGGCGTTGTGAAGTCCGATGAAGGCGATGAAGAGCCCGACTCCCACGGCCATGCCGTTTTTCATAGAGGGAGTCACCGCGTCTATGATCATGCGGCGGACTCCCACCAGAGACAGCAACAAGAAGAGCAGTCCGGAGATGAAGACGACACCCAGTGCCGTCTGCCAGCCCGGGGCGTATCCGGCTGCGGCTGCCGCGGGAATAACGGTCAGCGCGAAGAAGAAGTTTTCGCCCATGCCCGGGGCCTGGGCGATCGGGTAGTTGGCGTAGAGCCCCATGACGGCGGTGGCGATGGCGGCGGCGATGCAGGTGGCGGCGGTCACTGCGGCAAAATCCATCCCGGTGGGGTTGTTGAACATCATACCGGAGAGTATGGCGGGATTGACGAAAATGATGTAGGCCATGGTCAGGAACGTAATGATGCCGGCGGCGATTTCGGTGCGCACGCCGGTGCCGTGTCCCTTGAGATTGAACAGGTCGCGTTGCATTTGGCACCTCCCGGTTACGTTTTCTCAGACTACCGCATCTTGGAGAGATCGAGGCGACAGAGATTTATTTGGGATGTGAGGGCGCGGTTTGTCAATGCCGTTAACGTTGGTCACTTACAGCCTGCCCACGGGCGGGTGATCCGCCGGGAGTGTTGGCCACAACCGGTGAATTTCCGGGGATTGGAAGGAATACCTGTTGTTTTTTCCGATGATTGGAAGTTTTGCGGCCGGATAGTCGGGGGCGGCGGGGTTGCGGGACGGGACGGGGTGATGTAGGTTGAGGCATGATTTTTTCGATCCTCTTGGTTGTGTTTATCGTTCTGCCGATCGTGGAGCTGGCCTTGTTGATCAAGGTGGGCGAGCACATTGGGGCCATCTACACGGTGGGCCTGGTGGTTTTGACCGGTGTGGTGGGGGTCTCCCTGGCGCGCCTGGAGGGGATGCGGATCCTGTGGCACATTCGGCAGGACCTGGAGGAAGGCCGTGTTCCGGCCCCGGCGGTAGTGGACGGGCTGCTGATTATCGTGGCGGGCGCCCTGCTGGTGACGCCTGGATTTCTGACCGACGCGACCGGGTTCCTGCTGTTGGTACCGCGTTTCCGCATGTACGTGCGTTCGGTGATCCGGCGTTACCTCGATCAGCGCGTACATGCCGATGTTATTGACGTTACCTACTGGGAATGATAAGTGATTGCGGCATTCCGGTTTGTGGTTTCCGGCAGTAGTAATTGAGGAGGAGATTCTGATGGCGCGCGTGTTCAATTTCAACCCCGGTCCGGCGACATTGCCACTGGAAGTTCTTGAAGAAGTTCGTTCGGAGTTGCTGGACTACCACGGCAGCGGCATGTCGATCATGGAGGCCAGTCACCGCGGAAAGGAATACGCGGCGGTGCATGAAGAGGCCTGTGCAAACATTAGGCGTCTGCTGGGTCTCTCCGACGATTACGCGGTGCTTTTCATGACCGGCGGCGCGAGCGCACAATTTGCGCTGGTCCCCATGAACCTGCTTGGGGAAGGCGGCAGCGCCGACTACGTCAACAGCGGGGCGTGGGCGTCCAAGGCGATCAAGGAGGCCCGCCTGCAGGCGAAGATCAACGTCGTGGCGGATACCTCCGGGGAGAAGCCGGCCCGCATGCCCGCGCCGGACGAAATCAAGATCAGCGACGGCGCGGTCTATCTGCATATCACATCCAACGAGACGATTGCCGGCACGCAATGGAAAGAATTTCCGGAGGTGGACGTTCCCATCGTGGCGGACATGTCTTCCGACATGCTCTCGCGGCCGATAGACGTCGAGAGGTTCGGGCTGATCTACGCCGGGGCGCAGAAAAATCTCGGGCCGGCAGGCGTAACGGTGGTCATTATCCGCCGCGACCTGGCTGCGAGGGTCTCGGAAAAGGTGCCGATAATTATGCGCTACAGCACCCACGTGGAGAAGGATTCGCTCTACAATACGCCGCCGTGTTTCAACATATATGTCGTCATGCTGGTGACGCGCTGGGTGCTGGCGCTGGGGGGGCTGGAGGCCATGGCGGAGCGTAACCGTGCGAAGGCTGCGAAGATATACGGCGTTCTCGATGAAAGCGACTACTACCGCGGGACGGCTGATGCAGGAAGCCGTTCGGACATGAACGTGACTTTCCGGCTGCCTGACGAAGAGCAGGAAGCGCGCTTCGTGGCCGAGGCCGCCACACAGGGGTTGAAGGGGTTGAAGGGGCATCGCAGCGTGGGCGGTATTCGGGCCTCGATATACAATGCCTTTCCACCGGAAGGCGTTGATGCGCTGGTGGAGTTCATGCGGGTTTTCGAGCGGCGGAACGGCTGATACGGGGGACGGCACGTCCGCAAGCTTGAGACGGGACGGGGATTGGATCTGTTCGCGGGAGCGGAGTCCGGTCGGGATTTCGGGAATTGCGAAACGGTCCGCCGGCGCGATAATGCGGTGTGATGAAATTTTATGCCGATCTACACGTCCACTCGCGGTATTCCAGGGCGACGAGTCGCGACGCGGACCTTCGCGGCATGGCCCGATGGGCCGCCCGCAAGGGCATTGCCCTGCTGGGGACGGGGGATTTCACCCATCCGGCGTGGCTGCGCGAACTGGAGTCGGGACTTGTAGAGGCCGAACCGGGACTCTTCCGCCTCAAACCCGAACTGGAGCGCGAACTGCCGCAGGAGACAGTGGGTGATCGGGGAAGCTTCGGCGTGCGCTTCGTTCTTCAGGTGGAAATCTCGACGATCTACAAGTATGAAGGGCGGACCCGGAAAGTTCATCATTTGATCTACGTTCCGGGATTCGATGAGGCACGGCGTCTGCGCGAGCGGCTGGGACGGATCGGCAACGTGGATTCCGATGGGCGGCCGATCCTGGGCCTGGATTCCCGCGAGTTGCTGGAGATCGTCTTGGAATGTGGAGAAGACTGCTATCTGATACCTGCTCACATATGGACCCCGTGGTTCTCGGTATTGGGGTCGAAGTCCGGCTTCGAATCGATCGAAGCATGCTACCGCGACCTGGCGGACAGGATTTTTGCGGTGGAAACCGGGCTTTCTTCCGATCCGCCCATGAATTGGCGCCTGGCGTCCCTCGACAAGTTTCGCCTGGTCTCCAACTCCGATGCCCATTCTCCCGCGAAGCTCGGTCGAGAGTGTTGTCTCTTCGATACGGAACTCAACTATTATTCCATCCGTGATTCTTTGCGGAGCGGAAAGGGCTACCTCGGAACCGTTGAGTTTTTTCCGGAGGAGGGCAAGTATCATTATGACGGCCATCGCAACTGCAACGTATGCCTCACTCCGGAAGAGACGCGGCGGCTTGGAGGAATCTGTCCGGTATGCGGCAAGCCGTTGACGGTGGGGGTGTTGTACCGGGTCGAAGAACTGGCTGATCGTCCTCCGGGGAGACGCCCACCGGAGGCGGACGGGTTTTGGAGTCTGGTCCCATTGCCGGAAATACTCGCAGAGATACACGGGGTAGGCCCGGCGACGAAGACGGTCAGGCACTCCTACGAGATGCTTCTCCGCCGGCTTGGACCGGAACTGCATGTTCTGGCCGAACTCGACGTCGCTGAAATCCGGCGGGCCGGATCGGAGCTGCTTGCGGAGGCGGTGGCACGGCTGCGGCGGGGGGAGGTTATCCGTTCGGCCGGATACGATGGGCGCTACGGCAGTGTGCGCCTGTTCCGCAAAGGGGAACTCAGCCGTGAACATGTTCATGGGGTGCTTTTCGATCTGCCGCCGACGGCTCCGCCGCCTGAGGGGAAGAAGATGGCCGCCGGGGGAGATGAGGAAGAATATGCCTTCGTGCGCCGTTCCGGGAGAGCCGCGGTAAATGAGAATTCTCCCGTATCGGCCGAGGTCGGGTTGGACCCCGAACAACAGGCCGCAGTGCGCCATGGCAGTGGACCGTTGATGATTGTGGCCGGTCCCGGTACGGGGAAAACGCATACCCTCACACAGAGAATCGCGTACCTTGTACGCGAGAAGGGCGTACCGGCAGAAGAGTGTCTGGCGATAACATTCACGCGGCGGGCGGCGGCCGAGATGACAAGTCGTCTGAAGGCTATGGGGGCCGCGCTGATGGAGCGCGTGACGATCACCACTTTTCACGGCTTGGGCCGGATGATCATGCGCGAATATGCCGGGGTACTGGAAGGGGTTCCCGGCACGGCGCGGGTGGTGACCAATGAAGAGTTGCTGGAAATCGTCCGGAAGGAACTGGGGTTTTCCAAGCGGAAGGCCGGGGAGTTTTTACGGGACGTGGAGGAATACCATCGTCGCGGGGAATCCGGCGGGGAACTTCCGGCATGTGTCCGCGATTATGACCGGATAGTCACGCGAGAGCGGGTGATGGGCTTCAGCGATTTGATTTACCGGCCGGTAAAGCTGCTGGAAGAAAACGCGGATGTCCGACGCAATCTGCAGAAACGTTTCGGCTGGATAGCGGTGGATGAGTTTCAGGATGTGGATCCACTTCAGTATCGCCTGATACGACTGCTGGCGCCGCCGGACGGGAATATCTGTGTAATCGGGGATCCCGATCAGTCCATATACGGATTCCGGGGCGCGCAGGTGAGCCTTTTCATGCAGTTCACACAGGACTATCCGGGGACACACGTGGTACATCTGAGGCGGAATTATCGTTCGAGCGGAAGCATTGTACGGGCGGCTTTGCAGGCGATGGCTCCGCAGACTCTGGTACCGCGCCGGGTGTTGGAGGCTTTGCCGGGAGAGGGGGAGCGCGTCACGATTCATACCGCTGCGACGGACAAGGCGGAGGCGGAATACGTCGTTCATACGATAGAACGCATGATCGGCGGGGCCACTTTCTTCTCGATGGACAGTGGGCGGGTGGCGGCGGGAGAGGGGCTTGATCTGTCATTCGGCGATTTTGCCGTCCTATACCGGACGGACGCCCAGGCCGAGGCGCTTGTCGAAGCCTTTGCGCGTTCCGGCATGCCGTACCACAGGTACACTCACGGCACGCGCGCATCTTCTCCATTGATGAAGCGATTGCTGGACGTACTGGCGGCGGACGGCCGGCCGCCCGGCGTGAGCCTCGCCGCTCGCCTGGAGCAGGCTGCCTCAGAGTTGGAGCAAAGCGACGGGGACAACCGCGAGGCGGTTCGAGAGACGCTTGCGGCCTCCAAGGCGCTTGCGGCGGACTGCGGAGATAACGAAGACGAATTTCTTTCCGAGTTGGCCATGGGGATGGAGGTGGACGCGCTGGACCCGCGGGCGGATCGGGTGGCTCTGCTCACGCTGCATGCGGCCAAGGGTATGGAGTTTGCGGTGGTTTTCATCACCGGTTGTGAAGACGGTCTTCTGCCATTGCGCTGGGGCGGGGGGGACGGTGCAGGGGGGAGCGAGTCCGCCGAGGAGAGACGGCTGTTCTTCGTCGGTATGACGCGGGCGCGCCGGCGACTGTTTCTTGTTCACGCCCGCCGGCGGCAGTGGCAGGGTCGGGTACGAAGTATGGCCCCGTCCCCATTTCTGGCCGATATCCGCAATGAGTTGTTGCGGCGCGAACGTGCCGGCGACACCCACCGGTCACGGCGCAGAATCGAAGTGCAATTGGACCTGGATCTCGGTTGATGGTGGAGACCGAACCCGGTCCGGCGATAGTTGCCGGCCAGAGCCCACATCCGCTTGGGGGGCGTTCGCAATCTGGCGGCGGCGGGATGCGGTCAGCCGCGGGCGGTACCCTTCTTATAGAACGGCAGGCTCACGACTTCCGCCGGCAAGGTGCCCCCCCGGGTCGCGATTTCGAGTTGGGTTCCCGGCCGGCAGAGGTCGTTTTTGATGTAGGCCATGGCTACAGCAGTGCCCAGACTGGGAGCAAACGATCCACTCGTCACCACGCCGGCCTCGACTCCTTGGGCGAGGACACGGTCGCCAGCACGGGCGGCACGGCGGCCGGCGAGGCGGAGTCCGGCGAGGTAATGGGAGACACCCTTCCGCAGATCGTTTTCAACCGCCTCACGGCCGATGAATGTTTTTTCGAGGGAGATGAAACGGCCCCGCGATGCGGCGACGGGTGATCGGTCTACGCTCAGTTCATGCCCGTAGAGAGGATAGCCCATTTCGAGGCGGAGGGTATCCCGGGCCCCCAGGCCCGCCGTCCGGATCGCCCCCCCGGCCAGAAACATTTTCCAGAAGCGTACGGTTTCCTGCGCCGGCAGGTAGATTTCGTATCCCCATTCGCCGGTATAACCACTACGGCTGACAAGGCAGGTAACGTTGGCAATCTCGACTTCGCGGGCACTGAAGTATGACAGATCCGGCAGCGGCATTTGCAGTACCTCCTCGATTGCGCGGCGGGAATTCGGGCCCTGAATGTCGAGTTTGCCGGTTTGGGAGGATATGTCGTGAAAAGTGGTTTGCGCAGACAGATGGGCCTGGATCCAGTCGGCATCAGCACTTGTCGTTGCGGCATTGACTACGAGCATGAAACGCTCCGGTCCGAGACGGTAACAGGTAAGGTCGTCAAGGACACCGCCGTCCTCGCGCAGCAGGTAGCCGTAGCGGCAGGCGCCTTCGGCCATGCCGCCGATCTGTTGTGTGAGCAGCTTTTCAAGGTCGGCGGCGGCCGTGGGGCCGCTCAGTTCGAATTCGCCCATATGACAGGTATCAAAAATCGAGGCATGGCTGCGCGTCCAGGCGTGTTCCGCCAGGATGCCGGCGTATTGGATCGGCATGTCCCACCCGCCGAAGGGAGCCATGCGGGCGCCCAGGTGTTGATGCTCTTCGTGTAGTGGTGTTTTCAGTGTCATGGGGGAGGAGTATATCTGTCCTCAAAGGCCGTCACAATACGGGACTTGGTATTCGCGCTTTCAAAAAAGCCGGTCGTATAGTAGTGTAATAACGTGCCTGGTGAAGGAGAGAAGGACGTTGAAGAACAGAGATATCGCCGAAATTCTTGAAGGCTGGGATTACGAGCCCGACCGGGTCTCGGCACGCTGGATAACCGGCCGTGACGGCCTGCCGAAGGTTCAGTTGCGACTGGACCTGGGGCTGTTTCAGATGGAAGCCGAGGGCCGTCCCGACGGTACGACGCCGCGTGGATATCCATCGTTGTTGGAATACTACAAGTCACTTGAAAAAACCATCTCACCCGGGCACCCGTCGCTCGACTTGCACGAGGAGGCCTGTGCGGAATTACAGCAGGAAGCCGTGCAATATTATTACCGGTATCTGGCTTTCTATGCGCTGAAGTATCTTGAGGGCGTGATCCGTGATACGGATCACAACCTGCAGATTCTGGACTTGGTGGCACGGCATGCCGTAGACGAGGAACTGGCCTGGCAGTTTCTTCAGTTTTTCCCGTACGTACGCATGATGCATGCGCGCGCGGTGGCGGAGAAGGAATCCGAGAATCACGATTATGAAAAGGCGATAGAGGCCGTGCGCAGCGCGATTCAGGACATTCGGGCCTTCTGGGAAAATTATGGTGACGACGAGGAACTGGTCAACGACGGTGACGAAGAGGAGATACTTCAGGAATTACTTCACCGGTTGCAGCGTCACAAGCCCCGAAGTGAGGCCGACCGGTTGCGCGAAGATCTCGAGAAGGCGGTCGCAGCGGAAAATTATGAGAAAGCGGCGGCTCTGCGCGACCAGTTACGCAAACTGGTCGAGACGGCTCATGAAAGCGTCGGCGACGGCCAGTAATATTGTTTTGCATGGAGACGGTCATGACAATCATCGAGCCGCACATTCATATGTTTTCGCGGACAACCGACGACTACCGGGCGATGTACGAGGCCGGTATTCGCGTGGTGGTGGAGCCTTCCTTCTGGCTGGGAGCGTCCCGCCGCCATGCCGGCAGTTTTTTCGATTACTATCCGCTCATCCTGGATTTCGAGAGGGAGCGGGCGCGCCGATCGGGGATTGATCATTATGCTTGTGTGTCCGTGAATCCAAAGGAAGCCGATGATCTCGGTCTGGCGCGCGAGGTGCTTGCGGGGATTCGCCCGTATCTTCAGCATGAGCGTTGTGTGGCGATAGGTGAGATCGGCTTCAACCGTATTACCCGCAACGAGGAAGAGGTTTTCCGGGAACAACTCGCTCTGGCGCAGGAATTGAATATGCTCGTTTTGATTCATTCGCCGCACGATACGCCCGAGGTCAGCAAGCGCAAGGGGGTGGAGCGGACGATTGCAATCCTGCGGGAGATGGGCATTGATCCCGAGCGCACGATTCTTGATCATAATACCGAGCAGACAATGGACCTGGCCCGCGATTCAGGATGTTGGGCCGGACTTACAGTCTATCCTTATTCCAAGCTCAATCCCCGCCGGGTGGTGGACATTCTGCGCCGCTGGGGGACTGAGCATACGCTGGTCAACAGTTCGGCGGACTGGGGCGTATCGGATCCATTGACCCTGCCCAAGGTGGCCGGCTACATGAGGGATCAGGGTTTTGAACAGGAAGAGATCGAGCGTCTTCTTTTCGACAATCCGCGAAGTTTTTACGGACAGGAGCCGCGTTTTCGTCCGCAATACGATCTGCCCTTCATTGACCCGGCGACCTATCAACGCTGAGGAGGCGCGGAAGGATCCCGCGGGGGCTCTTTTTTTGAAACGGGCTGTTTTCTGGATATTCCCGGGTTGCAGGTGAGGTGTGTTTGTCGGGGGAACGATTCTGGAAAAAAGACTTGAAAATTCCTATTGCGGGGGTATTTTAATGTATACCGGTACAGTACCGGTTCACATTGGAGGTGCCTCGTGCAGAAGGTTTGGATTGCACTTCTCTTGGCGGCCACGTCCGGTTTCGCGGCGGATTTACTGCAAAACCGGGGGTTTGAAATAGAGGGTGTCAGTGGCCAGGCGAGCAACTGGTGGTACTATGCCGCCGCCGGGCGTGCCACCTGGGCCCACCGTACGGGAGGGGCCGGAAATGCCTTCTACGCGGCCGGGAATCAGTGTGGGGGCTTCGGGCAGGATGTCTACGTTGATGCGAGCCGGGGGGATGTGTTCCGTTTTGAAATCTCCGGGAAGGCGGAGATCAACTATACCAATCCCGCGACCACGATGGGGATGGAGTTCTGGGCCGCTACCGGCATGTGTTATGCGGTGACCACCACGGTTTATTCGGCCCTGGCATCCAACCGTAATGAATGGGTATTCCTTTCACTGGTACACACCGCCGAATGTGCCGGCCTGGAAAAGGTTATTGTGCGTTGTGACTTCGCCGACGGCCGCATTGCGGCCACTCAGCGGGTGGCGACCTGCCAATGGGATGACGCGCGCTTTTATCAGATGGTGGAGCGTTCCTCTACACCGCCGAACTATGGAAAATATGAACCATTGCACGGAGTCTATCTGGGCGTACTTCTCGAGCAGGGCGGCACCGCCGATGAAATCGCCGAGTTCAATCAAAAGGCGGGCAAGACGCATGCGGTGTATGCCAAGTTCGTGGTTTTCAAGAAAGATCCGTTTCCGCAGGAATGGGTCGAGATGATCAAGAGCAATTATCCCGGGGCGGCGGTTCACCTGATCCTGGAGCCGATGGTGGATTTTGAAGATTTCTATGCACCCGACTGGGGCCCGGGCCAGGAAACCTACGACGCGGCGCTGGCCTTCGCGACAAATTGCGCCCGGGCCGCCCTTCCGATCTTCCTGCGCTTTGCCCACGAAGCAAACGGCGACTGGTATCCTTGGCATCCCTCCTATTCCGAGAAGATGGGCATTACCGACACGGTCTCAAATGAATCCTACATTGCGGCCTTCCGTAATTTCGCCGACCTGGTGCACTCGAATGCGCCGAACGTGGCTCTCGTGTGGGCCCCGAACCAGGGCAACGGCCCGGAACCGATGCCGTACTACGAGGACGTGTATCCCGGCGACGAGTACGTGGACTGGGTGGGTCTGAGCGTCTACAACGGCTGGTCCTACGGCAACAGCAACGATGTCCTCGATTACCAGTTCCGCAATGCCGTGCAGAAAGGGTATTGGCAGGAAAACGACAACCCTTACGACGATACTTTCGAGGATTTTTACTGGATGTTTTCAGACCCAGACAATCCCGAAGGGCACCACAAGCCCATGATGATCGCGGAGACCGCCGCCGCATTTGAGCCGAAATACAGTGTCACCAGTACGATAATCATAGCCGGTTTCGAATCGCTGGATGGTCCGGACTTCGTTTCGTCGAATCTCCTGGCGCAGTTCCAGAGCCTCAACAGTGACGGTTGGGTCAGCAGCAACCGCACATGGGTGGAAGGGTTCGAGGACATTGCAACGTGGAATTGGGGCCCTTGGGGCACAAACGGCTGTACATGGAGCAACACCAGCGATGCGGCCGAGGGTACCGCCGCCCTGGTGATGAGCGGTTCCCCGGAAGCGGGGGGAACCTATGTAGGTGGAAATGGACGAGGTGTTGGAAGCGTACCATTCGATGAGGTGAAAACGATCGCTGACTTCCAGGACCTGAATTCGGACGGGCTGACTATTTCCAATGAAACATGGATCGACGATTTTGACTGGAAGGAGCGCTGGAACTGGGGACCGTGGGGGGAGGTCTATTTCAGTAATGCGGCGGATTATGTCCAGGGAACCAATGCCTGCGTTCTCGGCGCAATGGACAGCTTCAGCAACGGCGCCTATGTGGGAGGAACGGGGCGCAATGGGTGGCAGCAGTACTTCCATTTTCCGGTGTTGTATCTCGCGGATTTCGAGAACGTCTGGGGAGACGGTTTGTGGACAACCAATCACGTGGCCATTGACGACTTTGAAGACACCACGCCCTGGAATTGGTGCTGGGGCAACCTGGCATGGAGCAACACCAGCGATGCGGCCGAGGGGACCAACGCGGCCACTCTCGGTGGGGATCCGAATCCGGGCGAGACGTATGTCGGTGGCAACGGCCGCTACCTCAGCGGATGCACCAACTGGAGTGGGAACAACGGGCTCGAGCTTTGGGTCAAGAGCGTTCCGGGCAGCAATGCTGAGCCGATCCTGAGGATCGGGATCCGCAGCCTGACCAACGATGCTACATATGAGGCGTCCGTTGAGCGCACCCTGCATGCGAGCGGTTATTATCCCTTGCATGTGTATTTCGATGAGATGGAGGTCTCCAACGGTTTTTCCTGGTCAAACATCGTGGCCGTCACGCTCGAGTTGTCCGCCAGCGTCCCCGGCGAGTCTCCCGGATACGTATGTGTTGATGCGTGGGACCTGGTGGACTTGACCAACGCCGATTACATCGCCCGCGACTGGTGGCCGCGTGGGACCAACCTTGTGCCGCTGGTCGATCCGGAAGACAATCTCGGCGGCACGCATGTCTGGGAGGTGGTGGAGGATTCCTGGGGAGAGCCCTTTGCGTCGAATTCCTTCATGCTTACGGGTACCGATCCGAACGGCAACGGCTATATCGGCGGGGACGGGTTCGACCTTGCGGAAGAGGAACGGGATTGGAGCGATGGTCGCGAAATTTATTTCGTCGCCCGCCGCGGCGAAGGAACAAACGTTGATCCAATTCTTCAAGTGGAACTTGAAGATGGAAACGGCTACACGGCGGTGGTCAGCCATGTGCTCTCCTCGACGTATTACTCCAAGCGTTACATGTATTTCTCCAACGCGGTGGTTGAGGCGGGGTTCGACTGGGGAGACGTCCGCAGTCTCAAGCTCAACATGCTCACCGCCAGCAACGGGCTGACGCCGGCGCCGATATATATCCAGCGTCTGGAAGTGAAACATCGTAGTCCCGGAGCAGACCTTTCCTATTTCAGCGGGATGGGCCTTTGGGTGCACCGTGACGAAGGCACCAACTGCGATCCGGTGCTCAAGATCGGGCTGCGCAGTCCGGATGGCGGCACCGCTACCATCGAGAAGGTGGTCACCGGCACGGATTGGTATCCTGTGCGTTGGCGCTTCAGCGAGATGAGCCTCAATGGAAGCTTTACGTTCACCAACGTCACCGGGTACACGGTCGAGTTATGTACCAGCCATTCCAACCAGGCACCGGCCGCCGTGAGTCTCGACAGATTTTTCGCCGCTTTGGTTTCGGCGGCGCCCGCACACGATCAGGACTGGTGGCCGCTGGGGCCGGAGGCCATTCCGTGGAAAGACGGCAGCGACCCGCAGGGGACGCAGGTGTGGCGGCTGGTCGAAGATGTGTACACCGGTTATCCGCCGAAGGCCCTGCTGATGACAGGGACCGATTCCAACGCGAACAACTATTGCGGCGGCGACGGATGTCAGTTCAGGCCCTGTGACATGGACTGGAGCGCCGGCACACACGTGGCTCTTCTGTTGAGGCGGGCGGCCGATCAGGAGCATGAGGACCCGATGCTGATGCTCGATATCATCGACGGTGACGGCCATACCGCCACGGTCACGCATGTAGTGGGCGGTACGAGCTACGAATGGGCGTTGCTTTCCTACAGCAATATGGACGTTCAGGCGGGATTCGCGTGGACCAACGTCACAAGTTTGAAGCTTCACATGCTGACGAAAACCGCCGGAAGAGATCCCGCCGGGCTCTATATCAAGGCCTTTCGGCTTGCAACGGTACCCCACGAGACTCCACGCGATTGGAGTGCGTTCAACGGCATGGAGTTGACAGTCAAGCATGCGCCCGGCGGGGGGGCGCTGCCCATGTTGGGGATCACGGTCAGGAGCGAAGCCGACGGGATCACGGGAACCGCCAGCGTCCAACGGGTCGTCTCGGAAAGCTCCTATTACGTGTTGCGGATTCCGTTCAGCGAGATGGAAGTGACGCCGGGCTTCACCTGGAGCAACGTTTCCGCGCTGGTCCTTGAATTGCTGACGACTGAAAGCAATACAACGCCGGCGGCGCTTTACGTGGATGACTGGCACTTGGTCAATTTGTCGCCGGCGGCTTACCGGGATCAGGATTGGTGGCCGGCCGGCAGCAATGACAATCCCTGGACGGATGCCACGGATACCAACGGGGGGTGGCACTCATGGAGCTTGGTGTCCGATCCCTACGCGGGATATCCCAGCAACGCGCTGAAGATGAGCGGATTCGATGCAAACAGCAACTACTACATCGGGGGCAATGGATTTTCCTTGCGTGCCGGCGATCGAGACTGGGAAGGGCTGACGCATATCGCCCTTTTGGCACGGCGTTCCACGGCCGACACCAATTTTGCGGAACCTCTGCTGGCGATTTCGCTTGTGGACGGCGGTTCACAGACAGCACGCATAAGTCAGGTGATTACACCCACCAACTACGTCGATCTCCTGCTTGATTTCACCTATATGGAAGTGGACGAGGGATTCCAGTGGAGCAACGTCCAGTCCGTCATTTTTGAATTGCTGAGCGGGACCCCCGGAAGGCAGCCCGCCGACGTGTACCTGAAGCAGTTCAGGATCGGCACGGTATCGAACCGTTTTGAGCAGGACTGGTGGAAGGAAGGCGAAGACCTTGAGCCGTGGGGAGACATCACCTGGACGCAGACGAGCGATTCCGCCGCAGGAGAATATGCGCTGTTGATTTCGGGCGTGGTTACCAATTCGGAGCAGTGGTATATCGGCGGCAACGGGTGCAGTCTGGCGATTCCGGAGCAGAACTGGACCAACAGCAACGCGATCGTCCTGTACGCCAAGCGTGGACATGCCAACCGTCCGGATCCCAAGATCAGGATCACCGTAGACAATGATTACTCCGAGACCAACGGCAATGAGGCCTACGTGATGACGCGGTTGGCCAACAGTAACTACACGGAAATAATCATACCCTTCAGCGCATTCGATATGGCGCAGGATTTCGAGTGGGACAGCATCCGGATGTTGAAGCTGGAAATGTTCACCAACCGGGGCGGAGATACACCCAACGACATTTATATCGACCAATTGAGGCGCGCCCGCGTTACACTGACGAACGGCGAGGACAATTTGCGCTGGAAACGCGACTGGTACGATCAGCTCTACTCCCTGAGCGACTATGCCGACGCTGATCCCGCCGACCCCGACGCTCATCCGGATTATGTTTCCATATCGCGTTGCTTCCGCAACATCCACATGATCAACTGGTTCCACGTCCGCAAGTTCGAGGACGGCTTTACCAAGGACCTCAGAATAGTGGAGGAGGGGACGGGAACGGTGGCTTACACTTCATACTATGATCATATCAGGGATTCATATTTCCTCACCAACGTGATTCGCGATACGGATTGTGATGGGATGCCCGACGACTGGGAGACGCAGAATTTCGGCGGGCCGACCAACGCTGATGCTTGCGCGGATTCCGACGGAGACGGGTTGGGCAATCTTCAGGAGTACATAGCCGGGACCGATCCGTGTGATGTGGGTTCTGCATTCGAGATAGCAAGCGGGGGGGCGGCATCCGGACCGGGGGGGATAACTATTCAGTGGGCGAGTGTCGCCGGGCGCGTGTATACCCTGAGCCGGACCACCAACCTCCTGGCCGGTTTCTGCAGCTACGTGACCAATATCGCGGCGACTCCGCCGACCAATTATCATACGGACAGTTCGACTGCGGGAGATCCGGTGTTCTATCGCATTCAGGTGTTGCCATGAGAAGACATGCTTCAGTCGGCACGATAGCAGCACTTCTGTTGAGTTCCACGTTGGCGGCGGGCATGGAGCATCGTATCGGCCGGTGGAATCACCGGGGCCTCGACGGCTGGGAGATGGGAAGAACCAAGCCGGCTGTATGGATCAAGGTCGCAAGGGGGCAGGGCCGCGAGGGTCGGGGATGCCTGATGATCCTCACGCGTCCGGGTTGGTCACAGGCGGCGGCGACTGCCAAGTACCGCAAATACATACAGGAGGGGCGGGCTGTCCTGCTGGACGTTTTCGCCGACAGCCAGGAGTTCCGGGGGGACGTGCTGAAATTGGGGATCGCCATTCAGTCTGCGCAGACGATTTTCGACGAGTCGTCCTTTCAGGTGGTCGAGTTCGATCGTTGGCAGACTCTGAGATTTGATTACGACCGTACCAAGCACCGCAAGTCCGACTGGACTATTTTGAACATTTTGACCTTATGCGGTAATAGTGGGCACCTGTTGATAGACAACGTTCGCATTGAAAAGTAGGGGGGGGCAACTGCCGAAGCCTGCTGGGAGCGCGCCCAATTTTTCTTGTCATCCCACAAGAATTGTGCTATAGAAGTCAGCGATAAAAGAGCTGTGTACATATCCCCGAACTAGATTCGCGCAAGGAGTACGCATCCACTGTGAGCGCGGTACCAAAAGCAAATTCCGGAAAGACGACCCCCAACGGCTTCGGTGAACGGGCGGCATTCCGGATTACCTTGCTATACCTGATTGTGGGCGGAGGATGGACGCTTTTTTCCAACATCGTTTTGAGAATGCTGGTCAGCGATGTGGCGGCGCTTTCGCTGGTCCAGATCTATCAAGGGTGGATATATGTCCTGGCGACGGCGCTGATGTTGCACGTTCTCATCCATCGCAACATGCAGGAGTTGCATGAGCGGGACCTCGAGATTCAGACGCGAAAGGATGAAATCAACGCGATATTGCATACCACGCCGGATATCATCTTCCGGATCTCGCGGGATGGTATTTTCATGGCGTGCCATGCCCCGGACGAATCGGTGCTTGCGGTGCGCCCTTCGGAATTCTTGAACCGTCGCTTGGAGGATATTCTGCCGCAGGCAATTGCACGCGGGGCGCGGGAACACATCCACCGCGTGTTGGAGAGCGGGGGGGTGGAAGTTTTCGAGTACGATCTTTTTCTGCAAGGTGAACGTCATTGGTATGAGGCGCATATTGCGCCATATGATGAAGCGAGCGTGTTGGCCATCGTGCGCGACATAACCTTGAGGCGGCGGGCCGAGGCGGAGCGAGCCAGATTGGCCACGGTGATTGAGCAGGCCGCCGAAGGCATCATTCTGGCGGACACCAGTGGAATCATTCGCTATGTGAACCCGGCGTTCGAGACGATTACGGGGTTTACGCGGCAAGAAGCCCTGGGCCGCAGTACTTTCTTCCTTCGTTCAGAGCGTGAGGGCAGCAGCGTGTACGGTGAGATCCGCACCGCGCTTGAGAAGGGCGAAGTCTGGCGCGGTCGTCTTACCAGCCGGCGCAAGGATGGCGCTTATTTCAATGCGGAGATCGGCATATTCCCTATGCGTTCCGCGACGGGTGAGATCGTGAATTATGTGGGCATTGTCCGCGACATAACCCGTGAGGTGGAACTGGAGAAGCAGTTCGTTCAGGCCCAGAAAATGGAATGTGTGGCGCGTCTCGCCGGGGGCATCGCACACGATTTCAATAATTTGCTGACGACCATCATCAATACCGGGCAGATTTTGCGCGAGGAGGGGGATCTTCCGGAGGACGTGCGGCGTGACGTTACCCAGATGGTACGGGCGGCGGAGAGCGGCGCCCGTTTGGCCCGGCGACTTCTTGGGCTGAGCCGGCGTACCGAGGTGCGGCGGGAACCGGTATTGCTGGACGAGGTTCTTGAGGGCATTGAACCGGTGCTGCGTCGGGCGGTGGGCAGTCAGATCAACTTCGAAGCCTCACACGGTGCGGGTTACGCACGCGTCATGGCCGATCGCGGGGAGTTGGAGCAGGTGATCATGAACTTGGTCGTCAATGCTCGCGATGCCATGCAGGGCGGGGGCGGCCGGTTGATCGTACGTTCGTCGCGTGTGACCCTGACGGCCGAAGAGTGCCGGAGTCGGCTGGGGATACAACCCGGTGAATATGTCGTCCTCAGTGTCCGTGATTTCGGATGCGGCATGTCTGAAGAGGTACGCGAGCATGCATTCGACCCTTTTTTTACAACCAAGGGCAAGGAAAAGGGAACAGGGTTGGGGCTTTCGACGGTGTACAACATAGTTCAACATATGGGGGGGTATATTGAACTCGACACCGAATTCGAGCGGGGCACGGAGTTTCGTATCTATCTGCCGTGCCTGGAAGGGGCGCCTTCAGATGCGGCGGGTGCATTCAACGGCGAATCGGCGTCCAATTCCCTTCCCTTGTAGTGTGCCGCCGTGATATATTCAACTCGGTAGCGGTGGCAGGTGGTTTGCACGCCTGTCGATCGCGAGAGGGTTGAATCAACATGTAGGAAGCGGCAGGGGGACAGGATGTTTGTAGAGAAGACGGGGATCAGGCCTATTCTCAAGGCGATTGATGATATCCATCCGCAGGAGACGGGCATGGTCCTCATCTTTCTGGCACAGGAGAAGCATCCGGCCCTGAAGGCGTTGGTGCGGGAGTTGAACCGGCGGAATGTGCGTTTCATGGGGGGGGTGTTTCCGGCGGTGATCCATGACGGGCGGGTGTACAGGAGCGGGGCGGTGGTGATGTCTTTACCGGTGGTGGGGCGCCCTCATCGTACGACGGGGCTCGATCGCACGACCGAGGCGATGAAGGATCTGCAAAACTGTGTGGACTGGGAAGCAGCTCGTCGTTACACGGCGTTTATTCTTGTGGATGGGTGGACGACCCACATTGCCGATTACACCGCGGAGATTTTCAGGCGCCTCGGTAACGCGGTGGGATATATCGGCGGCGGGGCCGGCACCGAGGAGCCGGGGCGGACGGAATGCCTTTTCAGTAACGAGGGCCCGGTTGCCGATGCAGCCTTTTGTGCGATTGTGCCTCTCGAGAGTTCGCTGGGGGTGCGTCACGGGTGGCGGCGCTTCAAAGGGCCCCTGGTGGCAACGAGGACACGGGGCAACGTGATCTGTGAACTGAACTGGCGCAGGGCGTTCACAGTATACCGCGAGGCGGTGGAAGCCGACTGTGGTTGTCACCTGACCACCGCTGATTTTTACTCGGTGAGTTCCCGTTATCCGTTCGGGATATACAAGGAAGGGGCCGAGTATGTTGTGCGCGACCCGATCAGCGTGAACAGTGCCGGTGAGATCCGGTGTGTCGGGGAGATCCCCGAGAACACCGTCTTGAGCATAATGAAGGGGGAGAAGGAGTCGTTGATTTCGGCGGCCCGTGATGCGGCCGAAGAGTGCTGTGCCAGCAGCCGCGGAACGCCGAGGGGATGCCTGGTCGTGGATTGCGTTTCACGTTCTCTTTTCCTGCAGGAGGATTACGAAAGGGAGATGGATAGCGTGGCGAAACGCCTGAAGGACCTGTGTGGGTGTGCCACCACGGAAGGGTTCCTTTCGATAGGGGAAATTTCTTCGTACGGGGAAGGGTTTTTGGAATATTTCAATAAGACCGTGGTGGTCGCGGCCCTGTTGGAAGAATGAAGGAGCCTCGGGACAGTTTCGAAAAGACGATCGCGGACATGTCGGTCCTGTACGAACTGGCGCTGGCGGTGGGCCGATCCTCCGATCTGCGACGCAACTGTGACATTTTTCTGAAGACTCTGATGGCGCGCAAGAACCTGGGGTATGCGGCGGTCTGGTTGAATTCTGAATTATTGAGTCCGCGGAAGGATTCTGGGCAGCCGCATGCGGTCATGGTATACGCCGAACCCGAGTTCTACGTTCAGCAGCGCGAGTTGCCCCTTTCTCATCCCATATTCCGGCTTCTGCGCAAGGAGACGGCAGTGACGGTGGCTGCAGGCGATCCCCTTTTCACCGAAGTGACGACCGAGAAAAACATCCGTGGCGGCGTTTGGGCGTTGCTGAGCCTGAATCATCTGGGGGTGTTGAAGCTGCTTTCCTATACGCGCAAGGAGCCTTTCAGCGAGGAGGACCTGAACTATCTGCGGAATGTAATCGGTAAGTTCGCCGATTCCATTCATGCCTGTCTGGATCATCAACGTCTTCAGGAAGAAGTCGCCCGCCGTCGCGAGGCCGAGGAGGCATTGCGAAAGAGCCAGGAGCAGCTTGTCGAGGCTCAGAAGATGGAGGCGCTCGGGCGTCTCGCCGGGGGCATCGCCCATGATTTCAACAACCTCTTGACCACGATATTGGGATATGGACGTCTGGCCATGGGGCATCTTTACGACAAGGATCCGGTCCGGGATGATCTTGCCGAAGTGATTCATGCCGGGGAGCGCGCGGTGGAATTGACATCGCAGCTTCTGACGTTGGGGCGGCGGAGGGCCAGTCATCCACGACCGGTGAATCCCAACAGTATCATTGCGGACACGGATCGCCTCTTGAGGCGCACATTGGGCGAGGACATCGAGATCGCCACGGTGCTGGGAGAGAATCTCGGGGGCATTATTATTGATCCGGCGCAATTGCAACAGGTGATAATGAATCTGGCGATCAACGCCCGGGATGCAATGCCGGACGGCGGCAAGTTGACGATCGAGACGTCTCTGGTGGAATTGGATGAAACCTTTTGCAAGGGGCGCGCCGAGCTCAGCCCGGGCACGTACGTGAAGATCGTCGTGGCGGATACGGGCACGGGAATGACACCGGAAGTACGCCGGCATGTTTTCGAGCCATTCTTCACGACGAAGGAGACCGGCAGGGGGTCAGGACTCGGTCTTTCCACCGTCTACGGAATAGTCCATCAGGCGGGAGGGTGGATCGACATAGAGTCTGCCCCGGGTGAGGGGACGCGCGTGATCCTGTACTTTGCACGTCGGGAGGAATTGGCTGCGGAAGTCCTGCCCGACCGCCGGGCGGCGGAGACCCCCAGGGGGACGGAGACCATTCTCGTCGTTGAAGACGAGGAGTCGGTCAGGATGTTTACCGTCAAGGTGCTTCAGGAGCTCGGCTACAACGTGTTGCAGGCGGGTAACGGGGGTGAGGCCCTCCTGCTTTTTGATACCTACCGCGGGCCGATCCATCTGGTGTTGACCGATGTAGTCATGCCCCTGATGAATGGAAAGGAACTAGTCCGCCGCCTGCGCCGCACGGGGCGCGAGTTCAAGGTGCTTTATGTTTCCGGGTTTTCCGACGAGGTATTTGCCGAGAAAGATTCTAGTGCCGAAGCTTCGTTGCTGCAGAAACCGTATACGGGCGATCGGCTCGGACGGGTGGTGCGCAGCGTGCTCGACGGTGAAGTGAGCGGGGTCCTGCCGGGCATCGTATCCTGAGCGGAGCGGCTTGTCGCCTGCGCCCGGCGGGGGTATCCTTGGGAACCATGCGACGCAGGGATACTTTCGATGTGCTTACCAGTGCGGCGGCGGCGGCGGCGGACGCCTTGGCGGTTTTTGCCGGATTCATGCTGGCGGTGTGGACCCGTTTCGACAGCGGGTGGATACCGATGGTGCATGAGGGCAGTCCACCGCGTTCCCTCTACATTTACGGTGCTGCCTTGGCGACATTGCTATTTCTTTTCATTTTCCGGTCGCTGGGTCTGTATGTGCGGCCGCAAACGGGCACGTTCGCCGAGAAGATCCCCCGGCTGGTGCGGGCCGTGGCTTTGGGTATCCTTTTGGCGACCGCCCTGGCTTTCGCCATCCGCACCGAGCCGCCCTATTCGCGTTTGACGGTGCTGTTGTCGTTTTTCACCGTGAGTCTGCTGGTTCTGATCGAGCGCGGGATCCTTTTCCATATCGAACTCCGCCTTGCACGCAGGCGCCAGGCCGACAGCCGCGTCATAATCGTCGGGACCGATGCCGTCGCTGCGCGTCTGAAATTGGCCCTTGAGGAAGAACCGCGTCTGCGCTCCAAGGTGGTAGCGTTTCTTCAGGTGGGGGAAACGGAGAGAGACGAGATGGTCCCGGTGGAACTCGTCAAGGGAAGCCTTGCCGATATGGACCGGATTCTTGCAGAGGAGGGGGCCGATCAGCTGCTTTTGGCGGACACGTCCTTGAGACGTGACCAGATGGTGGACGTGATCCTGCACTGCGAAAAGCACATGGTGGATTTTTTCCTCGTGCCGGATATTTTCCGCGTACTCACAAGTGATGTCGAGATTCAGATGGTGGACGGAATTCCGTTGCTGGGGCTCAGCAAGTGGCCTTTGGATTTTTTCTGGAACCGTGTTCTCAAGCGTATCGAAGACATCATCGGGGCGTTGCTGGGTTTGATCGTGTCCGCGCCGGTGATTGGGATCGCTGCACTGTTCATACGGCGGCAGTCGCCGGGGCCGGTTTTCTACAGGCAGGAACGCTGTGGCGAAAAAGGCCGCGTTTTCACGTTATACAAGTTACGCACGATGTATCCCGATGCCGAAAAGGAGACCGGCCCGGTCTGGGCTTCTCCGGAGGATCCCCGCCGCACACCGATCGGGCGCTTTCTGCGGCGCTACAATCTTGATGAGCTGCCCCAGTTCTGGAATGTCCTCAGGGGAGACATGAGCCTTGTCGGCCCCCGCCCGGAGCGTCCTCATTTTGTGGAACGTTTCCGCGAGGATATCGGCCGGTACATGTGGCGTCACGCCTCCCGGCCCGGCATGACGGGCTGGGCCCAGGTAAATGGATTGCGCGGCCGTACCAGCATTCATGAGCGCATCAAGTATGATCTTTATTACCTTGAAAATTGGTCATTGGCCTTTGATTTCAAGATACTGATCATGACCTTTTTCGCCCATCGGAACGCCTACTAGTACGGTTAGGCCCCCGGACAGGCGGGGGTTGGAATGGCCGCGAGCGGATGATATGCTTCTCGGGCGAGAGTGGCGGGTGTTAGATATGTCACGGAGGACACGAACATGATCCCCGATCTGCAATCGAGCATTTTGTGCGACGACGTCAGGCAGGAAAGGAACGGGAAATTCATTCTCATCGGTTTGTTCGACGCCATTGCTGCACGAAGCCTGCCGATCCGTTACCCGCGTCTGTTCATGGTTACGCGGTGGTGCAGCGGCGAGGGTGAATTCCGGCAGCGGACCCGTATCCTGGGCCCCGACCAGAAGAATCCTGTCGCCGAAGGAAAGGACATTCCGGTCAGGTTGCCTTCTCCGGAATCCACGGCGACCAACGTGGAAGTGTTCATGAACGTATCGTTCGACAAGGCGGGTACCTACTGGATAGAGATTCTGCTGGATGGAGATCTGAAGCTGCGGTATCCGTTGCGTGTTTCCAAGGTTTCCACCCCGCCGGTTCCTCCCGACGACGGGGCGCGGAGCGGCGGCGAGTGAAGAGGGGCGAGGATCCCGAAATTCGGCCGGTGTGATGGAAGGTTCCCCGGTGGGAGAGAAGCGCAAAAAGTTGATCGCCGGATTGATTCTTTCGGTGGTGCTGACGCTGGCTTACCTGCCGGTCCTGAATGCGGTGTTTCTGCTGGATGACAACGATGAACTGGCTCACGTCGGCAATATGCAGAGCATTTCCGCGGTGTGGGGCGCCGACTGCTACGGATTTTTCAGGCCGGCGAAGAATCTCCTGTACTATTTCGTAACCCGTGCGGCCGGGAGGAATCGAACAGCGGCTCGCGTGATATCCTTGGGTCTCCTGCTGTTGGCCGCCAACATGATTTCGTATTACCTGCGGCGGTTGGGGTTGGATTTCCGGACGGCCTACGCCAGTACGGCATTGTGGGCATTGGCGCCTACGTTGGTCAGTTCGGTGGCATGGTTCAGTTGTGCCAACATTCTGCTGATGACCGGAATGGGAGTGGGTGCGTTGCTGAGCTGGGAGAATTTCTCATACAGTACCGGTGGGCGCGCGGCTGCCTGGTTGGCAGTTGCAGGAATATTGTATGTGGCGGCGATGACGGCCTACGAGGCGGCGATCGTTGTGCCCGCATTGATCATCATTCGTGAATTCTTGATCGTCCGTCGCACCGGACGCGTCCCGCGGAGGGCCCTGGCCCTGGCCCTACTGCTGGCACTGGGCCTGGGCTATTTCGTGCTGCTTCGGTGGCACGTATCCTCGACGGTGGTCGGAATTCTGTCTATTGCGCCCGCACCACCGGCGATGATGTCGTTTTCGGCGGCCTTACTGATGATATATCACTTGGGGCTTTGGCTGTGGCCCTTCGGCCGACTGACCATTCTGAGCACGTTTGATCCGCAGGCGCCGGGGATGATGCCGGCGGCAGCGGCAGCCTGGATTCTCGTGACGGCGATTTTCGTCATGCTATGGCGATTGCGCAGGCGGATACCGTTTGTTGTTTTTGGAATACTGTTCTTTTTCATCGCCATTCTCCCACTCAGCAATCTGGTACCACTCTACAACGGACCCATGGCCGATTATTACCTCAGCTTCGCCAGCATTGGTTTGGCGGTAGCGGTCGGCTGGATGCTGATGACAGGGTTCCGGCGTCTGCGTGAGAGAGGGGTCAAAGCGGAACGGTGGTGGTCTCTAGTGGTTGTGATTCTGATCGCGTGGCGGGCCGCCGCAGCGTTGTATGTGCCGCTATGGGCGGCGGCCTGGTCGTCGGAGAGGCGCCTTTTGCAGGCGGCGGTCGTCAATGCTCCCTGGAACAACGCCGCGCGGGCGGAGCTGGCGCGTGTAATCGTCGGGGAGAAAGGCCAATTGAGCACGGCCTTGCACCTGGCGCAGCAGTCCGTTGAGGGAGCGCCGTGGTGTCCGCGGGGCTACTATTCGCTGGCGGATGTTTTCAGCCGCATGGGGCGCTACGCTGAGGCCCGCCGTGTATTGGATCGTCTGATACAGAAGTATCCGGACCTGACCACGGCGTACGTTCTTGAAGGGGCCCTTTACGATCGCAGCGGGCAGACGGCTTCGGCGGAACGTTGCTACCGCAAGGCGCTTGACTTGCGGTGGCATCCCCAGTACTCACCCATTGCGGCGATCAACCTGGGCGGACTGCTCTACCAGCAGGGAAAGACAAATGAGGCTCTCGAGGTATGGCGCAGTGCAGCCGCGCGTGATCCGTACAGCCTTGAGTTACAGGCCAACCTCGCCTTTCTCTACACTCAGCTTGGAGAGACCGAGCTGGCCGCCCGCCATCTGGACCGCGCGCGCCGTCTGGGATACTCCGGCGATGCCTTCCGGCGGTGAGCGGCAGAGTCCCGCGCGGCAGGGATCCGGCGTGGTGTGAATACGAACGGCGCCGCCGGTTGTTCCGCGGTGCGGCTGCGTTTCAGGTCTTGATCCGCCGCCGCCATTTGAGGCACCAGAATCCGGTCACGCGGCCGTGGGCGTCGAGAACGACGCGGATTTCGGGATTGCTGCCGGTTGCGGAAAACTTGCCGCGGAAACGGTAAATGGTCATACCCGGGGAATTGCGTAGGCGTACGGCCTCGACGAATTTCATGTCTTCGAAATCGCCGAACAGGGCGCGGATTTGTTCCGCGGCGGCGCGTTGGGCGCGGGGGGACAGGGCGGTCTGCATGTCGGGGGTGAATTCCTCGTTCAAGGATTCGTATACGCCGTCGCGCCAGGCCATCATCAGCCGTCGGCCGATCCGTTCGGCATTCGCGAGCTGGTGCTGGTCTATCTTATCTGGGGGGATGACGATGACCGGTGAGCGGGTGCAGGAAGCACCGAACACCAAAATCACCAGCGCTGTCACCGGGAGTATGTGTACGGTTTTCATGATGCACACCTTGCGGCATACCCGGCCGCCGGCGTACCGCGCCGCCATTCGAATTTACGCGGCAGGCCATGCGAATACAAGGCCGGAATATGATTCGGGATGGAGATCCTCAGCCCTTGACGGCGCCCTCGGTCATGCCCTGGACGAAAAGTTTCATGGAGAAGATGAAAAGGATGATGATCGGCACGCTGGCGATCGCATACCCGGCCATGAGCGGGCCCCAGAATTTGATGTATTCGCCGGCCATCCGCAGGAGCTGCACCATCACGGGAAGGCGCGCGTGGTCCCGCATGACGATCAGGGGCAGGACGAAGTCGTTCCACTGGCCGATGAAGTGCATCACTCCGACGGTTCCCAGAATCGGGCCGGAAAGCGGCAGGACGACGTTACGCAGCTGCTGGAAGTGGTTGGCGCCGTCTATTTCAGCGGCTTCATACAGATCGCGGGGTATGTCGGCGACGAAATTGCGCAAGACGAAGATTGCGAAGATCTGGCCGCCGGATGCGCCGACGAGGATCAGGGCGGTCAAGGTGTTAAGAAGATTCATGTCGCGCAGAAGGCGGAAGAGAGGAACGAGATTGGCGATGGCCGGCATCATCATGAGCACCAGGATGGCGTTCCACAGGAATCCGGACAAAGGCATTCGGACGCGGGCGAAGAAGTAGGCGCCGCCCAGGGCGAAAAGAAGCGTCAGAACGGTCGAGGAAGTCGAAATGAAGATACTGTTGGCCACTGTCGGCGTAACGAGGTCCCAGGCAACCTTCCAGTTTTCCCAGTGGACCGGATGGGTGAGAAGGGCGGGGGCCTCGTAAAACTGCGGATTACTTTTGAGGCTGACGATCACCATCAGGTAGAGGGGCAGAAAAGCGAATGCCAACACGGCCCAGATGAAGGCATGCTTGGAGAAACGCAAGAGGAGCTGGCCGAGTGTACGTGCCAGACGATAGGCGGCGCTCGATTCCCTTTCGAGCACTCTCCGGGAACGCTCCGCCAGGGTCTGCGTGAAGCGGCGATAGCGGCGCTCCTGGAAGGTGAGATATAGCGTAGCAACGGGCGCGGTGAGCAGTTGCCACGGAACCCCGAAAAATATCAGCAGGAGTTGCAGGAACCCCTCCATGCGCATGGCAACCGTGAAAAGAGCGGCCACGACCCCATGGCCCTGTGCCAGCATTTCGAGGTCTATTTTTCCGCCGGCCCAAAGAGCGCCCAGAGCCAGCAGCGGCAGGCGCGTGAGCCAGTCACGAAGAGCGAGGCGGCGGAAGAGGTACCTGTATGGAAGGCCGACGATAAAAAGGGCGGCGGCGACAAAGGTCAGACGTTCCGCGAGAGTCAGCAGCCCGGCAAGAGTCAGGAGCACTATGCGCACGTTGCGTTTGGTGCGCAGGGTCAGCGAGTTCCATTGCAGGCCGACATTGCTGAGTTTCTGCAGCAACATCACGACCATTGTCAGTACGATTCCGACGGCGCAGGCATACCCCATGCGCTGGTCCATAAACGCCTTTCGCAGCATGAAGAGGGCCGGGACGGTTACGACACCACCCGGCCCGCCCTCGAATCCCGCCAGGGCCAGAACGGTTCCGGCGTCCTTGATCGTGCCGATGATAGTGAAGACCAGATTGATGTAGATCGAGCCCGTGATCAGGGGCAGTTCCACGCGGGTGAACTTGGTCCACCAGTTGACCCCGTCTATTTCGGCCGCTTCGTAAATATCCTTCGGGATCGCCTGGAGTTTCGCCAGATGCGTCAGTACCGCGAAGGAACCGACCCATGGGAAGCCCCAGATGATACATGCGGTCAAAATCAGCTTCGGGTGCCCGAGCCAGGCGGGAGACCTGTCGGGAGAGAATAGATCACCCAGTCCAAGGACATGGCGTCCGAGATAATCGAGGACATGAATCAGGCCGGATGATTTAAGGAAGAGGTTCAGGTAGCCGGAGGTCGCCTCGAAGAAAAACGAGCGCCAAATAAGGACGATGACCAGATAGGGAATCACCATGGGGATGACAAACATGATGCGGTAGAAGAATCTCATGCGCGGACTGCGGCAGCGGTGGATGGCTACCGCGACCGCCAAGGCCGGAATCATTTTGACGACGTTCCAGATGCCGATGATGAAGGCCACGCGGAAGGAATTCCAAAAGGCACTGTTCTTTACCAGATCGATATAATTGCCAAAACCGACCGGTTCGGAGATGTCGGCCCCGTTCCAGCGGAAAAAGCTGTGAAAGATACCGCTGGCAGCCGGATAGTATTGGAAGATGCTTACCAGGAGCACCGTAGGAAGGATGAAGAGGTAGATCTCCCAGTTGTTGCGGATCAGTTTCCAGGCCGTGCCGCGCATGTTCATTGGGAGCCCTCCTTGGACGTGCGACGGGCCACGCGTTGCTTTATCCGGGCCAGAACCCGCGGACTGTATTCATAGGGGCCGACCGCGCCGATGTCCGGACCTTTCTCAAGAAGCTTCATTTGCCGCGCGTGACTTATTTCCGGCCACACCTGGCGTTGCGTGGTGAGGACGCGGTACTTGATCCACCATGAACGCGCCTGGTCTCCGGAGGCGAACATGGCGCGTGAACGGATGCCGGCGAGAAACTCTTCGTTGACGTGCATTCCCCGGCGCCAGTCACGCTGCTGTTCGAGAAAATCTTTGATTCCCTGTTTCTTATAGAAGGGCTCGAACTGGTCGGCGAGTTCACGGTACGAGATTTCGTTGACCTGGTAGAGAGAGTAGAGTTGGAGCCACTTTATCCACGTCTCTCCGCCCAGGAAGAAGTTCATGCAGCCATAGACGCCCTCAAGGTGGGGTTCAAAGGCCCGCAGCATGGGGTCGAGTTTGGCTCCGCGGACGCTGGGAATCCAGCCGATGATGTGGTTGAGCTTTTCGTTTTGTTTCTGGCCGGCGAGGAAGAGGAGGAAATCAAGGGCCACGTCCGGATGGGCGCACGTGCGGGTTATCCCGAAGGGGAACCCTCCCATGGGCCGCTCATAGATCGGGCCTTCGACCACCGAGCCGAACTCGGGATCGCTCTTTGTAGGAAGCGGGAAATCCATGACGCCGACCCGAAAGATTCCTTCCGCCTGTTTTTGCAGGCTGCGTGCGTCCCAAGTTCCCGTAGAAATGAAGACCGCCTTCTGCTGGGCGAAAAGGAAAACCGCCTCGTCGCGGGTGAGACCCGTGTAGCCGGGTTGGAAATGGCTGGTGACCTCGTGCATCATCTTGAAACGGGCGCGCAGCGCCGGATGATCGAAACTGACTCGACCGGTCTTGAACGCCACGTAAAGCTCATCGTTACCGACAAACCCGTCGCGGTTGAAGTCGCAACGCCGGTGAAGCGCATAGGTCAACGGGTCGAACATCATCGATTCCCACATCGGCAGATGGTACTTGGATCCGGCGATGGCGATGTAAGGTTGCCCCTTGGGATTGGTGTGTTTCTCTATTTCCTCACAAACGCGCAGAAAAGCCCGGTATTCGGTCGGGGCGGTATCCAGCCCGGTGAGTTTTTTCAGCAGGTCGCGGTTGTAGAAAATGCGTACACCGAACTGTGAAAGGGGAATGTTTATATATTCCTGCATTTCATCAACGTAGGAATTGCGCATGCCGTCCTTGAAAGTCTGCCGCAGGGGTACTCCCTCGAGATCCGTGCCGCGGTTATAGGGATTCGGACGGTTGACGGAACGGGTCAGCGGAATGAAGTAGCGGTTGTAGTACGAAACCCAGATATGATAGGGCAGTCCCAGCCCGAGTTCCAGAATGTCGGGTGCGGTCCCGCCCATGAGTTGAGTACTGACCCATTGCCCGTAGATGCTTTCCGGAATGGCATCCTGAATGATGCGTACACGGGGATGGAGACGGGCGTAGTCGGCCGCCATTTCGTTGAAGGCATCGCGTACACTTGTTTCCAGTTGCCAGTGGCCTATGCGGAGGGTGATCGTGCCCGGCGGGGCTTCACGGGTACGATAGGTGACTATGGCCACCGCAGACCACAGGAACGTAGCGCTGATGACGATGAGAGCCGTATAGCGACGCACGAAATCGAATACGGCCAGCTTCACGATGACGCCCCCTCCCGGCCTTTTCCGCCATCGGCTGCGCGACGCAGACGTTTTTCCACGGCGTCCATGCGGCGCAGGGCCTGCTTGGCGCCATACTTGCGGATATCCGTCGGGTATTCCTTTATCAGGCGTCGGTAGTATTTTCGCGCCGTCTCGAAATCCCCGACTTCGAACTCGGCAATGGTTGCGATGTTCCAGTATGTCCAGGCGTGGTCGACATAAGGATTGGTGGGATCCACTTCGCCGTGCTTGAAAGCCTGAATTTCCGCCTCCAGGCGTTTCTCCTGATCGCCGAGAGTTGTGTAACTCACCGCCATGAGAGAATAGGCGGCGCCGACGAAGCCGGAATCCGGATGTTCACGGATGAATTTCTTCAGGGATGTGATTGCCCGCCGGGCGTCATTGGTCTGGAGGGTGGCGACATACGTGGATTGCAGGTAGATGAAGGCCTCCTGGCCGGCAAGGTGATCGGGAAACCGGCGGATCACCTCGCGGTAGGCCTTACGCACAGCGTCGTAATCAGGCTCCTCGCCGACCGGCACGAGATGTTGCATGCGGGCCAGAGCCAGGAGGCTCCAGGCCGCCAGATCGGAACGAGGCGCCGTGGTGATGATTTCCCGGTATAGGCGCCGGGCCCGCTTCCTGTCCTGGGAGACTATCGGCAGGCGCAGTCCCCAGACCGTTGCCAGGCCGTAGGTGGCCTGGCGACGGGTGACGCTCCCTGTTGCCGCTAGGGCGCGCGCTTTCTCGAAGCCGGAGGCGGCACGGTCATACTCCCCCAGCCGGAAGTCATTCCATGCATTGGTAACAATCGTTTCCGGGGACGGGAGTGGGGCCTTGCGGTGGCAACTTGCCACCGGGATGAACAGGGCCCCTGCCAGAACGGAACCGAGGACGATGCTCCATCCGCAGGCCTGTGATGTTCCTGCCTGCTTTCGTGACTGCTCCATGACCATCCTTTTTTACCCGGTCAATCGCTTGAAGTAAAAGGTTAAACCCCATCCGTCAACGATGAAGGTTGCAGAGCGCGGGTCCCGGACGGCTTGCCTGCCGGGCGGGCGGCCGTGATGGTTGTTTTTTTCGTGCTTTTCTCTTGTGTGTCCGGCCAGCAGGGGGATATAAGCCGCAGACATTTTACTGTCAACGGCGATGGGGTTCCGCCGGAAACCGCCGCATGTGGGCTGATGACTCCTGACCGCGTTCATATTCGAAGGTGCTGAAGGGACCGGGAAGGAGATGGGAAAATGGCAGTCGGACTTGCGGAACTGATAATTCTCGGGTTGCTGGTCGATTGGTTGTTTCGGCATGCCCGTGTGCCGGGACTGGTCGGCATGCTGCTGGTGGGCGTGATTTTCGGACCGTATGTGCTCGGCCTTCTTTCTCCGGCGCTTTTGGGGGTTTCCTCGGATCTGCGCCTGATCGCCCTGATCGTGATCCTGTTGCGGGCCGGATTTGATCTGAGCAAGGATGTCCTGGCGCGGGTTGGGCGCATGGCTCTGTTGCTTTCGTGCATTCCGGCGCTTTTCGAGGGGGTGGCGATAATGTTTCTCGGGCCCCACCTGCTGGGCCTGACGATGATGGAGTCGGCCATTTTGGGTTCCGTGCTGGCTGCGGTTTCGCCCGCGGTGGTTGTGCCCCTGATGATCCGTTTCATTGAGGAGCGCAAGGGTGCGCGCAAAGGTATTCCGACGCTGCTGCTGGCGGCCTCCTCGATAGACGATGTTTTTGTAATCGTAGTCTACAGCGTATTGATAGGTGCGTATACGGGGCGTCACGTTAGTATCGCCTGGAAGCTGGCGGGGATTCCCATATCCATCCTGACCGGAGTAGGTGTGGGCCTTCTGATCGGCTGGGGATTGTACCTGCTCTTTCAGAGGTTCAATCCACGGGCGACGAAGAGGATCCTGGTCATTTTGGGCATTTCGATTCTTCTGGTGAGAGTGGAGCATCTCCTGGAGGATCGGTTGCCGTTTGCGGCGCTGCTGGCGGTGATGGCGATCGGCTTCATTATCTTGGAGAAGCGCGAACATTACGCTCATGAACTTTCCGCAAAGCTGGGAAAGATCTGGGTGTTTGCGGAGATCATTCTTTTCGCCATGGTGGGGGCACAGGTGAACGTGAGTTTGGCCTGGCGGACAGGGATGGCCGGGGCGGCGCTGATTTTTCTCGGGCTGGTGGCGCGGAGTGTCGGAACCTGGGTTTGCCTGCTTGGCAGCGATCTGAACGTGCGTGAGCGTATTTTCGTGGTGATTGCGTACATTCCGAAGGCCACCGTGCAGGCGGCCATCGGCGCAGCGCCCTTGGCGGCGATGAAGGCGGCGGGTATGGACACCCATCCGGGTGATATCATTCTGGCAGTGGCGGTCTTGAGTATTCTGCTGACTGCGCCGCTGGGGGCATGGGCCATCAGTTTGACCGGCGAGCATTTTCTTGAGACCGCGCCGCCGGAGGTTCACTCGGCCCTTGACGCCGCCCATGAGAGCGAAGCTTCGGAAGAGTCCGGGCTGTGATTCGCCGGGGAGCCTTGCGGCGGGGTCGGGCGTCTTGCAGACTAATGGCCGCCTGGGTCGGAACTCATGTGGTCCACGGCGAGAATACTTTCATCGAGGGATTCGACGGCTTCCTGGATTTCCCGTAAAAAGCGGCCACCCATTGCACCGTCTATCACCCGGTGGTCGAAGGAAAAGCTGAGGTAGAGCTGGTCGCGGATGCTGATGTCGTTGTTTACGATCACGGGGGCCTTGAAAACCGCCCCCATACCGAGGATGGCGACTTGAGGTTGGCTTATTATGGGTGTTCCCAGAAGGCTGCCGAAGGCGCCGAAATTCGAGATTGTGAAGGTTCCGCCCTCGACGTGTTTACGCTTGAGTGTTTTCCGGCGGGCGAGGCGGATGAGCTCGGCCAGTTCGCGGGCGATTTCCGGGAAACTTTTCTGATCGGCGTGGTGGACCACGGGCACGACCAGGCTTTCGTCCGCCAGGGCCACGGCGCACCCGATGTTGATTTCGTTGCGCATGATTATGTTGGTGCCGTATACCGTGGCGTTGATGGCGGGGAAATCCTTCAGCACCCGGGCGGTAACGAAGAGCATGACCGCGGTATAACTCAGGCGGGCGTGATATTGTTTCTCGAATCTTTCTTTGATGCGGGTACGGAGATCTACGATGTGGGTCATGTCGACGGGGTGAACCATGGTCACGTGAGCGCTGGTGCGGATGGACTGCACCATGTGATCCGCAATCGTTCTGCGGATCGAAGACATCGGCACGACCTTGCCGAGGGACGCCAGCTCCCTTTCGCCGGGCCGCTGCTTGCCGGTGATGGATTCGACCGTTGCGGCGGCGACGGGGCGCTGGGCGAGGTACGCGAGGAGGTCGCGCTTGGTGACCCGGCCGTTTTTGCCGGTACCGCGGATGGCGCGCAACTCGTCGAGGGTGACGTTATTGGTCAGGGCCATTCGCAGGACGAACGGCGAGAAAAAGTTTTCATCCATTGCGGGTAATTCCACCGCCTCCGCGGCATTCGTGCGGGTGGGCTCCACGGGTTTACCGGAATCCTCCCTTGAGACGGAGGGCTTGACGGTCGGCGCTTCGGAGGTTTCATCGGCGGTTTCGATCATGCCGATCACTTCGCCGGCGGCGGCGCGTTCACCGACTTGTTTCAGTTGGCTGGCCAGGCGGCCGGAGGCCGGACTTTCGACCTCCACATTGGTCTTGTCGGTTTCGACCTCGACGATGATTTCGTCGGCATGAATTTCGTCACCGATATCATGGTGCCAGGAGACGATTGTCCCTTCGGCGACGCTTTCGCCCATCTGCGGCATGACTATGGGTACATGTTTCATGGTTCGCTTCCTGCTAATATTCTATCAATCTGCGCAATTCATCGGCGATCCGCCCGGCGTCGGGCCGGTAGGCCTTTTCAAGGGCGGGAGCGAACGGCACGGGGACATCCGGGGCGGTCACGCGGCGCACGGGGGCATCCAGCAGGTGAAAGGCGTGTTCGGCGATGAGAGCGGCGATTTCTCCGCCGAAACCGCCGGTATGCCAGGCCTCGTGGACTATCATGGCGCGGTTCGTAGCGGCGACGGCGGTAAGGACGGCATCCCGGTCGTAGGGTTTGAGAGTACGCAGGTCGAGCACCATGACTTCGTAGCCGTCCTCGGATGCGAGTTCATCAGCGGCGTGGAGGGCCTCGTGAACCATGGCGCCCCACGTGATGACGACTGCATCGGTGCCGCTGCGGCAGATACGGGCCACGCCCAGTTCGATCGGTTCGAAGTCCTGTGGCACGAGGGCCTTGACATGACGGTAGAGATACTTGTTCTCCAGGAAAACCACCGGGTCCGGATCCATCACGGCGGAGTAAATAAGGCCGCGCGCATCATCCGGGAAAGCGGGGTAGACCACCTTCAACCCCGGCATGTGGCAGAAGAAGGCTTCGACTTCCTCGGAATGGAACGGTCCGCCGCCGAACCCGCCGCCGCAGGGTGCCCGTACGGTGAGGGGGACGCCGTGCCCGGTACGATAACGGGTCATGGCGGCATTGTTCATGATTTGGTGGACGGCGGTCATTCCGAAATCCACGAACTGGAGTTCGACGATCGGGCGCAGACCCTGCAGGGCCATGCCGACGCCGGCGCCGAGCATGGCCGACTCGCTTACGGGCGTATCGAAAACGCGTTCGGGGCCGAACTCGTCCAGGAACCCGACGGTCATCTTGAAAGCGCCGCCGAAGGAAGCCACGTCTTCCCCGTACAAGAGGACTTCCGGATGTTCGCGCATGACGCGCAGAAGTCCTTCGCGGATGCCTTCCAGGTAGGTGATTTCACTCCGATGCATAGACTCCCTCCAGGAGCGTATCGGCCGATGGTTCCGGTTCGGCGAGTGCCTGCCGGTAGGCCTGGGCGACTTCTTGGAGACATTCTTTGTCCATTTCGTCGAAGCGGCGGCTGTCAAGAAAGCCTGCTTTGATGAGAAAAGTTGCCGCTCGGCGGATGGGGTCGCGACGTGCGAAACGGCGGAGGAGGTCCCGCGGCACGTAGGCGAAATCGTCGTGTTCGCCGTGTCCGCGCATGCGCATGGTTTCACACTCCACGAGCACCGGGTGGGGATCGCGGCGCATTTCCTCCATGAGTTCAGTGGTGAAGAGGTGCAGCCCGACGGCGTCGTTGCCGTCCACGCGGTAGCCGGGGATGCCGTAACCTACGGCGCGGTCGGCGAGGTGGCGGCAACGGTACTGGTTGTCGGTCGGGGTGGAGTAGGCATAATGATTATTTTCCAGCATGAAGATGACGGGAACATTGAATACGGCCGCAAAGTTCAGCGCCTCGTGGAAATCGCCGGTGCTGCTGGCGCCGTCGCCGAAGTAAACGATTCCCACGGTATCGAATCCGCGCCGCAACCGGGCCATGACCGCGCCGGTGAGAGTTGAGAGCATGGCCCCCAGGTGGGAGATCATGGTCAGGACGCCATTGGCAAGATTGCCGTAGTGTACGTTGCCGTCACGACCGCGTGTGGGGCCGGTGGCGCGCCCGAGATAGTGGCGGAAAATCGTCAGAAGGGTTTCTCCCCGGGCGATGTGGACGGTCATATCGCGGATGAAAGGCGAAAATAGATCATGGGCCTTTCCCGCGAGGGCGGAGGCCGCCCCGATGGCTTCCTGGCCGATTCCGGTGTAGACGCCGCCGAATATGCGGCCCTGGTGATAGAGGCGCACGAGCCGCTCCTCGGTTCTGCGCGCCAGCAGCATACATCGCAAAAGCGCGAGCCAGCGTTTCGCCGGCAAGGCCCGCATGCTTTCCGGGTCATGTTTGAGCCGCGTTTTGCGCATCATGCCTGTTTTCTACACGAAACGACGTTTCTATGCCAGCCTGATTCACGATGGCTGGGGCGGGAAAAGACTTGAGCTGTCCCTGCACGAAGCTGATACTTTGCTGTTTTTGCAATGGCGACGGAATGAAGGGATCCACATCATGACGGACGGGCGAGGTGAAAGTGACGAATCGCGCGAGGCGCGGGCGGCGGCCCCCCTGGAAGATGCCATGCGGCTGCATCCTTTCTACCGGGGCAAGATAGAAATTGTTCCCCGGTGTTGTGTGCGCGACGTGAACGATTTCGCGATCTGGTACACGCCCGGGGTTGCGGCTCCATGCCGGGATATCGCCGCCCATCCGGAACGGGTGTTTGATCATACCAGCAAGTGGAACACCGTCGCCGTGGTCAGCGACGGCACGCGCGTTTTGGGGCTTGGGGATATCGGTCCGGAGGCCGGTCTGCCGGTGATGGAGGGCAAGGCGCTGATCTTCAAGTATCTCGGCGGGGTGGATGCGGTGCCGGTGATGCTAGATGAAAAGGATCCGGACCGCATCATAGAAATCGTTCTGGCGTTACAGCCTTCCTTCGGCGGCATCAACCTTGAAGACATTGCGCAGCCCAAATGTTTCCGCATCCTGGATGAACTGCGCCGCCGGGCGCGGATACCCGTCTGGCACGATGACCAGCAGGGGACCGCCACGGTGCTTCTGGCCGGGTTGCTGAATGCCCTGCGCGTCGTCGGCAAGAAACTTGAAGACGTGCGCATCGTATTCGTGGGCAGCGGGGCGTCCAATACCGCTGCGGCGCGCTTGATCTTCATGCGCGGCGCCGATCCGGCGCACTGTCTGGTCGTGGACAGTCACGGCATACTGGGAGCCCACCGTACGGATATCGAGGCCAAGAAGGATATATACGCCGCCAAGTGGCAATTGTGTCAGACCACCAACGCCGAAGGACGGCAGGGCGCTATCGCGGAGGCGCTCGAGGGAGCCGATGTGGTCATAGCGGCTTCCCGCCCGGGACCGGGCACGATCCGGAAGGAGTGGGTTGCGCGCATGAACAGCGCAGCGGTGGTGTTCGCCTGTGCGAATCCGACGCCGGAGATCTGGCCCTGGGAGGCCCGGGAGGCCGGCGCGGCGGTGGTCGCCACGGGCCGCTCCGATTTTCCGAACCAGGTCAATAATTCCCTGGGATTCCCCGGCATATTCCGGGGTGCGCTCGACGTACGCGCGAAAACGATCAGCGACGAAATGTGCCTGGCGGCGGCCGAGGCGCTGGCCTCCCAAGTGGGAACGGAGTTGGATGCCGAGCATATTCTACCGACCATGGACGACTGGGAGGTCTTCGCGCGCGAGGCGGCGGCGGTCGGGCTCAAGGCGGCCGAACAGGGACTGGCGGCACGTCCCCTGAAACGGGAGGAGATCCTGCAGGGCGCCCGGCGCCTGATCAGCCGCGCGCGTGGGTTGACGGATCTCATGATGAAAGAGGGTTATATCCCGTCTCCGCCGGACTGACGGCGGAGTCAGTCGCGGTGCCGGACGGGTTCGGCGCGGGTTTCCGTCAGCGGACTGGTGGTCACCTCGACGGCCACGATGCAGATGTCGTCGGCGACGGGTTCATCCCCGATGAAGTTGATAGCCGCCTCGTAGAGGGCGTCGACGATCTGATGGACGTCCTTGTACATGACCGAACGGATCACGCTTTCCATGCGTTTGATGCCGAATTCTTCTCCCCGGGCGTCATGGGCCTCGTAGAGACCGTCGGTGAAGAATATGAAGACGTCGCCGTCCACCAGTCGGCAGTGGCCCCCGGTGTATTTTTCGTCCGGTATCAATCCCATGGCGGCCCCGTGGGGTTCCGGCACGGGCAGGCGGGCGATGCGGCCGATACTGCGGCGCACATGGAACGGGGAGGGATGGCCCGCCGAGGTATAGGTGGCCACGCGAGCGGTCGTATCGGCCACGAAGTAGAAGGCCGATGCGAACTGGGGGGTTGGGATTGTGCGGATCATGCGGCAGAACTGCTTGTTCATTTCGCCGATGAAATGGCGGGCGTTGCGCCCCTGGACGGCAAGGTCGCCCATCAGCGTACGCAGAATCGAAGTTATCAGCGCGCTGCGCGTACCGTGCCCCATTACGTCGGCTATGAAGACTCCGGCGCAGTCGGGGCCGAGGGTGATGATGTCGAAGAAGTCACCTCCGAGCGCCAAGGCGGGATGGTAGCAGTGATGAAATTCGAGGCGGAGACGCCCCTCGATGTGTACAGCGGGAATGCGCGGATAAGGCCGGTCGAGGTAGGCCATCTGGAATTCGCGCGCCAGTTCCAGGTCGTGCTGCATCTCCGTCGTCCGGGCGGCGACCTCCTGTTCCGCTTCGGAACGGATTTCGCGCAGCCACTCCTCCAATTTTTCTTCCAGCGATCCTTCGGAAATGTGTGAAGGCCCGGCCAGCCCGGGGAGGGTATCCAATTCGACGGGACGGCCGAGGGCCGTCTGGATGACCCAGCGCCCGGCACGTGCCACCTCTCCCAGGGGATCCAGCAGTCGGCGGCGGATCCACTTTTCCGACAGGCGGGCGGCGGCCAGTACGATAAGCACACTCAGTCCTATTCCGATAAGTAAGACCAGCGATGAGAACGGAAGGAGGCCGCGTTTGCGCACGAGTACCAGTCTTACCGGGGGCGCTGCGATTGTCTTTGTCGGCAGGCTGACCGCTGCGGACTCGATACCCATCGTGGCGAATGTCCGCCGGCCTTTCGGCCAGACGCCGTGGGGAAGACTCACGGCCCAGAGGTTGAAAAGATGTTCCGATCCGGCCAGGCGGTACTTGCGCCCGTTAGCGAGCCCGACCGCCCAGAGACGCCCGCTGCCTTCCAGAAGTGCATTTTCGCCGGCGGTCATGGCGGGGAGATCCACGTCGGCCCGCAACAGCCCGCGGGCACGGGCCTGCGTTCCGGCCGGTACGACGATAAAACATTTGCCTGCATTTTCCATGCGGCAGACGGCTTTGCCGGGGGGAAGTCCCTGCAGGGCTGCGAACCATTCCTCGCCCGCGAAGAAGTAATGTTCGGTTCTTGAAGACGCGGCGACGAGAACGCCGCGGGAATCGGTCAGGAGCACCCGTTCCAGGAAAGGATCATTTTCGGAGAGAAGCCGGAGAAGCTGCGCCGCCGGGCCCCTGATCGTGCGTGACACCGCGGGGTCTTTCTCCGTCAGGTGGCGCCAGGCCTCTTCCATGCCAAGCGGGTCACCGGCCGGGTTTTGTTCTTCGGACGCGAGGCTGGAAAGTACACCGGGCAGGCGTGCCAGAAGCTGCAACTGCGAGGCGTAGCGGTCCAAGGCCGTTGCGATGCGGCCGGCGAGTTCGTCATCGCTGTTTGTCAATCCGGCGGATTCACCACGGCGGGCAGCGGTCCAGAGACCGAGGTCCACCACGAGCAACAGAAGCGCCAGCGGGACCACTAGGATCATGTTCAGGGGGAGCCCTCGCTGTGACCGTATGATCGTCCTTTTCATTATCCGTGTGATCCGTGATATGTCGTCGGCGATCATCAGGTTACATGTTTTCCTGCGGGATGACCAGCTCCGAGGCGGCCCGGGAAACATCCTGTGGTATCCGGGCCGTGGCGTGGCGGCTTGACACCGCGCGGTTTTTCCGGGAGATTGGGCTGCAGGTGGCACGTCGGATGTATTCTATGCCCATAGTCATGTCGGAGCAGGGCGCTCTGCAGCGGGGCGGGGCGGCGGCGCCGCGGGTGTCTTTCAGATAGGGATCCATCATGAAGATTATCCAATCCATAAACGAAGAAGTCTTGTCCCGTACAATTAAGCGCGCGCGTGAAAGGGGGATCATTCTGCCCAAGTTCGCGCAGCAGAAGGACCCTTCGCTGGTACCGCCGGGGATCGTCAAGCGCTTGCGGGACGTGGGGTTGTGGGATGTCAACCCGCTCAACCTTTTCCGCATCACCTGGAAGAACGAACCCACGGAAAAGGGCGGCGGGTTCAACGAGGGCAACTGGATCGAGTTTCCGTCGGAGTTGACGGGGGTTGAGGCGAGGATCATCGGGCTGGTGGGGAAATGGTTTCCGACCGGGGCCCACAAGGTGGGGGCGGCCTACGGCTGCCTGGTGCCCCGCCTGGTTTCCGGTAATTTCGATCCGACGCGCCAGAAGGCCGTCTGGCCTTCCACCGGAAATTACTGTCGGGGCGGGGCCTACGACTGTTCCCTGCTGGCGTGTCCGGCGATTGCGATTCTGCCGGAGGGGATGAGCCGCGAACGATTTGACTGGCTGCGGGAGATCGGCACCGACGAGATTTTCGCCACGCCGGGCTGTGAGTCCAACGTGAAGGAAATCTACGACAAGTGCTGGGAACTGCGCCGGGAACGCGGGGACGAAGTGGTCATCTTCAATCAGTTCGATGAGTTCGGCAACGCCATCTGGCACTACCAGATGACCGGATCAATCATCGAGGAGATCTTCGAGAAGCACTATCACGGTAACGGGCGTCGGCTGGCCTCCTACGTCAGTGCGACCGGTTCGGCGGGCACCATTGCGGCGGGAGACTACCTGCGCACGCGATATCCCGATATCCGCGTGGTCGGGGCCGAGGCGCTCCAGTGTCCGACTCTTTACCAGTTCGGGTTCGGCGCCCATCGCATCGAAGGTATCGGGGACAAACACGTGCCCTGGATCCATAACGTGCGCAACATGGATATGATTTGCGCCGTAGACGATGAGCAGGTCATTCGCCTGATGCGCCTGTTCAACGAGGAAGAAGGCCGCCGCGAACTGACCGCCTCGGGAGTGCCGGAGGAGACCGTTGCGAAGCTCGATTTGCTGGGAATATCATCCATCTGCAATCTCGTCGCCTGTATCAAGACCGCACGTTACTACGGGTTCGACGGCCGGCATGTCATCTTCACGCCGTTGACCGATTCGATGGAATTGTACGCCTCGCGCATTCGTGAACTGCGCGAGGAAATCGGGCCGTACTCGCGCGACGATGCCCGCCGGCAGCATGGCCAGTGCCTGGACGCTATCACTACCGACCACATGCGGGAGTTGACCTTTTTCGACCGCAAGTCTCTGCACAATTTCAAGTATTTCACGTGGGTGGAACAGCAGGGTCGAAGCGTACGCGAACTGGAAGAACTCTGGGACGAAGATTTCTGGAAGGAGATATTTTCGCAGGAACAGGTCGATGAATGGGATCGCCTCATCGACCAATTCAACGAGAGAACCGGGTTGCTGAAGGAATATGCGGACTGAGCAACGGTAACGCGGCGGGTGGAGACGGACGATGAAGAAAGAACTGCAAGAGTTGCTGGCCGCCGTGGCGGCCTTCAAGAGCGAACTGCATGACCGCGATTTTCTTCTGACGTGGGATCACCCCCTCGAGGAGATCAAGGCGGTCTTGTCCATCGCCGGCGTGCTGGAGGAAATGTATCACAGCGATATGTCGACGCGGGTTTTCGAGTCCGGCATAGCCGTTTCGCTGTTTCGCGACAAGTCCACCCGCACGCGCTTTTCCTTCGCCAGCGCCGCGAGCCTCCTGGGTTTGTCGCTGGTGGACCTTGAAGAAGGCAAGTCCCAGATCGCACACGGAGAAACCGTGCGCGAGACCGCCAACATGATTTCGTTCCTGGCCGAAGTCATCGGAATCCGCGACGATATGTTCCCCGGGCGCGGGCACGAGTACATGCTGGAGGTCGCACGTGCCGTGGAGGATGGGCACCGCGAAGGCGTACTGCCGCAGCGCACCTGTGTGATAAACCTTCAGTGCGACCGCGATCATCCCACGCAGACCCTCGCCGATCTCAAGCATCTCGAGAAGACTTTCGGGTCGCTGGAAAGCCTGCGGGGCCGTCGTATCGCAATGACGTGGGCCTACTCGCCGTCTTACGGCAAGCCCCTCTCCGTGCCCCAGGGCATCATCAGTCTCATGACGCGTTTCGGCATGGACGTTGTTCTGGCGCACCCGCAAGGCTACGATCTGCGGGCGGAAAACATCGAAACCGCAAGGCGTTTTGCGGAGGAATCCGGAGGGTCGTTCACCGTCGTCAACGACATGCGCGAGGCATTCCGTGGGGCGGATATCGTTTATCCCAAGAGCTGGGCCCCGCACGAGGTAATGCAGCGGCGCAGTGATCTATTGCGGGCCGGACGAACCGCCGAACTGGATGAGCTCGAGCGGGAATGTCTTGCCGAGAATGCGCGGCACCGCGACTGGGAATGCACCGAGGAGATGATGAAACTGACGCGCGACGGACGGGCGCTTTACATGCATTGCCTGCCGGCCGACATCACGGGGGTAAGCTGCGAGGCGGGCGAGGTGGCCGCAAGCGTGTTTGATCGTTACCGGGTGCCGCTGTACCATCAGGCCGAGCACAAGCTGTATGTAATAGCCGCACTGATCATGCTGACACGCTTCGCTGATCCGGTGGAAATCCTCAAGGATCTCGCCGGCCGCGCACACTTGCGGCGCGGCAGGCTGGGTACCCGTGCGGGATGAGCCCGCTCTTGCGGGGGGATTACCAATGATGGTTCTTCCCTTTGTGAGCCTTTGCGCTCTTGGTACGGCTTCTTCATGATCTAACCGTCTTTTCTTTGCGGTCCTTGCGCCCTTTGCGAGAGATTATTTTTTGAACCACGGAGTACACGGAGCACACGGAGAAGACGGAGGTCGGCCGACTACGCCAAGGCTGCGTCGGCCAGGGAGGTCGGCGGATGGGGTTGCTGGTTGTTGGGTTGTTGGGTTGCTGGGCTGTGGGGGGACGAGAGAACGATCTATGTGAGTTGCTCTCTCGGCGAGGTTCCTTCCTCATCTAACCTCTTTCTTCGCGATCTTGGCGATCTTGGCGAGAAATTCTTCCTTCTTATCTCTTCTTTGCGGTCTTTGCGACCTTTGCGAGAGATTCTTCTTTTCTTCTCGCCAAGCACGCCAAGGACGCCAAGGGGCGGAGCGGATAATGGTTGATCGTTGATTGTTGATGGTTGTTGTTCGCGATGAGGGAATGCAGAGTTCATGATTCTTTCTTTGCGAGCTTCCGGCGGAGGGGAGAAGTTTCCCGCCGCACAATTCTTCCAATGATTGAAAGTTTTGCTATAAGTTTTTCCAATGATTGGGTAAGCGCCGGTTAGCCGGCAAGGAGTAGTGA
>JAOZMZ010000077.1 GCA_029934055.1 Kiritimatiellia bacterium
TGAGCCGAACGCGCTAGATGTGACGCGAAATTTCCAAGAAGACTCAGCTTCTACTTCCCAAACTCGTCCCCACACCCGGCTCGTCCCCGCCTGTCCTCAGGGACTCGTGCGCAGCCGGTAGACACAGCCGCCCGCCGGCGGCGCCGGGTCCGTGTAGACGTTCACCGGCGGCGTCGCCGCAATGTTCGAGGCCAGGCAACTGAAGCCCGCGCCCGTCAGATCGGTCGCCCGCTCGACGACGTACTTCCGCTCCTGGGCGCTCTTCCAGCTCAACCGACAACTCTCGTCCGCGGCCACCACCAGTCCGGTCACCACGAATACCGAATCCGCGTTCGTCGGATCGGTACCCGCCAGGTACTCGTCGCGATCACACTGCCGATCACCGTCGTGATCCACCGTGCCGTCGCTGTTGCTCGTGGACCCGAAGTGGTCCCTCTCCCACCAGTCGGGCATTCCGTCGGCGTCCACGTCCTGGTTGGTGAAAGCCTCCCAGGCCGCGTCCAGGAAGTTCGTCGCCACCGTCGCGAAAAACCACGTCGAAGTGGCGTTGGCGGTGGAATTGGGGTGCGAGTCTCCGCTTTCACCCCCGTATTCCGCCCGCAGCCGGTTGGGATGGGACGTCGCCCCGTCGCCGTAGGCCAAAACGTCGAACCAGTCGAATACCGCCACGTTGTGATAGCCCGGATGATTTGAGTTGTACGAATCCAGCCATTCCCCCTTCAACCAATTGTTGAACACCCGCGCGCGGTGTCCCTCCGCGTCCGTGGTCGCGTCCGACGGCGCATAATGGCGCGGCGGCGCCGTCACCGGAATAAAAAGGATGTCCGGGTGCGCCGCGAAAACATCCTCCAGCGGCCGGTAGACGTACCCCCCGTTGGTATAGGTGCCGCCCGGAGCATTGTACTTGCGATAGACCGCCTTGTAGTTCGCCAGCGTCTTCGTGGAGCTGAAAGGATCGCCCGGTTCCGTCCCGTCGCTGCCGATGTTGCTGTTGGGGTAGCAACTCTTGAACATGATGATCCGGTTGGTGCCGTCCGCACATCCGTGCACCTTGACGTGTTCAAGATAGTCGTTGAACCACAGGATCCAGTGGTGCATGTCGGTCTTGTCGCCCGGCGTGCCGCCCAGCGAACCCGGGCGCCCGGTGTCGGCATCCATGGCCGTGCCGTAGTAGATATCATTGCGTTCGTCAATATACGCCTTTGCCAGCAGCGCCGTGTTCAGACTGTTGTTCAGCCAATTCCTTCCGCACGAATGATGGATGAAAACCAGGTCATCGTCACCGGCCCGCACCACGCCCGTCCCGATCAACGCCTGAAGAACCATCACCGCCGCCAACACCCGACATCCACCCGCACGCATTATCATTCCTCCTTTTCTCACCGTCCGCCGCCGCCTCCGGCAACCGGACACCTATCCATTACCCCGCCGGACATCCCGCGTCAAAACTCCGGGTATGCCTCGACGTGAACCTCTCCCGCCGCTGCGGGATTCGGAAGTCTCCATTCCGTTCTTCCAAAGAATGATAAAGGCTGCATTCCCTCATCCCGAACAACAACCAATCAACAATCAACGATCAGCCCTTATCCGCTCCGTCCCTTCGCGTCCTTGGCGTGCTTGGCGAGAGAAGAAAAAAAGGACCTCTCGCAAAGGTCGCAAAGACCGCAAAGAAGAGGGAAGAAGGAGGAATTTCTCGCCAAGATCGCCAAGATCGCAAAGAAAAGGCGGTTAGATCAGAAAGAATCCGCGCCAAGAGCCCAAGGCACACAAAGGGATCTCTCATTTCCCAACAACTCAACAACCGGCAACTCTCCCCTCCGTGTGTTCCGTGTCCTCCGTGGTACAAAAAGAATCTCTCGCAAAGGCCGCAAAGCTCGCAAAGGTAAGAAAAGTCCCCATTAACCATTAACCATTAACCATCAACCATTGTCCTCCGACCTCCGTCTTCCCTCCTCCGTCTTCTCCGTGTCCTCCGTGGTTCTATCTTCGCCTCTCCTCACATTTACTGCGCCGTACTCCACACAACTTCGCACCCCAGGACGGCATTTGAACGTGCCATCCAAAAACTTCCAAACATTGGAAATCTCAGGCTGCAAAACTTCCAATCATTGGAAAAACTTATAGAAAAACTTCCAATCATTGGAAACTTTGTGTGGGAAAACTTCCAATCATTGGAAACTTTCCATAAAAAACTTCCAAACATTGGAAGAATTCTGCAAAGGTATTCCTCTCCCCCGGCGGAAGCTCGCAAAGCACGAATCATGAAGGCTGCATTCCCTCATCCCGGACAACTCAACAACTCAACAACTCAACAACCGGCAACTCTCCCCTCCGTGTGTTCCGTGTCCTCCGTGGTACAAAAAGAATCTCTCGCAAAGAACGCAAAGAAGAGGCAAGAAGGGAGAGATCTCGCAAAGTCCGAAAGTACACCCAGTTCACAAAAGGTAAGCACAATCAACCAATCAACAATCAACGATCAACCATTAACATCCCCGTCCTCACCCAGAATTTCCTCCGGCGCCAAGGCCGCCGGGTCGCGTACGAAATCCGAAAAACAGTACTCTCCCCCCTCACTCATCGGCACATACTTGCCCTCGGCTTCCGCGGCCACCCGCCCGTCCGCATTCGTCACCCGGCCGCCGGTCACCACCAGGCGCTTCCCCCCCCGGACCACGAATCCCTCCACCCTGATCTTTTCCCCGGTGGGTACCGGGGCCTTCAGCCGGATGCTCATTTCCCCCGCCACACACAGGCGCCGCTGCCGCACGATCGCCGCCCACGTCATGACTTCGTCGAGTAGGGTCGCCAGCAGTCCCCCGTGAACGATGCCCGCATAGCCGGCATCCTCGCTGCGGGTGGTGTACTCCAGAACCACCCGCCCGCCCTCCAGGCGGCTGCGCAGATGCAGCCCACGCGGATTGTCCACGCCGCAAACGTAACACGAACGCGTCCAGGGCAGTGTTCCGTCCCGCAGTTCAACCTGTTCGCGCGCGCCCTTTCCGGAAATGCTCATGGCTTTCACCCCTTATGTTGAGCGCCCGGCCGACCTCGTCCACATACTCGATCACACGCGCCTTCTTCGTCAGGTATCCGATGCAGGTGCACCGCAGGTCGAAAACATTCTGCCAGGCGGAAATAAAAAAACGCTCGCGCTCCGGATGAACCGTGAAAAGCAGTTCGAAATCCTCGCCGTCGAAAAGGGCATGCTCCAGGGGCAACAACCCGTCCGCGCAACGCTCCAGATTACCCCGCCCCTCGGATACCACTGCGGACACGGGAACCGCCGCTGCATCGAGAACCGCCCCCACCCCGCTGCTTTCAAGTATGTGCGCCAGGTCCCCGGCCAGCCCGTCGCTGATGTCTATCGCCGATGAGGCCCACCCCTCCGAACGCAGCCATATGCCCTCTGCAATGCGTGGTTCGAAATCAAGATGACGCCCGGATTGCAGGCTGCCCCCCAGTTCTCCGGTCACGTATATGCGGTCGCCGGCACGGGCTCCCGCCCGCGTGAGGGCCGTTCCCGCGGGCACGCGCCCCACCGCAAACCCGTGCAGGGCCAGCCGCTCACCGGCGGACGTGTCCCCCCCCACGATTCCCGCCCCGTACTTCTCGGCCAGGTCTCCCGCCGCCCGGTAGATACCTTCCAGGACGCCGAACTGCGTCTCCCCCGGCGCCGCCACGTCTATCAGGACCCAGAGCGGTTCCCCACCCATCGCCGCAATGTCACTGAAAAGACGTCCCACAAGCTTGTGGCCGATACGCTCAGCCTCTGTGCCGGGCAGAAAATGCACCCCTTCTATCACCGGGTCGCTCGTCAGCAGCCAGTCCTCGGCCCTCCCCGGGGACTCGACCACCGCACAATCGTCGCCCGGCCCCGTTCGCATTCCGCCGGCCTCCCCGCCCGGCAAAGCCGTCAGGCGGCGGATGACCTCCCGCTCTCCCAGTCGCTCCAGTCTCTCGTCCACGACAACACCCCTTTCCGTAAAATGCTGACTAACTGCGGCCCCTTGCCGATCCACAACCCGGCAGACGTCCCTCGAAAGGCGGCCGCAATACGCCTTCCTCGGTCACGATGGCACTGATCAGCTCGGCCGAGGTCACGTCGAACGCCGGTGCAAACACAGCCACCCCCTCCGGCGCAATGCGTACCCCCGCCCAACTGGTAATCGCATCCAGCGGGCGCTCCTCGATCGGTATTCCATCACCGTTTTCAATCTCCGGATCAATCGTGGAACTCGGTGCAAAAACGTAGAATGGTATCCCGTAACGCCGCGCGGCGGTCGCCGCCGCCAGGGTTCCGATCTTGTTCGCCGTATCGCCGTTGGCGGCGATCCGGTCCGCGCCCACCAGAACCGCATCCACCAATCTCCGGCGCATCGCCCACGCCGCCGCACCGTCGCACAGCACCGTCACCTCCACCCCCGCCTGCATCAGTTCCCACGCCGTCAGCCGCGAACCCTGCAGAAGCGGGCGGGTCTCATCCACGTACACCTTGATTCCATAACCTTCGGCGTGCGCCCGGTAGACCGGAGCCAGGGCCGTCCCCATCCCACCCGTCGCCAAGGCGCCCGCGTTGCAATGGGTCAGGATACGCATGCCGGGCCGCAACAATTCGAGCCCGGCCTCACCGATACGGCGGCACATCCCGCGCTCTTCCGCCGCAATAGCCAAGGCCTCCTCGAGGACCTTCTTCACCACGCCGTCCCTGCCGGCGCCGCGCGCGGCATCTCCCGCCCGGCGTACGCGTTCGAGCGCATGGAAAAGATTCACCGCCGTCGGGCGCGTTTGGGCCAGCATCCGGCAGACCTCGTCGAGACGCCGCAGCACCCCATCCCCATCCGCACCCCCGTAATCCCTGACTCCCAGAACACAACCGAACGCCGCGGCGATACCGATCAGCGGCGCTCCCCTGACCTTCAGCGAACGGATCGCCGCCGCCACCTCCTCCGCCGCCACCGTCTCAACATATACCACTCGTCCCGGAAGAAGAGTCTGATCTATGAAGCGCAGGCGCCCCTCGATTCCCTCGCCCACCCACTCTATGCTGCGGACGCTCATTCCCCTTGCCTTCCTCAGTCCAATAGGATCAGCATCGCCAGATTGACCCCGTTGAAAAGCACGTGCATCACCACCGGCGCGATCAGGGAACCGCTGTAGATGTAGGCCGCCCCGAATCCCACCGCAATCACGAACAGCGATACGAAAGACCCCAGATCGAGATGCACCCCCGCAAAAAACAGCGCCACCACCGCAACCGCGGCCCACGGCCGCATCCGCCGCAACAGAAGCGGCAGGAATATCCCCCGGAACAGTAATTCCTCGGCCAGCGGCGCCAGAACGATCGCCACAAAGAAAAGATATCCCCGCTCCAGCCACGGCCCCCCAGCCTCCACCACCAGGCGCGCAGCCTCCTGGAGCCCCGGATTGTATCCCCAGTAGCGCAGCCCGGCCCTGTACAACAGCGTTCCCGCCCACAACGGGGGTAGCATGGCACAGTATGCCGCCACCCCCTGCACCACCCCCCGCCCGATACCCGCCGCGGAGATACCGAACGCCCGGCGCCACGTCATCCGCCGCGCCTTGAGCAGACACCATACCCCTCCGACGATCATCCAGTGGAACGCCACACTCTGCTCGATCAGGTCCGCCGGCAGCGGGCGGCCTCCGCCGTATCCGCGCCACATGACCCCCGCCACCGCCCAGCCGAGCACCAAGGCCGCCCCCAGCAGCCCGACCAGCAAAAGGGCATCACCTTCCCGCCAGGGACTCCCCGCCACCCGCCGCGCCCTTTCGGCCAGCGTGCCTCCCCGGCCGCGCACCCCCTTCCATATCAGCCAGATATCAGCCCCCAAACCTGCAAAAAAAAGTCCCGCATACCCGCCCAGCATCAGGATAAGCGGCCCGCCGGCCCGCGCGCTCCCCGCCCGTGCAAGCATCTCCCCGGGTACCATCCGGATCACCCCCCCGCCCTCTCCGCAGATTCCGCCGATTCAACGATCTCACGAACCACGTATATCGGCTTGCCCTGCGACTCGTGATAGGTCCGTATCTGAACCTCCGCCAGCAGACCAATGCTGATAAACTGCATGCCGAAGAAAATCAGCATGAACGACGTCATCACCCAGAATGGGCGCTTGATCAAGCCGGCCCCCAAGTGCGTCCCGAAAAGCAGGTACGATCCATTCGCCGCCACCATGAACACGATCAGAAGCAATCCCGGCACGCCGAAAAGCGCCCCCAGTTTCCCGAACATCTGCATCGGACCGCGACTGTAATGCAAAAGGAACTTGACCGTGATCAGGTCCAGGATCACCCGCAGCGTACGTGACAGGCCGTATTTCGACTTCCCGAAGCGCCGCGGATGATGACCCACCACCACCTCGTCCACGCTCCCGCCGACCCAATTCGCCAGCGCCGGAATGAAGCGGTGCATCTCACCGTAGAGGTGAACATCGGCGATCACTTCGCGCCGGTAGGCCTTCAGCGTACACCCGTAATCATGCAGGTACACGCCTGTGATCCGGCTGATCAGCATGTTCGCCAATATCGAGGGCAACCGCCTGGAAAAAAATGGGTCCTTGCGTTCCCGCCGCCACCCGCTGACCACGTCCGCACCGGTCTCTTCCATCCTCTTCAGCAAAAGGGGAATGTCTTCCGGATCATTCTGAAGGTCCGCGTCCATCGTTATTATCACCGCGCCGCGCGCATGGTGAAATCCCGCACTCATCGCCGCCGTCTGGCCGAAGTTCCTCCGCAACCTGATCACCCGCAGGTGGTCCACCTCCCGCGTCAGTTCCCTGGCGCGCTCCCAGGTCCCGTCCGAACTGCCGTCGTCAACCAGAATGATCTCATAGCTGCGTCCCAGCCCCGGCAACACCTCCACCAGCCGCCGGCACAGCAGGTCCACGTTCTCGATCTCGTTGTACATCGGCACCACTATGGAAAGTTCCGGCATACTCACTCCTCCATCCCTCCCCGCGCCCGTCCACTATCGCCGAGTTTGCCGCCCATGGCAATCCCGAACCTCATCCCCGGGAAACGAACCTACTGCCCGTCTCTCCGACCCGAAGACTCTCAACAATCGCATATCCTCGCCTCCGCCCAAAACCACCATGCCGCATACATATCTCTTCCACTGGGGTCAATGTGTCCGACCCACACCCCCGCATGTGCATGGCGGGCATCACGGCGAGACATCCCAAGCGTGCGCCACGTATCTGATCCGGCAGGCGGTGGACCCGCCAGTGCCGCGGCCGCCCCATCCGTCATCTGCCCGCGCATCGCACCCAACACTCTGATCCATACAACCGGAATATCGTTCTTCTGCCCGCTTGCGTGCGCCGCCCTTCTTCTCCGACTTCACCGAAAAGACTACGGAGGCTCAAGAAATGCGGTCAGGACCACCGAAAAAAGCAAGCCCCACCAAAAGGACGTGTCCGTCGCAATCCTCCCTCGGCAGCCCGTTGCGGCCCCCTCCACCCCGCGCCACTTTTATTCCCGCAAATATCGTTCTTGACTTTGGGAGGATTGCTTGTAAAGTCGCCGCGATGACACCGTTGGCCTCAATAGACTGGCTCGTGATCGCCGCCTATTGTCTCGCCGCCCTCGCAATCGGCGTACTCCTCAGCCGGCGCGCCACGAAAAATATGGACGAATACTTCGTCGCCGGCCGAACACTCCCCTGGTGGATCGCCGGCACCTCAATGGTGGCAACCTCGTTCGCCGCGGACACCCCCCTGGCAATCTCGCGCATAGTCCGCACCCAGGGACTCCAGGGAAACTGGTTCTGGTGGAGCGGCGTTATGGCATTCATGCTCTGCGCGGTGCTCTTCGCCCGGTACTGGCGCCGCGCCCGCCTGATCACCGACGCCGAACTCTACGAATTGCGTTACGACGGGCCCGGCGCCCGCGGACTGCGCTCGTTCAATGCAGCCTACCGCTCGATCTTTCTCAACTGCATAACCATGGGATGGGTCACCCTGGCGATGACCAAGATCATCGGCGTGCTCCTCGACCTGCCCTCGATCGCCTTTCTCTCTTCCGGCGCGATCAGGATCCTGTCGCCGAACTCGTCACCCGCCGCGGCGGGAATCGATCCCTCCAGCGTCGCCTTCCTGGCCGACGAAAAAATCATCGGGGTCGTGATCTGCATCCTCATCGCCCTGACCTATGCCACCATTTCGGGGATGTGGGGCGTGGTGGCGACGGACCTGGTGCAGTTCGTCATTGCCATGTTCGGCTCGATCAGCCTGGCGGTCGTCGCCGTTTCCAGGGCCGGCGGACTCAGCGCCATGCGCGCCGGCATCATCCAAAGCATAACCACGCATGCCCCCCAACTGGCGGCTCAGGGAGCCTCGAAATTATGCCCCGCCGACACGATCCTGCACTTCTTCCCGCGCTTCGACGGGCTCTCGCTGGCCCTGGCGACCTTCATCATATACGTCACCGTGCAATGGTGGGGCGGCAGCGAAGGCGGTGGATTCCTCGCCCAGCGGCTTTTCGCCTGCAAAAACGAACGCCACGGGGCCATGGCGGTCCTCTGGTTCTCTTTCGCCCATTTCGTCATCCGGGTCTGGCCCTGGATCATCGTCGGCCTGGCCTCGATCATTTTCTTTCCCGTACTGCCGGACGCCGAACTGGCCTACCCGAAAATGATCGGCTTCCTGCCGGTCGGCCTGCGCGGATTGATGGTCGCCTCGCTGCTGGCGGCCTTCATGTCCACCATAGACACGCATCTCAATTGGGGCGCATCCTACATCGTCAACGACCTCTACAAGCGTTTCCTGGCGCCCGGCCGTCCGCCGCGGCATTACGTGCGCGTCGGCCAGATCGCCAGCATTCTACTGATGATCCTCGCCGGCGTCACGGCCGTCAAAATGAAGTCGGTCTACGGCGCCTGGCTCTACCTTTCCGAGATCGGCGCCGGACTGATCCTGGCAATCCTGCTGCGCTGGTTCTGGTGGCGTATCAACGCCTGGTCGGAAATCGCCGCCATGGGGGCCTCCTTCGTCCTGGCAAACTCCTTCCGCATACTCGGCAAGCGGTTCGGCGCACCATTCTTCTATTCGGATGACTGGTATCCCGTGCGCATGCTCCTGATACTTGCAATATGCACGCTCATCTGGGTCACGGTGACCCTGCTCACCCGCCCCGTTTCGCGTGCCCAGTTGCGCCGGTTCTACACCCGCGTGCGGCCGGCCGGATTGTGGGGCCCGGTCCGCGAACCCGGCGATCCCGTCCCGCCGCCCCATCACGCGCGGCGTATCCTCACCGCCTGGAGCGCAGGCGTCGTTTCAGTGTATTGTCTCCTGGTGGGTACCGGCAAAATCCTGCTGGCCGAACCCCTCTTGGGCTTCATTCTGATCTCCGTGGGCACCGCGAGCGGCGCCGTGCTTATCCAGCAAATGATGATCGAAACCCGCCCCGCGGAAGAACATGCCGGCTGAGTTTCAACCAGCCGCATCAGGGAGCGCCCGCCCGGACAGCCTTCGTACGGTCAAGTTCAACCTTA
>JAOZMZ010000023.1:0-21749 GCA_029934055.1 Kiritimatiellia bacterium
GATTCCACCCGTCGTACAGGAACCTGTTCGTCACCCCATTCACCACCTTCCTCACCCGCCGCCGCTACGGTCGGCCCACCCATACCCGGTAAAATCTTGTACCGGCTGCCGCGTTGGTGTCAGTAAGCGTCATCTCCCCCGAGGCTTCCCCGCTCACGTTGGTCTGCCCCTCGACCTGCCGCCATTCGCCGGTCGCCAGTCCCGCGATCCATTCCAGCCCGTATACCCGCGAGTTGGTGCAACAGAAGGTCACCACCCAGGAACCGGTATTATTCATCGACTTGATGCAGAAGCAGGATGCCGGATTGGTCGGCACGGTGTCGGCAAGGTATTCCTCCAGGTTGCCCAAGCCGTCTCCGTCGGGATCCTCCACCGCATCGGCACTGTTGGTCGGCGCCAGGCCGTTGTTGCGTTCCCACCCGTCCGGCATGCCGTCACCGTCGCTGTCGGCGGAAACGTTGACGTACTCGTAACAGCCCATGTCATAGACCGGCGTTCCGTCAGCGTCCCCGTCCAACGGACGCTGCACCCCGTCCAGGTCCCGTCCCTCCGACACCACCATTCCCGCGTCAATACAGGGAGAGTCACTCCGCAGATGAAGATTTGTCGCTGCCAGGTCCTCAAAATGCGGTTCGTTGGTGATACAGCCGTCCACCCCGTTGGTCACATCCGGTGAACAGGTGTAATGCACGACAGCATTGTAAATATCATCTCCACTGTTCGTCGCCGTGTTGTACCAGACAATGCAGTTGTACTGCGTCCCGCACAACACACCCCCGCCGCAATCACCGGCCGAATTCCCGACAAGCGTGCAGTTGTACACCGTGGAACTCGCCGCTCCCCCACCGTAATCCCGGGCTGAATTACCGGTAAGCATACAAACGTGAAGCGTGGACCATAACGCCCCGCCACCACTCTCGTCCGCCGAATTACCCTTAAGAGTGCAGTTGTAGAGCTCGGCATAGTACGCCCCGCCGCCCTCATCCGCCGAGTTGCCGGAGAGCACACAGTCATAAAGCGTGGACCATAACGCCCCGCCGCCCTCATCCGACGCGGAATTGCCGATAAGCGTGCAGTCATGAAGCGTGCTTCCATACGCACCACCACCCTGACACCCCGAATTGTTGGAAAGCACGCAGTCGTAAAGCGTCGCGTCCGCCGCTCCTCCACCGAATCCCGCCGAATTGCTGGAAAGCGTGCAGTTATGAAGCGTACCACCCGCCGCTCCACCGCCGTAACCATGCGCTGAATTGCCGCTGAGCGTGCAGTCATGCAGCGTGCCGCCCCCCACGCCACCGCCGTCAAAATGCGCCGAGTTGCCGATCACCACGCAGTCGTAAAGTGTGCCGTTGTACACCCCGCCGACATATTCCCCCGCATTGCCGGCCAGAACGCAGTTGCTCAGCACGCCCGAATCCTCGCACCAGGCACCGCCCCCACGCTGCTCCGTCACCCAATCGCCTGAAATGTACGTGTGCCCGTTGGTCAAAGTGAACCCGCAGAGCACGGCGTTGCTCCCCACGTATACACAACGCACCGCACTGTCCCCGAGTGGTCCCGCACCCTCGATAACGGTCACGTCCGGCCCGTTCACGCTGCGCACGGTCACCGCCTTGTTGATCACCAGCCGGTTGGTCAGACTCCCGTAAAACACCCGCCCGCCGGTGTTGTACACCCCGTTGCTCACCAGAATCACGTCCCCGTCCCCCGCCGCATCCACCGCCTCCTGGATACTCGTCGCCGCCGTCGCCCAGTTGGTATACGGCGCCTGCGGATTCGCCGATTGCAGGGAAACGTAGTGTGTCGCGGCCAGTCCGCTCTTCAGGGCGCAAACCAATACCAGCACCGCCGCGGAACCGATCCTTATTATCTTCAACCCGCCCGACAAGTGGTCTTCCCCATTCTCAACCAAAATCATTTATCAGACAGCACCCAAAACCATCACTTTGCAAGGTATTTTTTCGGACCACCCCTTTGACCACTGTTTCCCTCTCAAAGAAAACTTCCAATGCCTGAAAATTCCTTCCGCAAGAACCCCGCCCGCTGTCGGCGGGATCCGTAAGCTTCACCGCCGGCAACTACGGGACCGCCACCCACACGCGGTAGGTGCGTACCGCTGAAGCCGCGTTGGTGTCCGTGAGAGTCATCTCGCCCGAAGCCGCCCCACTCACGTTGGTCTGGCCCACCACGCCGCTCCATCCACCCGTCACCAGCCCCTCGGCATACTCCAGCCCGTACACCCGCGAGTTGGTGCACACCAGGGTCACATCGCAGGAGTTGCTCCATCCCACCCCCACAATGTGAAAGTATGATCCCCCGTTCGTCGGCACGGTGTCGGCCGTGTACTCGTGAAGATTGTCGCAGTAATCCGCGTCAGGATCTTCGGAAGCATCCGCCGCATTGGTGGGATTCAGGCCGTAACCGTGTTCCCAGGAGTCATCCATCCCGTCCGCATCACTGTCGGCAGTCTGTGGATCGTACTCATAGCAGCCCATGTCGTACCCGGGCGAAAGATCAAAATCGCCGTCTATCGGCCTCGCATAGTTGTCCAGGTCCATGGGCGGCGAATACAGCGGATCCGCCGTATCTATGCAGGGCGAGCCGTAGGCCAACCGCAGATCACCCGAGTCCCGGTCCCGGAAACAGGGATCGTTGGTCGTATTGCCCGAGCCGGTGGGCACGTCCGGGCTGCAGCACGAGGCGTAGGTGCTGTTGGACAGGTCGTAGATGTCCCACGGCGGATAGGCGGCCTGATTGAAGAAGACGATCGAGTTGATGCCGGTGACCCCGCTGGCGTAGATGCCGCCGCCGGGACTGGCACTGGCCGAATTGGTCACGATGGTGCATTGCAGCACCCTGCCGCCGTTCTCCGCATACAGCCCGGCACCACCACCCGCGGAATTGTTACGCACCAGACAGTTGCGCAATCCACCGGCCTCGTACCAGGCCACACCGCCTCCCAGGTTGACCGCCTGGTTGCCTTCCACCGTGCATTCGCGCAACTCGGCTCCATTCTCGCAGTAGACACCGCCTCCGTATCCCTGGGTGAGGACGACGTTGCCGGCGATGCTGCAACCGACAGCGAAGGAGTTGGAACAAAGGTACACGCCGCCGCCATGCCAGCAGGCCCCGTTGCCGGTGACCACGCAGTTGCTGATCACCGCCCCCGGCTCCAGGTAGGCGCCGCCGCCGACCAGCTCGTAGTAATTGCTGCCGACTGAAGGTGTAAAGCCATTGGTAAGCGTGAATCCCGCCAGCGAGGCGGCTGCTCCCAGGTACGCACACCGGCCAGGAGTACTCCAGTCTCCGCCGCCTTCCAGGGTGGTGAAGTCCGGACCGTTGACACTGCACACCGTCACGCTGTCGGGTATGACGATCCGGGTGGTGTAACTCTGGCCGGTCACCACCGCTCCGCCGGCCGCATACACGCCGTCGGTCACGATCACCGTGTCGCCGGGAATACAGATATCCAGCACCGTCTGGATATCGTGACCGGCGGTGTCCCAGTTGGTGTACGGTTCCTGGGGCGAGGGACTCGCCGGCCACACGTACCGGGTGGTGGGTTCGTAGGTATTGGTGTCGACCGTAGTGTAGTCCTGGGCCAGGGCCATCCGGTTGCTGTCCGCCGTTGAGAAGGCCTTCAGGGCGGTAACGTTGGTGCTGGCGTGCTCCGCGTTGGTGGGCACGCTGATGGTGACCGTCACCGTGGTATAGGACTGGCCGGCCAGGCTGATGGAAGTGGGAGCCACGTCGGCGGTGAACCCATCAATGCTGTTGCTCCACACGATCTGGTAACTGTCACTTTCCGTGCCGGAGTTGAGCAGGTAATGCAGATTGGTCACCGTATCACCCGGCGCGGCCGTCCTCGAGCCGAATGCGGGAACGAACACCACACTGTAGCTGTTGGAGGCAATGTACTCGTCCGCGCCGATGTCCATCGCCGCACCGTGGGGACGCAGTTCCCCGTCGATATCCAGCAGTATGTCGGTTCCGGGAATGGAAATCGGCACGTCGGTACCGGCATCTATGGCGGGCGAGTTAGTCTGCAGGTGATAGGGCCTTTCACTGGTGGCGGAGGTCAATAGTGGATTGGTGTAGAGATCGTTGTTGTGCACGATGATCCCGCCGCCGGTGGTATTGGTACCGTTCTCCCACCAGATGGTGTACCCCAGCTCAGCGCGGTTCTGGAAGATATCCGGGTACCCGTTGTCCCTCACGTACAGCGCAATATCGTTGTTGACGAAGATGGTATTGGTGAACCACGCCCGGGAGGGCCAGGGGGGACAGGGCGGCCAGATCGAGGCTCGTCGTTCCCGGAGGAACACGGCCGGGCCGCCACTGTGATCCGCCATCGTGGTCTCGTAGAACTGCAGTGCCGATGCGTAAACGTCTATCCCGGCAACACCGTTGGAACTGGTGTTGCCCGCGATGATATCGTTGACGATCCCCAGAGTGCACCTCCTGGCATACATCGCGCCCCCCTGCTGTCCGGCCGAATTCTCCCGGATGTAGCAGTTGGCGATGACCGGCGCGTTATCCTTGTCCCATGGCCCGTAGAAGTAGAATCCGCCCCCGCCGTATGCCGCGCTGTTGCTGTAGATCTGCAGCCCGACGATCCGCAGCCCCGATGCTCTGTAGCAGAAAAATCCCGCACCGGAATCAGCGGTATTCGCGCGTACCGCTCCGCCCACAATCAATGCCGAACTTCTGTGAACATAGATTCCGCCGCCGGCATTGCTGGACATGTTCATCCACACTCCCAAGCCGCTCAAGCTGCCGTCACAGTCGTAAAGGTACAGTCCCCCGCCACCATAACCGGCACTGTTGTCCTTGATCAGAACCAGCCCGCTCATCATGGGATCGGAGACCTGCGAGACATTCCCCGTGGTAAAGGTCACCCGTGCCGACTCCAGGCAGAACCCGCCACCGTATCTCCGCGCACCGCCTCCCTCACACGGAGTGCCGGCAAAAACCACTTCACCTCCGCTTACATACACATTGCCGCCGCGCTCCGCCTCGCCGTAACGGAACGCCAGCAGCCGTACCTCGTTGGTGGTGCCATCACCGGCGGTGATGCACAGGCAGCGGCGGGCATGCTCTCCGTCGAGCTGTGATGGAACCAATCCCTCGGTCCAGATATGGGTATTGAGGTCGTAGATGTACCCCCCGCGCAATGACAGGCTCACGGCATTGGTGATAGCGACTACATTGCTGCCGGTGCCGGTGTAGATACACTGGTTGCTCACTACCACCGGCGGAAATCCCGTGGTGGCAAGCTCATAGCTGGCGATGTAGAGCACGTCGCCGTTGGTGGAGAGGTCTACCGCGTATTGGATCGTCTTCAGAGGCTGGGACGCGTTGGTCCCATCCCCGGTATCGACTCCGCTGATGGAGGAAACATAACGCGTGACCGCCAGTGCGCCCGGAACCGCAAGTATTACACCCAGCATTGCTGCAACGATTCTGCTTTTCATTTTCAGGCCCTCTGTTTCCGCCTTGTAACATCATTATCTCAATTGCCGCCACCGCAGACAAGCCCAACCCGGCACAGCCGGGGGCCGCTTGGCGGCTTCCAACAACCGACAACCAACAACGCAACAACCTGACAAGCACTAACTAGCAAAGCTTACTGGTCCCGCCATGCCAGGAGAAATCCCAACCCACAAGACTTCCAATCTGGAAATCCCAGCCCCAAAACTTCCAATGCCTGGAAGTCTCGGGATTGTCCCATGTCGCATTAGAGGAAACAGGCCGCGCACCCGGCCGTCATTTGCAGTCGCCCCGATTACTCATGCCGAAGCTGTCCTCCACCCCTCCGGAAGGCACACGTCCTAATCTTGCACCATTGGAAGAAATTGTGATATTCTTAACCAGTGAATATACTTCAGACACGCCGAATGTGAAGAAGTGGGGCCAAGCGTCACGATTACAGGAGATGACTCATGAAAAAATCCAAAAAAGCCATGTTTGCGGCAGTGCTTCTGACCGCGTCTTCGGCACTCTTGGCTCAGGAAATCGTGATTACCGGAATCGATTATCCCGGGCGGATCACCTGGACCAATATGCCGGATACCAATGCCCTCTACCGTGTCGAGTGGGCCTCTTCACTCGGCGGTCCCTGGCGCTTTACCTTCGACGAACTCGGTGCCGCCGAATTCCGTTGTCTGCCCGGTTGGACCAATTCCAGCTTTGAGGCCCGCGTGCCCATGGCCTATCGCATTACCATGATCACCAATATTCCGCCCGTGGGCATGGTGTATGTTCCGGGCGGAACCTTCGCCATGGGCAACTCTTACCCTTCCGAAGGGTTCTCCTACGAAGTCCCGGTACATACTGTCACGGTCAGCAGCTTCTGGATCAGCCGAACCGAGGTCACCCGCGGCGAGTGGGACCGGGTACTGGACTGGGCATTGAACGAGAGCACCAATCTCTATCAGTTCAGCAACACCAACTTCTTCGGAGGCAACGGCGATCTACCGGTATACATGCGAAGCTGGTACGACATCGCCAAGTGGTGCAATGCAAAGAGCGAGATGGAAGGACGTGAACCTGCCTACTGGTTCCCGGACGGCATCTTCGCGTTCACCTACCGCACCGGCGAGATCACCACGGTCGAATTCTGGCGCGACGTGGACGGCTATCGTATGCCGACCGAAGCCGAGTGGGAATACGCGGCGCGTGGAGGTCTCTCCGGCAAACGTTTTCCGTGGGGCGACACCATCTCGCATGTCCAGGCCAACTACACCAGCAGCGGCACCAACGAGTACGACATAAGCTCCACGCGGGGAGCCCATCCGGCCTTCACCAACAACTACGCCGGCATTGCGCCGGTGGGCATGCTGGCGCCCAACGGCTATGGTCTCTACGACATGGCGGGCAACCTGCGCGAACTGTGTTCCGACCGCTTCGCTTCCAACTACTATGAATGGGGTTCCACCCAGGATCCCACCGGGCCCAGCGGGACGAATTACCCCGAGCGCGTGATCCGCGGAGGATGTATGAACCTGGATGAATCGTACGCGCGGGTTTCCGTCCGGCTGATGGCGGATCCGGCAGATGGCCTCAACATCAATAGCGGCTTCCGCCTGGTCACCGTGCGTCAGTAAACGCGGAAGCGACGGACGCCGTGCCCAGCCCTTCCGCGCGAGGGAAATCGCCCGCCTCCGCCCTAGCGCGCGAAATTCGCCCAGGCATGCGCGGCGGCACCCGTGACCGCCAGCGCCCCGCTGTTGGTCACAATCGGCCCATAGGTATCGTCCGTGTCGAGAGAATAGCAGGTGTTGGTGCAGCCGCTGCAGGTGTTGCGGAAGATGAAATTCCCCGTCTGGCTCCATAGGGAGTAGACTCCGTACCCGGTAATACTCCTCCCCCAGATGGCGTTGCCCTCGATACGATTACCGTCGCTGTTGTAGATGTCTATGCCCTCGGACCCATTTCCTTCTAGGACACACCCGCGAATCACATTTCCGTCGGCGTAGTAGATATGTATGCCTACTGACCCGTTCCGTTCCAACGCGCATCCCAGAATCACGTTCCCGTCGCACTCTCCACCGGACGCATCCGTTCCCAAATAGATCCCTCGGCCACCATTATGACCGATGGCGCATTGCGTGATCAGGTTGCCGTTGCATTCCCCCTGGTTGCCATCCAAGTAGATCCCCGCCCCGTTGCGTGCAATCATACAATCCCGTACCACGTTTTCATCGCACGACTTGCCGTATGCACCGCAGAGGTACAGGCCCATGTTCCTGTTGCTTACAATCACGCACTCCTCAACCAGGTTACCATCCCCCGAGGTGTAGACGCCGCGACCACCGTTCCACAAGACGCTGCACCGCGACATCCGGCCACCGCCGGCACCGACAAAGCCACCGGCGATATGGATTCCATCGTCGGCATTGCTGGCTACCACCAGATCTTCAAGACACCAGCCACGGACATAATCAAAATCTATTCCGTCGTCGAAACCGACGATTGTTCCGTTCCGAATGCTTACATCCCACAGCACGCCGGTACTGGAACCCTGCGAGTGTACCCCGTCTGCGCTACCCGTGCCGCAGAGAGAAAACCCCATCATGTCCAGTGTCACGTGACTGGCACGAATGATAATCGCCGAAGAACCGCACGCCAGATTGGTCGTCAGGTAGTACGATCCCGGCTGCGATATGGTAAACGGAACGTTGGTGATCGGAATGCGCGGTTCCACCTGAGCCAGGGTCTTCATCGTGGGCCCCGGCGGTCCCGGCGGATTAAGTGGTCCCTGACCGTAAACTGCGCTGGCAGTCAAAACTCCGAAGATCACGACGGCCTTCAAATATCCGACATGACTTTTCATATCGCCTCCTCCACTCACTACGTGTCTATTTTACCACAAGCGGTGTCCATCCACAAAGCTGGTCCGGCCCCGGAAATGGCAAGCGAAACACAAGTTGTCGGATTTTTGTCGAAGCAGTCCGCGCGAACCCGCCCTCGGCTGCCGGCTCAAACAAGCGAAACACTATCCCGCTTTTCACCAGAAACGCGGTCCCCCGCGCGCCACTCACGAAGTAACGGACTTCATCGGGATAGCGCCCCCGATTTCCCATGAAACCCGCATCCGCCACCGGAGAGGCCGCTCCGTCCGCAACCGCCATCGTGCACTTGATCCAAAATGGGAACAGTGCCAGACATAGGCGCAATACTCGCATCTCAACCCGTATCCCATCGCCGTCGATGAGAGCAGCTTCCCATATCGCTCATTTGACCGGCTCCGCACCACCGGGCCGCACCCCTTCCCCCGCCGACTCCCTGGCGGCGATTTGGCCAAAAAAATAACTAATTTCAGGCTACCACTCGCGTGCCACACGTCGAGAAAAAATTGACCCGCTCCCCGTCCAATCAATGCCCGCAGGCAGCAAGAAAAAGACTGCGGCCATGAATAATCACCGACCACCCAAAAAAATCCGCCGAATCCCCACGTATGCCCCCCCTTCGCCCACTCAAGATCGCCTTCCGCACACCCACCGCAGCACCACCGTCAGAACCGCACACGCATACCTATGCGCCCCGCGAGTTCCAGTTCCTGCTGCTGATTCCCCTCCCCGAGCGACGTCCGCAAGCCCCCGTACTCTTCCCCCGAGCCCAACTCGGCCGCCAAGGCGAATGTACGCTCTTCTGAACGCGCCCGCGCGTATTCACTGTCTGCTCGACGTGACGACCAGCCGAAATCGTGTTTCAGGCCCACCCAAAAAAGAACCGCCACCACTACAATGAAAAGGCCCAGTGCGAATTCCTTGTTGATGGTGCTCGAATCATCCCCCCCGGAGGACGATGAATCCGTCCCGTCGGCAGTGGTCGCCGTGCTGCTGTCATCCACAACCATGCCGCCCGAGCAGGGAACACACGGGACGATGCAGAAAAGTACACCCGCCATTATCAGGGCCGTCGGCCGAATGAACCTTGAAAAACGCATCTCAAAACGCTCCGAAGAATATGCTCGTGAAGGTGGTAATCGGCGCGGTCTCACGATAATCGTCAACTGCCGCCCTGATTTCATGCAGCAGGCGGGTCGCCTCGACGTAGAGGTCCTCGTCCTTGCTCAGCTTGCCGAGCGTTCCTTCCCCAGATTCGATCCGCTTGGTTATGATCTTCATGGAAGCGGCCGCCGCGGTCAAGTTGGTGTAAAACGTATCGTCCTCGGAAAGCAGATGCCCAAGAGTCCCCTTGCCCTGCGCCAGGCGTTCGCTCACGTCCTTCAAATTCGCGACGATCTGTTGTAGTTCGTCATAGACCTTCTCGTCGTTCACCAATTTACCGATGGTGCCCTCGCCGTTGCTGACCTTCGCGGTTATCTCCCGCAAATGTGCCATGGTATCCTCCAGGTTCTTGAGAACCTGCCCGTCCTTCAAAGACTCCCGGATCATGCGGATCGTGTCGGCGGCCTCGTCAATCAAATCCACCGGCGGCTGCCCCGTGAGAACCGAGCCGGCGGGAACCAGCGGCTTGTCCGGCGAGCCCTCGTCGATATCCAGGTAGCGCCCGCCCAGCACCGAGGAAGGAACAATCTGAATGCTGTAGTCGGAATGAAGATGCGGCTCATAGTCGAGACTCGCCGTAAGCTCCACGCCGGAAGGTGTGACCTCCAGCCTCTTGATCTTGCCGACGTTCACCCCGTGTACGAAGACATTGTCGCCCTCACGCAGCCCCATGACGTTGCTGAAGCGCACCTGCACGTAGTAGTTCTTCCGGAATATGTTCTCGCGGCTCAGAACGATTGTGAAAAAACCCAACGCCAGAAGTACCATGAACATGAAAGCACCCACGGTCACTTCCATCGAAACCTCTCTGATCCTGCTTCTCTTCATGCTGCCTCCCAGGCTCCTTTGCGGGTAATATATTGCGATTCGAGGAAACTTTGCACTACCGGATTGCGGGACTTCACGAATTCCCGCGGAGAGGCTATCTCGACTATCTTGCCCCCATCCAACATGGCTATCCTCGTTCCTATGGCCAAGGCACTGTGCAGATCGTGGGTTACCACCACGCTGGTCACTCCCAGCTCCCGCCGGAGTCTGTCGATAAGATGGTCAATGGTACGCGAGGTGACCGGATCCAGCCCGGAAGTCGGCTCATCGTAAAGAATAATCTCCGGATTCATGATGATCGCCCGCGCCAGACCCACACGCTTTTGCATGCCACCGGAAAGATCGGCCGGATACTTTTCGAAAACATCCTCCAGGCGCACCATCTCAAGCACCTCGCGTACACGCCGGTCTATCTCATCCGGCGACAGATCGGTGCGCTGGTGCAAAGGCAACCCCACGTTGTCACCCACCTTCAGCCACTGCAACAACGCCGCGCTCTGAAACAGGACACCGAAGCGACTGCGGATGCGTTCGAGATCCGCCCCGCGGGCCTCGCTGACCACGTCGTCCCCCACCATGACCCGGCCTTCCTCCGGCGTCAGCAGCCGCACCATGTGCTTGAGCGTGACGCTCTTTCCGGCGCCCGAAACACCGACGATGATGAAGGTCTCGCCCTTCTCGATCTCGAAGGAGACCTTGTCGAGAACGAGCTTCCCGCCGAGATGTTTGGTTACCCTCTGAAAACGTATCATGCGTAGAACAACCTCGTTATCATATAACCAATGACCAGGATCGTCAGAAAGGAAACAACCACCGTCCGCCGCGTCGCCCGTCCCACACCCAGCGCACCGCCGGTCGTCGCAAAGCCCTGGTGGCAGGCCACGGTGGCGATGATCACCCCGAAAACAAAGGCCTTGAAAAGTCCCACGTAGAGATCCTTGTTCTCTGCAAAACGGGTTGCATTGTCGAAATACGCCTGCAAGGATACCCCCAGTTGCGTATAACCGACCACCGCCCCTCCGACGATGCCTATAATGTTGGTGTAAACCGTGAGGATCGGCATCATCACCATCAAACCGACCAAACGCGGCATTACCAGAAAGCGAACCGGATTCACCGACATCAATTCCAGGGCCGCAATCTCCTCGGACACGACCATCGTCCCCAGTTGCGCGGCGATCGCCGACCCCACGCTGGCGGCAACGATCAAGGCAGTCATGAAGGGACCCATCTCCCGCAGCATGGTCACCGTCACCGCCGTTCCGATGTTCACCTCCTGCCCGAAACGGCGTAGTTCCAAACCCGTCTGCAGGGCCAGGATCATTCCCGTGAACATGGCCACGACCGTGATGACGCCCAGGCTCTTGATCCCGGTGAAGAATAGCTGGTAGAGAGCCTCGTGACGGCTGCGTCGCGAAAACACACTGCGGATATGCATAAAAGCTTCCGCAATCATGATCAGCGCCCGACCGGTGTTTCTACAGGCGAGTAACACCCTGCGCCCGACCGCAGCGAACAGGTTCAGCGGCGGATCGAAATATTCCGGCTCGTGTGTAATCATCGCGACGCCTTTCCTGCACCAATACGGAAGAAGTATAGGAAACGTATCTTCCTCCTGTCACCATCCCTCTCGTAACCCAGTAATCCCTTGAGCAACGACCATCCCCGCCGTCCCCCCGGCAGGGCTTCCTCGTCCCGTTCCCAGCTGAAAAGCGGAAATACCGACACCCTGTTGCGCACGTTCCCTTCCCGCGCATGCCGGTACAAGCCCCACAGAAATTCGCTCTCAGCCTTGCGCCCGGCCGCCCGATACTCGAACAAGGTCCACAGCGGCGCCCAAGACCTCTCCACCGGAGCGCTCGCCTTGAGCGGCCAAAGTGCCAACAGACGCAGCCGCCGTACGTCGTTCTCCCGCTGGTAAGTCGCCAGCGGCCACAGCTTCCAGTAGCGTCCGGTGACCTTCCCGCGTTCGCCCCCCCGGTACGTCCGCGCCGCACGCACTTCGCTGTACCACAACGGCATCGCCACGAAGCGCCGCTTGGTCTCACGGCCGAGGTCGTGACGCTCCCACCAGAACAGAGGCCACAGGAAAAAGGAACTACTGACGTTGTGCATGCGCTTGCGCCCCCACAAGGGCCAGATGTAAAGCTTCTCGATTTCGCCGGACACCTTTTGAAAAAAAGGCCACGGCGCATACACCAGATTCATCCGCTGGCCGCGATGGAAACGTATCAGCGGCGGCAGAAACATCCAGGACTCTTGGTCTGTCAGCTTCAAATGCCCCCACAAGGGAAACAGGATGTAACCTGATCCCGAAGAGTTGGGATAGTAATAGCGCACCTGCGTCCAGATCGGCCAAAGCACGAAACGCTTCTCATAACTCCCATCCAACCGACTGTATCCATAAATCGGAAACACGCGATACCGAAGTACCTGCGGGCCGCGTGTGTGCGAGATTATCGGCCAGAGAAAATCATGCGTCACTACATCATTGATCGAACTGCGCATGTAGAGAGGAAACAGGATGAAAAATATGCGGTCCCGCCCGAGAAATTCATGGATGCTGCCCCCCAGCGGAAAAACCGCCGCGTACCTGCCGCCCTCAGCGTCGCGCCCCTGAAAATAGATCGGCAGAATCCATACGTGATAGCGGGAGCGCGGATCGTCCACGTCGAACCGCAGCCCGTAGGCAACAATGAAACGCCACGAGGCCTCCTTGCGGAAGCGCTTGGATGACCCGACCGGCCACAGGTAATCATGCACACTCCTTTCGGCGGCCGGATCTCCGGCCGCCGCCCAGAAAGGGCGTACGGCCTTGAGCCAGGCGCCGTCCCGACATCGCGCCCGTTCCAAAAACGGCCCCGCCGCACGCGTCCTCTGCGTGCCGACGGCGTCATCCCAACGCATGAAGAAGGGGCCCAGGTCGAATTCAGGATGCACTTCCCAGGCCCAGCCCCGAACAGCCTCAAGCAACAACACGCCCAGCAGCCCGACAACCGCCGCCGTGTTCCGTTTTCGATGATACATTGCGCTTTCCATCAGCGACCGTTTCAACGCACAACGCGTTGCCAGTCGGGCTTATGCTCGAACACCCAACGGTAGTAATCCGCCAACCTCAGCTTCGAACCCGCCTCTTCATCCACCACCACGACCACATCCGGATGCATCTGCAGAGCACTCGCCGGTACCATCGCGGTGACCGGCCCTTCCACCATCGCCGCGATCGCCTCGGCCTTGTTCGCGCCGGTCGCCAGCATGATTATGCGCCGCGCCTCACATATGGTTCCGATGCCCATGGTCACCACGTGCCGCGGAACCGCGTCCTCGGAACCGAAATAGCGGGCGTTGTCCCGAATCGTCGCCGCGGTCAAAGTCTTGATGCGCGTCCGCGAGGCCAAGGACGAGCCCGGCTCGTTGAACCCGATGTGCCCGTCTCTGCCTATCCCCAGCAACTGCAGGTCGATCCCGCCCGCCTGCCGAATCGCCTCCTCGTATGCGCGGCATGCCGCAGCGATGTCCTGCGCCGTTCCGTCCGGAAAATGAGTCCTTTCCTCCGGAATGTTGACCGCATTGAACAGGCGTGCCGCCATGTAGTGCCGGTAAGACTGCTCATGCTCCGGCGGCAGGCCGACGTATTCGTCCAGGTTGAACGTCGTCACAGCACCGAAATCAACCTCGCCCTTCCGATAAAGACGCACCAGCTCGGCATACACGGCCTCGGGAGTGCCGCCCGTCGCCAGGCCCAGCACGCAGCCCGGATGTGAGCGCACGAACGCAGCCATAAAATGCGCCGTATACCTCTCGGCATCCCTACGATCCTGCCTGATGACCACTTCCATCTCGCCGCCTCTCAATCCCCCGCGGAAAACCGCCCGAAACCAGCGAAAAAACACCGCCGGACAGCCGTCCCGCATCCTTGCAGAAACGCGCCGCGCCGGTCAACAGGTTTGATCTCATTGACTGATGTCCAACCCGTCGAAAAACATCTCCAGGTCTTTCCGCTTGGCCGCCAGTTCGGCGCGCGTCCGCTTCCCGTCCAGGTCCAGATTCTCCAGGCGATCCTCCTGCCGGTCGAGTTTCCGCAGCCAGCGATTGTATGCCTCCGAGCCACGCCCGACGGTCTGCATGTTGCGCCGAATCCGATTCTGGTCGGCCGTGATCCTTCCGGTCTCCGCCTCGATATCCCGCAGCTTGGCCTCCAGCTCCGCTATCTCCCTCTGACGGCCCTCAACTTCCTCAAGGGCTGCACGTACCTCGCCGGATATCTCCTTCCGCTTAAGGTACAGCACGATTCCGTCCGGAGACAGGCTGCTCAGAACCACCTCCTCGTCCTGCAGGCGCTCCTCCCGGACGGTTAGCCCGGCGACCGCATGGGCCGCGATGTCCACCGCAAACCGATAAACATCCCGTGTCTTTTCCAGCGGCCGGCTATCACGGGCAAGGTCCCACCCCGGGTGAATGGGATGCTCGATGATCAGCCGCCGCGGAACCTCACGCTTGTTGCGGGCCGTATATTCCGTCTCGCGTACATAGCGCCGTCGCAAGTCGAGGGTTCCGTGTCGAATGCTCATGGAAACAATCTCCTCGGGCACGGGTTTTTCCTCAGCCTTCACCTCGCACGAAAGATCAACCGCATAGGAAACTATCACCCTCTCTCCCGCAGGCGCATCCGCCAGACGCCCGTCCCCCGCGTAAACCCCGCCGTCGAACACCGTCACCGGCCCGTGTATCAGGAACTCCCCGGCAACGTTGGTAAAGATGACCGCATCCAGCGGATAGCGCGCATTCACCCCGGCATTGAAAATCGAACAGCGCTCCACCGTCGCCCGCTGGTCCACTATCGGCACCATCGCCGCACTGTTGCGCGGCACGCTCACCGGATGGGTTACAACGTACACAAAAGATTCCCCGACACGCTCGGCCCGCGCCTGAACCTGTGGTGCAGCCTGCATGAAAACATCTTCCGACGCCATTTCCTCCGCCGGAACAACCGCCCTGGTCATGGCCGCCGCCTTGTCGAAGTATTTACGCTCCCTACGCTTGAGCATCCCGCCCCGTCCCTTCTTGCCTCCCGCAGCACCGCCGCCCAACGGTGCCTGACCGTATTCCGGAGGAATCACCCCTTCCAGCAGGTCTTCCTTGACCACCGGGCGTTGTATGAAAAGTGGATCATACAGATTCTCAATGAACGCCAGCGGCCGACCCGACACGAGTTGCAGCGTCACGTTGCTCCAGTCCGTCAATCCCGTGTTCTGCACGTGCGCCCAACCCTCAAGACGCGTCTTCCCTCCGTCCAGCATCATACGATAGCTCACTCTCCACACCGGGACCGCCCGGATGTACCCCAACCTGACAGTCCGCCGTCCCTTGCCTTCAAACGCCACCCGCACAACCTTGCAGCCGCGGCGCCTCCTGTTTTCCAGCACGGACATGCCCCTCTCCAGCCCTGACCGCACCCCCTGGTCGAGAAACTGCAAGGACGTGACCTCCTCCAGCCCCACCTGTACCAGCCTGCCGCCGACAAGCAGGTTCAGCCACTGCTGCAACACAACCTCGTCGTCAGTCTTCAGCCGCCGTTTCTCCACGCCGACCACCCGCCCGGTAATGCTCTGCGACGCCGTGGCCACCACCACCGGTTCCCCACGCAGGCGGTTGAGAATTTTCGCCAGTGAAGGATTGTCCTCCAGGGGCATCCCGAGATCCTTCAGCTCCATCGTCGCCGGCAGGCGTGTCGGACACGTAATCACCGCACTGGAACCTTCCTCGGGATCAATCACCACCAGCGACTTCAGGACATCACTGACATCCCGGCTGCGGACTTCCAGTGCCGCCTCCCCATTGCCGTCCACCACCCCGCCAAACTCGAAGTATCCCACGCCGCTGCGGAACAACACCACCTTCTCAAGCGGCATCTCCAGCCCATAAGCACCGGCTGCCGCCAAGATCAACGCGCCGATCAGGGTTGAACTCTTCACCTTTGCCGTCCTTCCGTTTGTCGAACCCACCTCTATCCCCCTTCCGGCGGCATGTTGGCCCAAAATCCCGTGCCTATCAACCGAAATACCCCCGCCGCCTCACCCGCATTCCTCCTCCTCCCCCAAGTCGCGGCCCCGTGCACCGCAGAATTAAATCTTGTCTTCAAATTCAACATGGCTCATTCATCAATGCAACCGAACGGATTGCATTATCTCCTGATAAGGAAAAGTCGGCTCAGCCACAAGTTCACGGAAGAAGAGCGCACGTTGTTTTCAACACCCGCGGCGGTCGCTTGCGGCCGCCTGACGCGAGCAACATGTACGCGCAGAATGGATACAGCGGGCCGGCCGCTGCCGGTCCCATCGAGGCGTACGAGTTCGGACGGATCACCATCGCCCGCCGAATATATACCAGCGACGTCCTGATTTTCCCCGACGGAACCGTGAAAGGCGACTGGTGGCGTAGCGAAGGACATCGCCTCGTCACCGAGGACATAACCGAGTTACTGAAACACGCACCGGAACACATCGTCGTCGGAACAGGCGCCTACGGCGCCATGCACATCGACCCGCGGCTTAAGCGCCATCTCAGCGAAAAGGGTGTCCACCTGATCGCGGCACCCACGGCACGCGCGGTGCTGATCTTCAATTCCAAATTCGGCAAAGGAAAGGTTGCAGGCGCTTTTCACCTTACCTGCTGACCAAGCGTCCTTTCCGCCCCCTCAGGACGGCATCAAGAAAATTGCCCCGCCTGGTCCTTACCACGTTCCCCGCCCGCCGACGCCACCCCCGACCGGACTCTTGTCAGAAAATCCACATTGCGGCATAATGATCCACCGTGTGGACACGGATCCCGAGGGAACCTGCGGGACAAAAAACCGCAAGGCGATTACCGAGATCGCTGCCACCACCGGTTGTTCCGGGCGGACAACGGTTGAACGAATGACGCAAGTCACCAGGGAGGTCTGAAATGGCAACCGAATGGTACTACTCGAAGGGGAACGGCGAAGTCACGGGACCGGTGACCCGGCAGGAACTTGAACGCATGCTCGCAGCCGGCGAACTCCCCGCCGACGTCCTCGTCTGGTGTCAAGGTATGGAAGAATGGAAAACCGCTGACAAGGTTTCCGAACTCGGCGCGGCACTATCTGCAGCTCCCTCCCCGCAGGCCGCTGCGGCTGCGGCGGCCCCCGCGGCAGCACCTGCGGCTGCGGCAACCCCGCCTCAAACGTCGTGGTGCCCGGTCAACCGACCGTCTCCCACGCCGCGACCGATGCGGTGCCGGGAGGACTCGGCGGCTGGATGGCTTTCCTGGGCATAGCCAATATCATCATGGGGATTATCCAGTGCCTTTCATGCTTCGGGCTTCCCATGGGAATCCTCACCATCATCGCCGGCGCCGCTCTGATCTCGGCGCGTTCCGCACTCTCCCAGATGAAGAGTGTCGATCCAACGATGGGACTCTTTCTCGCCAAACTGCGGACATATATGGTCATCATGAGTATCTTCTTCCTAATCTCGCTGCTGATGCTGGTCGCCGCCATAATCTTCTACGCCTCTTTTCTGCCGACGCTGATCCAACAGGCCGGCGGGCACATCCCACGCTGACCGACACTCGGCGGCGGATACCCCCACGGTCCGGCGGAACATGAACCATCCCGCCGACAATCCCGTCGCAGCGCCCCAACCTCACCATTCCCCGGGCGATCCCCGGCGGACGACCGTCAGGCACCCGTCGGCGTCCACCGTGCCGAAATCCTCGGTTGCGAACCACCCCTCGGCGTCCAGCGGCAGCTCCACCCGGTCATGCGTGACATACCCCCGAAAAAGCGTCTTGCCGCGAACATAGATCCGCCCGTCTTCGCCGATGCGCACATCGCGGTATTTCATCACCCTCCCGCAAGTCCTGCGTTCTTCAGGCCCGGCATGACGTGAACATCCCGTCACCAGCGATGCCATCTCCGCAAGGCCGTATCCCTGATAAATCCGGAACCCGCGCCGTTCCGCCTCCTCGAGAAGCTCGGCGGGCTCTACCGTTCCTCGCACTATTATCCGGCGCAGATCCGGATACCATTGAGCCTGCGCCCCGGTGTGGATAAACCGCTCGAGGTCTTTCACGGTTAGGGATACACACGTCACCCCGTAATGCCGTAAAGCCTTCTCGAAGGTTTCATCCTCGCCCGCAAAGACCAGCGTCGCCCCGCTCAGGAGACAACGCATGAGAATTCCGAAGCCGGTCACCATGTGCGGGGCCACGTTGAACAGCCAGCGGTCATCCGAATGCAGTGGCAGATGAACGTTTGCACCCCGGGCTCCATAATAGTGGTTGCCAAGCGTGTGCATTATGGCCAACGGCGTCTTGGTGCCGGTGATATGAATGGTCGCCGGCCGTTCCAGGTCGAGATGGGGCACCTCCATGCGTGGAGATGTCTCATATACCACCCCGGCCACCTTCTCGGCATCAATTTCAATCAGCCCCTTCTCCCCCGACGCCCTGCCGCCGGACACCACCGCTATCCGACATCCCACCGACGCCAGCCGCATGCGCCGCGCCGCCGCACCGAGTTCCGCATCAATGGCACACGTCACTGCTCCCAGGCGCAACAAGGCCAATACCACGATCGGATAACGCCACTCCACGGACATCGCCACCCCAACGCGATCCCCCTCCCGCACTCCCGCCCTGTACAGCAGGTCGGCCGTGGTTCGCACGCACTTGTCCAGCTCACCGAAACGCAATACGCCGTCCGGACTCAGGATCGCCGGACGATGCCGCGAAATCTGCGCCGCTTCACTCAAAGGACATTTTATGCGCGCCATAGAACCTTACTCCAGTCGCGGCCCGACCTATCTCCCCCCGCCTGCCCGGCGGCCAGCCTTCTTCCCCAGCCGGGATTGCCGCAACGTCACCATATGATCGGGATTCACTTCAATCATCCCCAGCCCCCCACCTCAAGGAACCTGCACGCCCACCCGGTAACTAGCCATGCCGGCGGCGTTGGTATCGGTCAAACTCATTCCGCCCGATGCATCGCCGGTCACGTTCGTCTGTCCTTCGACCATCAGCCATTCTCCGGCAGCCACGTTCGTTGCCATCTCTAAAGAATACACTCGTGAATTGGTACAGGCAAACGTCACCGTGCACGAATTGCTGTGATCCATACTTGTGATGTGAAAATACGAGGCCGCGTTGGTCGGTACCGTGTCCGCGACGTACTCTTCTCCGTTGTCCACGTGATCGCCATCGCTGTCCTGGTTCGCATCCGCGGCATTGGTGGGATTCAGTCCATAGCCGTGCTCCCAGGTGTCGTCCATGCCGTCCCCGTCGGAATCGGCCGCCGCCGGATCGTACTCGTAACAACCCATGTCGGTCGTGTTGGTACCGTCGTAGTTGCCGTCGAGCGGGCGCGCGATGCCGTCTAGATCGTCGGGAACGGACACCAGGTTTGTACCGCTGTCGATGCAGGGCGAGCCGTACATGAGGCGATAGTTGTCATCGGCCGAATCAATGAAGACGGGGGCATTGGTAATGTTCCCTTTGCCGCTGATCAGGGGGGTGAGGCAGTTGTATTCCCATGTGGCAAAAGAACTGCTGCTCCTGTAGTTGTCGTATTCGGGCAGAGTGTCGGCCGTATTGAAGTAGATCACGCAATTACGAACATGCCCGCCATTGCCGCAGCGTACGCCGCCGGCATCGAAGTCCGCGGCATTGTCCGCAACCGTACAGTTATAGAGCCGCGATCCGTCACCGGTTTCATTCTTCAGATAAGCGCCGGCGCCGGATGAGGCTGTGTTGTCGTAGATCAGCGAGTTACGGACAAGTCCGTTGTAGTTGACCAGGACTCCGCCTCCGTCGCGGTCATAGGCCTCGTTGTGATGAAAAATACAGCGGTCAATAAGACCTCCGGACTCGAGTCGCGCGCCGCCGCCCTCCCAATAGACGGTGTTGTTCATCAATTCGCTGTCGAGGATTTCTCCCCCGTAGTAGCAGTAGACCCCCCCGCCGTAGCGTTGCGCTTCACAATCCGTCACAACACAATTCGTGAGAGTTCCGCCGTGATTCAACAACGCGCCGCCGCCGCCCTGCTCGAAATCCTCGTCACCGGATGAGAATGTATGACCGTTTGTCAGTGTCATGCCGGCCAGTACCGCCCCGTTGGTGAGATACACGCAACGGACGGCGGCCGGGCCGCGCGGCCCGGCGCCCACGATGAAGGTATTGCCCGGACCGTTTACACTTTCCACGGTAACAGCCTTATCGATCACCACCCGGTTCGTCAGCGCATACCCCGGGATCGACGTGCCTCCCATATCATAGACGCCGTTGGTGACCAGCACCGTATCGTTGCTCGATGCCGCATCCACCGCATCCTGAATGACCACGGCGGCATCGGTCCAGTTGGTGTAAGGATATACATTCGCACCGTTGGTAGCCGCGTAGTGAATGGGCGACCCCGGACCATACTCAAACAAACGCGTAATGACCACATTGTCGCTGCCGGCCCCGCCGAGATCATTGGTTGCGAATACGGTGATGGTGTTTTCGCCGAATGCGAGAGGAATATCAGCGACTACCCACGGCGTAATGGCGGCAAGCGCACCATTCGATCCATTGGCGGAATTCGTCCAGATCATCGTACCGCTAGCTGCGCTATTCGTCCCGCCGATGTCATAGGCGACAACCTGTCCGAAGACGGTCGTATTGTCATTGGTTATGACGACGATTAGAGTGGGCGTTTCGTATGCGCCCATATCCACGGTGGTATTGACTATGCGAGGGTTGCCGATCAAATCAACGGCGGTGCTCATCCAGGTTTCGTTGGTTCCCGTATCCCGGCATGGCGAATCAACACGGATTCGATAGTCTCCCCCGGCTCGGTCGACGAAACCCGGATCGTTGGTGATGCAACCCGTTCCGCCTGGAATACCATTGGTGGGGGTGGTACTGGTGTATTCCCATGAAGAAAATACGCCGTCGTTTCTGTAATTATTGTATTCGTGATGCGCACTGGCCGTGTTGAAGTAGACCACACAATTGCGAACATGCCCCCCCATTTATGCAACGCACGCCGCCGCCGTCAAAGTCCGCCGTATTATCCACCACGGTGCAATTATTCAGGCGGGGATCATCGCCGCTGTTGTCGTTCAGATAGACGCCGCCGCCGGAAAAGCCCGTATTGTGATGAATCAACAAATTGCGGGCCAATCCCTCACGGTTGATATAGATACCGCCGCCGTCAGAACTTACCGCATTGTTCTTTATTTCACTCTCGAAAATCTCTCCCCCCCGGTACACATAAACGCCGCCGCCGTAGCGTTGCGCCTCGCAACCGGTCACAACGCAGTTGCTTACCGTGCCGCCATGATCCAGAAACGCGCCGCCGCCGCCTTGCTCGGCGCCCGCGTGCGCCCGCGGCGTGCGCCCGCGCCG
>JAOZMZ010000023.1:21759-28909 GCA_029934055.1 Kiritimatiellia bacterium
CGAAATCTTCGGCGCCGGTTGAGAACGTATGACCGTTCGTCAGCGTCATGCCGGCCAGCGCCGCGCCGTTTGTGAGATAGACGCACCGAATGGCGGACGGCCCGCGTGGTCCGGCGCCCGCAATGAATGTATGGCCCGGACCGTTCACGCTTACCACCGCAACGGCTTTGTCGATTACCACCCGGTTGGTTAAGGCATATCCCGGCGTCAATGCCCCGCCTGTGTCGTATGTCCCGTTGGTAACCAGCACCGTGTCGCCCGCCGTCGCGGTATCCACGGCATCCTGGAGTATGTGCGCGGCTTGCGTCCAGTTGGTATACGGCCATTCGTCGCCGCCCGAGAGGGAAACATAATGAATCGGCGATGAGTCGGTATCTTCCGTGACCCTCTCGTAGCAACCCATATCCACAATGTAGGACATAATCCGTGTCTTCCCGTCCAAATCCCGTGCGCCGGTCATCCATGCCCGGTTCGTTCCCGCGTCAATACAGGGTGAAGCCGCTCCAAGCCGATATTCCTCGTCCGCAAACAACGGACTATTGGTTATACAGCCTTCACCACCGGGAATGCCGTTGGTCGGTGTTATGCAGCTGTACTCAATCGCGGGCGAATTGCCGCCCCAACTCCAGTTCGGTCCGCTGACGGATGCCGTGTTCTCATACACGACGCAGTTTCGCACAATTCCGCCCCAGGTACGAACACCACCGCCATATTCGGCGCTGTTGGAAACAATCGTGCAGCACTCGACAACCGCATTGGATGCCCCGCTGTCGAAGAACAAGCCGCCGCCGGCATTGGTCGCCGTGTTCTCTATAATCAGGCAGCTCCGTACCGTGCCGCCGAACAGAAAAACCCCACCGCCGTCTTCGGTCGTTCCATCCCCGGCGTGGTTGGAGCGCACCACGCTGTTCCGCAACAGGGCGTCACCGCGCAGAATGACTCCGCCCCCGCCGCCGCCGGAGATGTTGTGCTCAATTGTGCAATCATTCATTTCGCCGCCGTTGTACATGTACGATCCCGCCCCGCCGTCATCGCTCAAGTTCGATGAAATTGTACAATATGCGGCATAGCCGCCGCGGTGGAAATAGAGACCGCCGGCATCGTCATCGGCGTGATTGCCTGCAATCTCACAATCCAGGATGTTCCCGCCATACTCGAAAACAGCCCCGCCGCCGTCTACATCGGCGCCGTTTCCGCTGAAGACGCAGTTCGAGATGATCCCGCCGTGATCCAGGAGCGCGCCCCCACCGGAGCGCTCGAGTGTTGTGCTTCCCGCCGCCAGGGTGTGTCCGTCCTGCAACGTGAAGCCGGTCAATGATGCGTTGGTCACCATGTAAACGCAACGTACCGCCGCGGGGCCGTTGGTCGTCGCAGGGTCGGCCGCGCCGACAATGAAGGTGCTGTCTCTGCCATTCACGCTCTGCACACTGACCGCCCGTTCGACCATCACGCGGTTGGTCAGACTGTAACCGGACTGCACGGCGCCGCCCGCATCGTATACGCCGTTGGTCACCAGTACCGTGTCGCCGTCTGATGCCGCATCTACCGCGGCCTGAATGGTATGCGATGCCGAATCCCAGTCTGTATACGGCCAGAGCGGAGCGGGACTGTTGATCCATACATAGTGAACGGGCGAAGAATCAGGATCTACGTCAGCCCGATATTCATAAGCTCCCAGATCAACCGCAGAGCCCTGAATCCGATCGTTTCCATCCAAATCAGCCGGTGTTGATGCATGCGTATCGGTTCCCGCATCCACGGTGAGGGAATTCTGGTAGACTCGATAATTGTCGGCTGCCCGATCTACAAATGCGGGGGCATTCGTGATACAGTTCGAGCCTACACCCGGTATCGTACAGGTATGATCAAAAGTCCCGCCGCCAACGGTAACGTTGGCATTGGTCGGAGAGCTGTTGTGGTAGATAATGTTGTTGTAGTAGGGCCCGCCGCTGCTGTCGTCCAGGCCGCCCGAGCGGCTGTCTGCCGTGTTGTCGCAGATGGTACAATTATCCACCTCGCCCTTGTAGCTGTAGACGCCACCCCCGTAGGTTGCCGTATTGCTCGCTACCAGGCAATTGTCCAATGTGCCGCCGTCATAGATGTTGATCCCGCCCCCCATGTATCCGTCGTTCCTCATAAAGACGCAACGCTCGGCGGATCCGCCGTATGTTAAGCAGGCTCCCCCGCCGTCGCCGTCGGTGGACTCATTCCCGATCACTCGGCAGCCAATCACTGCTCCGCCATGCGACATGAAAGCCCCTCCGCCGGACCCTTTTGATGTGCAATTGCGGATGACGCAGTTTGAAACCGTGCCACCATGGTCAAAAAAGACCCCGGCGGCCGTCTTGTCATAATAGTCTCCAACCGTAACGGTGTGCCCGTTGGTCAGCGTGAAACCATATAGAGCCGCACTATTGGTAAGGTAGGCGCAGCGCACCGGATCGGATGGTCCGTTTCCAACGATGAATGTTGCATCCGGACCGTTGACGCTCTCCACCGTAATTGCTTTGCTGATCACCACCCTGTTGCTCAGCGCCATGCCCGGAGTTACAGCGCCGCCCGTGCTGTACATGCCGTTGGTAACCAGCACTGTGGATCCGGCGGCGGCTATGTCCACCGCGGCCTGAATGGTCTTCTTGGCCTCCGACCAGGACGTTCCCAGGCCGCTGTCGTCGGACTGCGAGGCATCCACGTAGAATGTGCCGACCGCAGGCGCAATTGTGTAATGGTTTGTGATGGTCGGGGCGGCAAAGTAATATTCATTTCCGGCCTGGTCGGCCGTGATGTATACGTCACCGGTCGCGTTGAACTGCATGGTTGTTGCATTCACCCATACCACCGGCGAGTCTGGCAGACTGGCGAAGACGACCGGATTACCCGATTCGCCGCCGGTCGCGCTGACATACACGGTGTCGGTAACGGCAAACCCGGTTTCGTCCGGCGGCAGGAAATTATTGATTTCCTGGTTCGCTTTCGTCGCTTTAACTGTTCCCGTTACGGAAGACGCGAAATACCGACCATCCTGCGCCTTGGTCGCACGGATTTCGATGGTCCCCACATATGAGGTGACAGCCAGATTGGTATCGCCAACGATCAGACCCGGTCCGCTCAAAACCGCATAGCTGACCACCCCGGTTCCGGAGCCGCCGGTGGTTGACAGGGCATTGGTTGATTTATAGGGCTGCGGAGAGTCCGGCGAGAAGACCAGGGCTGCCTGTTCCTCACGCAGACAGGTAAACGCATTACTCTTTGTTGTGTGTCCGTAACTGGGGGAATACACCACCACGTCGCCTGTTCCTGCGGAAGCGGCAACGCCCGCGGTTACCACCACCTGTGTCGCCGACTGGCTGTCGATAGACGCCGCGCTCGCTCCGCAAATCAACACGTCGGCGATGTCACTGCCATTGCCGAGGTTGGTCCCGCTGATGACGACCTGATAGCCGCCGGTCCAGGAACCGGATGCAGGTACGACCTGGTATATTTCACCCTCCGGGAAAAAGGTGAACTTCGCCAGAAAGGCATCGCTGGTGCCCGCATAAGCATCCTGATAGGCGTTCGTTGTGAGAAAGTTGTCGCTTCGGGTTTGACCTGCCAGGTATATGTTGCGGCTTGCGTCGAGCGCTATACCATATCCATAGTCGCGATAGGAACCGCCATAATAGGTTGAAGATTCGAGCGTGTTCCCTTCGGGTGAGAAGATGGCGACAAAAGCATCCCGGTCTCCTTTGAGCGTATTCTGATAGGGGTTGGCAAGAGGAAAATCACCGCTGAACGTGTAGCCGGTGATATAGGCATAACCATACCTGTCAACGGCTATTCTATAGCCGTAATCATTCTGGCTTCCGCCGAAATACGTGGAATAGACCAGGGCATCTCCCGAGGGCGTGAACTTCACGAGGCAAACATCCAAGTAGCCGGCCCTGGCGTTCTGATAGGCGTTCGTTGTCGGCATGTCCTGGTCACTGACATCTCCGACCAAATACATATAACCCTCTTCGTCAACGGCAATATTGCGGAAAAACGTATAGGAACCGGCAAAGAACGTTGAGTAAAGCAGACTTTCGCCTGAGGGAGCAAATTTGGTCAGAAAAGCACAACGCGTGTTCATCTGTGTGCTTTGATATGGTTGGTAGACAGGGAAATCATCGCTGAATGTCTCGCCGCATATATAGGCAACACCATCTTCGTCAACCGCTATATCCCCGCCATCGTCCTCCTCCGACCCGCCGAAGTAGGTCGAGTAGATCAGGTTGCTGCCCGACGGAGAAAACTTGGTCACGCAGAGGGCCCTCCCGCTATTGGGATCACCGGGATTGGGATGCTCGCCCATGTAGGGATTCTGTGTTGGATAATTGGTGCTGAATGTCTCGCCGAATACATAGGCGCTCCCTGTATCGTCAATCGCAATGCCCTTGGCATATTCAATATCGCTGCCGCCAATATAAGTGGAGTATTCAAGGGTGTCGCCTGCCGGATTGAGCTTCAACACAACGATATCAGGACTGCCCCGGTTAGTACTCTGAAAAGGGTTCACCGTTGGAAAATCATCACTGTAGCTGTAGCCTGTAACATACACGGCTCCTGTAGCATCCACGACCAGATCAAGTGCATAATCAATACTGCTGCCGCCGATATACGTCGAATAAACGAGTGCATCACCGGAAGGAGAGAATTTCGCAACAAAGAAATCGTAGTTGCCATTGCGTGTCTCATCGTAAGAGCCGGAAGTCGTTGGAAAATCATCGCTTTCTGTAATCCCGGTTATGTATGCACAGCGATTGCCGTCCACTTGAACTTCATAGGCGATATCATAATCCCCCCCGCCCAGATAGGTCGAATACTCCACATCAATGACAGGATCGATAATCAGTTTGCGGGTGGTGTCATATTCCCCAACGTCCAAGCCATAGATATTTTCGCTGACTCTGCAAAAAGCGACATGCACGGCTTCTGTTTCGGGATCACGAGCTCCGGCGGATGAAGCCACTTGATAACTCACGGGATGTCTGTGGACCAGTTCACCGATTCCTGTTTCAACAGCAATATCACCGTTGCTGTCGATCGCCGTTGCCCGCACATTCCTGTATTCGATCTTTATCTGATCCGGGTTGCCGCCGGGGTGTACGATCCAGTCATATTCCACCCGCTTCTCCATGCCGTACACCTTCAAATCAATGTTGCTGTAGATGTTCTTGTATAGAACCGCCCGGAAAGTCGGTATTCCGGTTCTCCAGTTGGCCTTGCCCCCTTTGAAGTAATTCACTTTGTGTTCTGTTGCGTCCAGAGCCACAATCTCGGGATTCGTGTTGGCGCCAACGAAAACCAGCTCCGAGACACTTCTCCTCATTCTCCTGCCAATTTCGGCGGAACTCTCCGGTTGACCGTCTGAAAGTGTTTCATCCTCTATCGGTATCGAGGCATCGAAAACCACTCCTGCTTTCGTCAGCCACAGGCTGTATCCGGATGCCTTTGCATAAAACACGGCTTCTTTGTCTACCTGTCCGTTGTTGGCAATAAAGTAGAGCGGCGTCTTCCCGAACTCATTATTCGGTTTCAGCGCCCTGGCATTGACGGACTGAACATCCTGTACGCCGTAGCCCAGGTCTGGTTCATCCGTATTCTTCGCACTTCCGCAAACAGGAACCAAAATGATCCCCAAGAGTACTACCGCTGGAATTACAGTCTTTTTCATTTTTTCCATTCGTGATCAGTCGGCGCTGACAGATCCGACCGATCTTCTTGTCTATGGCAGCCGCACCTCCAGCCGGTAGAACGGCCCCTTTGCCGGTTGGTTGGTATCCTGCATGATATCCGCGCCGCCCGCGCCTTCACGCAGGCCCGCGCCGGTTGAGAATGTATGACCGTTCGTCAGTGTCATGCCGACCAGCACCGCCCCGTTGGAGAGATAGGCACAGCGGACGGCGCTCATGCCCTGCGGCCCTTGACCGACGATAAACGTATTGGATGACCCATTCACGCTTGCAACGGTAATGGCTTTATCGATCACCACCCGGTTGCTTAACGAATATCCCGGTGTCAATGCCCCGCCTGTGTCGTATGTTCCGTTGGTCACCAGCACCGTGTCGCCGTCTGATGCCGCATCCACCGCATCCTGAATGACGTGAAATGCATTCGTCCACGCCGTCCCCGGTCCATCCGCCGGACTGTTCGTCCACACATACAGCGTGCCGGCCGCAGCCGACAGGGCCGCACAGACAACACTCAACCCCATCATCAACACAATTCTTCTCATCGCACTTCTCTGCAGCAGACTGAATGCACCAATCTCAATTCATCGAGACCCGCCATTCACACGTCACGGCGAGTCCGTCTACTAACGGCAAGAGAACAGACTTCTCACAAGCCGACCAGCGTCGCGCACATGACCCACCAGCCCTTTTACTGAAGGCATCGTGCCCCGAACCGTCGGCGTGCGGTCTGCCCGCCTCGGCACTCGCATCCACACACCGCCCGCGGACTCAGGAACCGGTCAATTCGGAAGGGCAAAGAAAGGATTTGGAGGATATACGGCCCCGCAAGGCCGAAAACCAGATCGCCCCTATTCTTCCTTGGCTCAACGATCCGACAAGCTGCTATTCGCTCCACAATCACTCAAACACGCCGCCCGGCTCGTGTCGAGAATAATCGCCCCGCTGGCGCACTGTATCTCTCCGCCCCTCGTCCCTCCCCCAAGCTCACGGCAGGCAAACTCAAGGTTTCCGCACTTCCAGCCGGTAGAACGGTCCGCGCGCCGGTTCATTCGTGTCCGTCATGGAATCCGAACCGCCGGCGCCCATCCGCGGGCCCGCGCCGGGGACGTTGCTCCACACTCCATCCACGAGGCCGTCGATGCCGTAGAGCGTGTATTGCCGGTTGGAGGACGACTCGAAGTAGACCGTTACCGGCGAGTTGTTGCTTACGGCGGTGATCCGGAACCAGTCGTTGCTGTCCGTGCCATCCGTGTCGGCGATCCATTCCTGGTAGTCGTCGAAACAGTCGCCGTCGGTGTTGGTGTTGGTCGGGCTGGTGCCGGTTTGGAAGATCTCGTTGGAGTCGGTCAACCCATCGCCGTCACAGTCGTACACGGAACCGTCATACTCGTAACAACCCATGTCGGTCGTGTTGGTACCGTCGTAGTTGCCGTCGAGCG
>JAOZMZ010000078.1 GCA_029934055.1 Kiritimatiellia bacterium
TATGAGATGGGCGTGCTGCCTGATTGCGGCGGCGGTGGATTCTTCGATCTCAAAATTCAGGTTTGCGGCAATGCGGACAGCCCGCAGCATGCGTAGATAATCTTCTGTGAAACGGATATGAGGATCACCGATTGCACGTACGAGACGCGAGGATAGGTCCTTCCTGCCGGCGACGAAATCTAGTAATTCCTTTCTTATCGGGTCGTAGAACAATGCGTTGATGGTAAAATCTCTGCGGGCGGCATCGCGGCGGATTTCGCGGGTGAACTCGATGCGGGCTGGTCTGCGACCGTCGCTGTAAGCGAAGTCACTGCGGAAAGTCGCCACTTCACAAGCCGTCTCGCCACGGCGGACAGCCAGCACACCGAAGTCTTCTCCGGTTGGAACTGCTTCCGGAAACAAGCGGCGAATTTCGGAAAGCGGCGCATCGGTGGCGACATCATAGTCGGAAGGCCGGCGGCCGAGAAGCATGTCACGGACGGCGCCGCCGACATAGTAGGCGCGGTAGCCGTTGTCCTGGAGGCGGCGGACTATTGTGAGGGCCAGAGTTTCGGCCGCGGTGTCTTGGGGCGCTGGTGACATGGTTTCGTATGGTTCCTTTCGCGGACAACATCATAGCGGTTGGGTGGGGATCTTCAATGCTGTGTCAGGTGGCGGCCGGAGGGGTCGTTCATGTTACGCTATCTTGGTGGGTATGAAATCAAGGAACCGGGATATGACGAGCGGCTACAGGGTTGTGATAACAGGAGATAGATTATTCATTCCGTACCGAGTCGAGTGCGGTCTGCAAGGCTATTCAGAGGGGGCCGGCCGCGAATCCGTGGCAGGTGGTTGGTTCGGCGCCGGCTGGTGAGTCGTAGCGTGGGAGGTGGTCCGGGAACGAGTGCCGGCTTTTGTGTCGCCGGCGCGCGTTCCGGGTCGGCGGGGTGCGATTATGCGGTTGCAGTAATTGAGAAACTCGTCATGCTGAGCGGGCGAGATGAAAATGGGTTCGGGGTATTCCAACAGATGGATGCGGATAAGATTCCGCGCCGAGGTCGCCAGGACGTAGGCCGACGATATCAGGTGTGTACTTTTCACCGGTTCGATGGTTGAAATGGCTTCGAAAGGAATCGGCATGACGTAGAACCATCCTTCGATAAGAATTCCTTCCTGCGATACCCGGTACTCACGCGGGGGGTAAATCAGCGGGCGAAAGTAGGCCAGGAGGGTGAGATAAGTAATATCCGTTTTCGTCGGGGTGGTGATATCCCAGGCAATATCGCGAAGTTTGACCATATGGCGTGCCATGCGTATGCGGGCGAGAAGAAAGGTGATACTGAGGACCCCGATGACCCAAGATGTGATTTCGAGAGCACTGCCGGTGACGATGCGCATGGTATGGGTGCCGCAAGAAATCTTGAGAAGTCGTGCATAAGTGATTGTGGCGAACACGAATGGTGCGAAGAGGTGCGTAAACGGCGTGGATATCCACTCGCTGGATGTACTGGCGATCATCAAGTGGGAGAGGTATATTCCAACGATAGCGACAGCCCACATGAGGTTTGTCATTTCAGACCAACTCGTGTCGGCGCGTAGGGTCCTATGCGCGGCCTGAGCCATGAGGCTGAGTTCGTTCTCGGTTGCGGAGCAATAGTATTGCAGGTACATGGGGATGGCGATGGCTGTCACCACGAATACAAAAGCCAGCAACTCAAGTTCCCAAGGCCAGCCGGGTTTCCAAGCCTTTATGCGGCTCACGTTCATCGGCGCCAGCACCTCGTGTAGGCTGCTTACCGCTACTCAAGCAAAGTATCCCCTCGGCATATGGTGTTTGACAAGAAATATTGCTACAAAATAGAGGGTAAGGCTTCCGGTTTTTCTTGAACCTCGGCGTCCGGGAAGTATTTTGGGGCGGCGGGTGGACAGGGATGATGGAAGGAGAACAACTGATGAATGGCAGATGGAGTGGATTGCTGAGTCTTTGTGCGGCGGGATTGATCATGGCGGGGTGCCGTCCGGCGCCGCCGGAAGAGCGCGGTCCGGCGGCAGCGGGAGAGGCGCCAGGTGCGCGTTCCTTTGTCATACCCTCGCTGAAAGGCGGCGGTGAGATCGCCCTGGACGACTATCGCGGCAAAGTGGTGCTGCTGGATTTCTGGGCGACATGGTGTCCCCCATGCCGGTCGGAGATGCCGGCGCTCAATAGGTTGTATGACGAATACCGGCAAAAGGGCTTTGCGATTATCGGTATGACGGTTGACCGCGGCACGGTGGAACAGGTTGCGGCGGCCGTCAGCCGTTTTCCTATAAGATATCCGCTGGGACTTGCGGGTGGAAAGGTGCAGGCCGATTACGGGGGGATCCGGGCGGTCCCCACGAAGTTCCTCCTGGATCGGCAGGGTCGTATCCGCAGGCATTTCGTGGGGGTGGTGCCTGAGCGTTATCTGAGGAGTTCAATTGAGGCTCTGCTGGCCGAGAACGCATCATGATCGCGAGGTTGATTTTCGCCGTGGTGCTGCTTACGGGGGTTTACCGGGCAAGTGGGCTTCCCGAGGATGGCTCCCCGTTCGCAGTTTCGGCGGAAGTACGGGGTGAACGTGTCTGCGTGGTGGTCAAGATACCGCCCGGGCACCTGATCTATGCCGAAAGTGTCAAGGTCCGCGCACAGCCCGCAGACCTACTGGGGGCGCCGGAGTTGCCGGAACCGGTCAAGGTCAATGATGCCGTCACGGGGCATGAGGAGGAGGTCTACAAAGACGATTTTGAAATACTGCTGCCGATAAGAAAATGGGGGGGGCGCGTGCAGCTCACAGTGGGTTATCAGGGCTGTCGTGGAGACATGTGTTTTCTGCCGGAACTGGCGACGCTGGATGTTCACTTGAAGGGGCCGGGAGAAGAAGGGGGGGCGGGTGGTGGTTCCCAGCCACGCGAACGGCCGCAGGCCCTGAAGGACAGACATATCGGCTGGCGGGAGAAGGCCGAACGCTTTGAGATAGTTGCAAGGGACAGCGGCTATTGCAACGCCGCCGACTTTCTGAAGTTTTTGGATACTGGCATGGAGGGTGGCGGGGGGTCTGGCCACGGATCGCTTCCGCGCGGCATCGTGGGCATTCTGTTGGTATTGGTCGGCGGGCTGGCATTGAACATGACGCCATGTGTTCTGCCCATGATTCCGATAAACCTGGCTATTATCGGGGCGGGCGCAATAGGGGGCGGCCGTAAGCGTGGATTCATGCTGGGGCTGATTTATGGAGCGGGGATGGCGGGCGCGTACGGTGCCCTGGGAATCGTGGTTGTGATGACTGGGGCTACGTTCGGGGCCCTGAATGCATCGCCATGGTTCAACGCGGCGATAGCGGTGGTTTTCGTGATTCTGGCCTTGGCGATGTTTGATGTGGTGCACATTGATTTGACGCGTTTCCAGTCTTCGATAGCCGGAGGCGCGCGGGACGGTGGGCGGCGCGGGTTCGCGTTTGTTTTCATGTTGGGGGCGGCGGCTGCTCTTTTGGCGGGGGCATGCGTCGCGCCGGTGGTGATCGCGGTTCTGGTGTGGTCCGGAGCACTCTATTCGGAGGGGATTCGATGGGGATTGCTGTTGCCTTTTCTGTTGGGGATCGGCATGGCGTTACCATGGCCGGTGGTTGGCGCGGGCTTGACTTTGCTGCCGAAACCCGGTCGCTGGATGATATGGGTGCGAAACGCATTCGGAGTATTGATACTCGGGCTGGCGCTGTATTACGGCCATACGGCATACACGATTTTCCTGGCGCAGTCGCGGGCCGGAGCGGGAACGCCGGTGGAAGAAGTGCGCCGTCTGGAACGGGGCCTGGAGAGATCGCTGCGCACGGACTCTCCGGTCCTGATAGATTTCGGCGCCGGCTGGTGTAAGAGCTGTATGCTCATGGATCGGACGACGTTTCGTGACCGCCGCGTGGCGGCGCGGCTGAAGAAGATGACGGTTATCAAGTATCACGCCGAGGATCCTTCGGAGACGTTGACCAGACAGGTGCTGGATTATTTCCAAGTGAAGGGGTTGCCGACTTATCTGCTGTTGGTGCCGAAGCGCGGTGATAAATGATGGTTGATCGGGGGGGATCAGTCCTCTTTCGAGAGTAGGCGGTGTTCAAGCTTCTCGTAGTGGTCGAGCACACCACGTACATAGGCGCGCTTCTCACGATAGCTGTGGGGGAAGAAGCTGCCCTTGAAGCCCGCCACGATCAGGTTGCGGAGCTGATGGAGGGAGACGGGGATGGATTCGATCACGCGCAGAATTTCCCTGGTGACGGATGTATTTGAGACCAGACGGTTATCGGTGCAGATCGTCACGGAAAGATTGCGTTCGATCATTTCCTTTACCGGATGGGCGCCGATATCGTTCAGGGCGGGAATGGTCTGCAGGTTGGAGGTGGGGCACACTTCGATGGTTATGCGTTGGCTGGCAATGTATTCGGCGAGATATTCGACGTAGGAGCGCGGATCCGTAATTTCGTGATCGCGGATCATATCGTGTGCAAACAGAAACGTTCCGTGGCCGATACGGTTGGCATGGCATTCGGTAATGGCCTGGAAGATGGATTCGGGTCCATAGGCTTCTCCGGCGTGAACGGTTTTGCGAATAAAGTTGCGGTGGGCGTGTTGATATGCGGCGCGGTGTACTATGGCGGGGTAGCCGGCCTCCTCGCCGGCGAGATCGAAACCGACGACTGGAAGGCCTTTTTCATGGGAAAGGACCACAGCGGCGCGCGCGAGTTCCAGGGAGGCCACGGCGAAGATATCATTGCGCGGTGCGTAGGACATGGCCCGGAAGAGATCGGCATAATATCCGCTCATGTTCGGGTTGAAACAGCGCATTGCACAAAGGATCAGTCCGAATTCGAAGGGGATGTCATCCCCCTGCTTAACTGAGTCGGAGTTGTTGTGTTCAGTTCGAGCCCTTTCGAGACCACGCACCACGGCGCTGACGATGTTTTCGAGGGAGAGATTCTGGTTTACGTGCAACTGGGGCGCGAAGCGTACCTCAATGTAACGTACATTCTCGGCGAGATTGTCCTGTGCGAGTTCGTAGGCGACGCGTTCGATGTTTTCGGTGCTGTTCATAACCGCACATGTGTAGGCGAAACCTTTCAGATACTCGCCGAGATCGGCATAGCGATCTTTGAATACCAGCTTGCGGAGCCCTTCTTCCGTATAGGAGGGCAGTTTGACGCCGCTATTGCGGGCAAGTTCTATGAGGGTCTTCAGGCGCAGGGACCCATCGAGGTGGACGTGGAGGTCTGTCTTGGGGACGCGGGCGACAAATTCCCTGATGTTCTCCACTGAAATATTGGTTGTGTTCACTTTCACGGTCCGTTGGGGACAGAGCATAGCGACGGAGAGTCTTTCTTTCCAGCCATTTTGCACATCACACGGATCGGCGGTGTGATTTTCTTGACAAACAGAGTAGGGGTGTGTAGAAAAATCAAACAGAATGACTTGTGCTGGGGGAGGACTGGTCGGAGGATGTAAAGGGGCATAGTGGGCATGAATGCTGATACAAATGATTGCTGGCCGACATTGGGAGGTAAACTTACTAAGCTTCTGGCTGAAGCGCATGGGGTGATGACGGAAAGCGCGAAGGTGGCCGTGGAGTGGTTGCCGGGAAACTGTGCATTCTTATCCGACGGGTCCGTTTTGGCGCTCGGCAGGAAGATAGGAGACAGCCGCTATCCGTATGGTCCCGGGGGCTTCAATTTCTGGGCGTATTCCTCTGGTCGGATGCACTGCAATGATGGGTTGTTCGATATTTTCCCTAAGGTGCAAGACGGCGCGGAACCGGTGATCGCCTTCTTCGCGGGAATTGAGGTAGCGGGTGGCGGGTGGATGCCGCTGCCGCTCCTGCCGGTACCGGAACTGCAGACGGGGGGATTGCGGGTGTCGCGTTATACGATCATGCATCCGGCGGGCGTCTTCTACTGTACGGAGGCGGGAGGAATGCGCTTCGTCTTGAGGGTGTTTGTGGACACGGCCGGTAGGCTAGGGTTTTCGTGTTGGGCTGTGAATTGCAGCAGCGAGCGAAGGCGTTATTTCGTTTCCTCGTTTTTCAATCCGCATTTGAGGCACGCTCTTCATCAAAGTGAAGAAGATCGTTGGTTTCGGGAGGTTGAGAAATTTCCTTTGGAAGGTGATGGTGCCGGCATTTTCCTGATAACCACAAACGAGGACGTGGCTCGCGGGGTGTCACTGACGAACAGGTGCTACGTGGTGCGGAAAGTGACGCCTGGTCGTGGGACGGAACTGATCGGGGTTGATGAAACAACGGCACGTGATGGTGTTGTGGGATCATGGTGCGGCAGCCTTTTCAATCCGGCAAGTGTATATGAGGGGCGCTTTTTGAATGTGAGGGGTTTGACGGCCTTTACCCAGGAGGGAGTGGCCGCGGATATGGTGCATGCCATGGGTATATCGGGAGGTGAACTGAGGATCGACTGGGTATTGGATTTCGCCGAGGGGATATCGGAAGGGGAGAATGGGGACCCGGGGCCGCCGGAGTGCAGTGCGGGACGGTTGGATGCGGCCTTTTGGGCGGTTGATGAGACGTCCGGTGACAGGCACGCGGGGCTGCGTTTTCGTTTTGTGGAGGAGGAAGGTCTCGTAAGGGCGGCAGTTCTCAACCGGTTCGTGGAACACTTGAAGCGGCAGGTAGAGTTTTGTGCGTTGATCAACGGATACGTTCAGTTGAGCGAGAATTCTCTGATAGGCGTGCGTGACATTTTCCAGGCATTGGAAGCGCTGGCGTTCTGGCAACCTGCAGTTGCGCGGGGGAAAATGCTGGAGGGAATGGAGTACATGACGCCGGAGGGCCGCTTCTTCCGGCAGTATTCACTGCCGGCTGAAGACGGGCGTCCCGGACGGATGGACCTGAGGCCGTTCATAGATCAGGGGTGTTGGGTGATTGCGGCGGTGGCATCATATCTGCAGTTGACCGGCGACGTTGATTTCCTGCGGCGGCGTTGCGGGTACCATGAGATCGTGGATGAGCGATCCGGGGTGGTACGGCGCAGTGAAAAGGAAGATGAAATTCTGATGCACCTGGTACGGACGCTGGATTATCTGCTGGCGATGCGCGACACGCGGACCGGCTGCGTGAGGGTGTTGTACGGCGACTGGAATGATGCGCTCGACGGGATGGGTGTAAGCCGCGATCCGCACGAGGAATACGGGAGCGGAGTGAGTGTGATGGCGACCTTGCAGGTGTATGAGAACACGCGTCAGATGTGTGAAATATTGGAGAGGTTCGGGAATGCAGACATGCGCGGGCGTATTCGCAAATACCGGCGCGCCGCCACGGAATTGCGGGAGGCTCTTTACCGTGAAGCCATTGTGGAGGCCGGAGGAGAGCGGCGGATTCTGCACGGTTGGGGGGATGGACGCAGTTATGAAGTGGGCGGGTTCGAGGACCCTGACGGAGTGGCCCGTGACGGTTTGACGGCAAACGCATTCTGGGTGCTGAGCGGGATGCTTGAGAGGGATGCGTCGTTGCGCGGTGATATTCTGAAGGCATTCGAGAGGCTGGACAGCAAGTACGGGCTGAGAACCTTTCAGCCGGCATTCCCCGCGGGGGCACCCGGGGTAGGAAGGATCAGCAGGTTGCCGGCCGGAACAGCCGAGAACGGGGCGGTGTACGTTCATGCGGCGGCGTTCGGGATTGCAGCCCTGTTTGCGATGGGTGAGCCAAGGCGGGCCTGGAAACAACTGGCGAAAATATTTCCGTTTACGTCGCTCCATGAACGATTGACGCACTCGCCGTTTGTCATGCCCAATTCCTATGGGTTTAACAGGGACAAGGGTATTGACGGGGAGAGCATGAACGATTGGCAGACCGGCAGTTCGAACGCGGTCCTGAAGATTCTGATTCGTTTCGTGATGGGGATCCAGCCCGGATGGGATGGCCTGCTTATTCGGCCTGCAGCATGGTCACCCTTCCGGGAAATGAGTTGCCGCCTGGTCTTGAGGGGGCGGCGTCTTGAGGTGCGGGTGGTGCGTGGAGGTAAGGATGGGGCGGGCCGGAGCTTTCTGGTAGATGGCAAGCGACGGAGTGGGGCGACTGATGGAATTTCGGGTGTGGAAGGACTGTTCATCGGCTGGGAGGAACTCAGCTCGGAGGAGACTTTGGTCGAGGTAATCGGGTAACGATTCGCGCCGGGTTGATCGGGTGCCGGCAAGTGAGGGCGGCGGCCCCCCCTTGGGAAGGCGGGGGATGTGCTCGGGGTTGTCGCGCCGCGAAATCTCCATTAACGGTTAGAAATATCGTGCACTTTGCGGGCGGGGCCGGGTAAGATGCGGGACCGCATTGCTTGCAGGAGAGAAAGTAGTGAGTGAGACGGGCATAGAGTCTTCAGCGGAGAAGGAAGGGGCGGCGGGGAGCCGTGGCGCCGAGTGGTTTCTGAATGAGCTTGGCCGGGATCGCCCGGATACAGCGCAGCTTATTGACTATGTTCGTGGTCTTTATGAATCCGAGGATTCCGAGGCGGAGAGCTGTGCCGAGTTGTTGCAGGAACACCTGAGTTCCGCCGGGCGCGTGGATGAGGCTCTGCAGTTACTGCAATTACGGGCGGAGCGGCATTCGGCCGACGACTTGTTCCGGAGCAGGGTGCGGGAGGATGTCGTGAACTTATTGGGGGGCGGTCGCGAGGCACGGGTGATTGTCGAGCAAAGTGGTTTCGATTCCGGAGTCAGGCTGGACGAATGTCTGAGGCGGGCGCTGATGTTGCGGGGGCTGTCACCGGGGGCATACTGCCAAGACAAGACCTGGGGATTCGGTGTTGTACGCGAGGTTGACTACCTGTATGCCCGCGTGCGGATTGATTTTGAAGGGCGAAGCGGGCACGAGATGAGCATGGCGTATGCTGGTGAATCTTTGAAGCCGGCGGGGGAGGATCACCTCATGGTACGGCGCTTGAAAGATCCGGAGGGGATCGCGCGACTTGCGGCGGAGTCACCGGCGGAACTGGTGCGGGTGACCTTGCAGAGTTATGGACCTCTGACTGCGACACGCCTACGCGAGATACTTGTGCCGGAAATCGTGAAGGAAGGCGCCTGGAAGGATTTCTGGGATGCGGCCCGTAAAGAGCTTCAGGAAGACGCCTATGTGGATTTCCCGCGCCGCCGGTCGGATCCTTTGCGCCTGCGGTCCGAGCCGCGTGATCGGCTTCGCGAGAAGGAAGATAGATTGAAAGGCGAGCGGGATCCGGACGTGATTCTTGATCTGTTGGAGGAAGCGGCCCGCGCCGGTGTGAGCGGGGATCGCATGCGTGCGATTTTTGTTGATCGACTGAAATTCGTGGTGCGGGCACGGG
>JAOZMZ010000024.1 GCA_029934055.1 Kiritimatiellia bacterium
CCCCGGTTGAGGCCCGTAGGGATGAACTGTTGCACTTATTAATTGAATTCATGACCTTGGAAGACGGGCGGTCATGGAATTGAGCACGGAAGAGTTTGCTTATCAGATACGACGACACGCACTGGTCATGGTTCACCGCGCGGATTCTTCTCATATCGGCGGCGCCCTGTCGGTGGCCGACATCTTGGCCGTCCTCTACGGCCGCGTGCTGCGGGTGCGTTCGGAGGATCCCGAATGGCCGGATCGCGACCGGCTGGTTTTCAGCAAGGGGCATGCCTGCACGGCGCTTTACGCGGCTCTGGCCCTGGGTGGCTTTTTCCCTCTGGATGAATTGGCGAGCTACGGTCGGAAGGGCACCCGCCTCTTGGGCCATGCCAGTCACGAGGTCCCCGGGGTGGAATGGTCCACCGGCTCCTTGGGGCACGGCTTGGGGCTGGCTTGCGGTCAGGCCCTGGCGGGCAAACGGCGCAGTGCCGGCTGGCGAGTCTTCGCGGTGCTGAGCGACGGTGAGCTGGATGAAGGTTCGACATGGGAAAGTGCACTTTTCGCAGCCCATCACGGTCTGGACAATCTCTGCGTGATTGTTGACCGAAATGGTCAGCAGGCGCTCGGGCGGACTGAGGATGTTCTCGCCCTTGGGGATATCTGCGCGAAGTTCTCTTCCTTCGGATGGAAAACGGCGGAAATTGATGGGCATGATCATACGGCCCTGTTGCAGTCACTCGAAGCGGCCGTCGTTGACGGTGCCCCCACGTGTATAGTGGCACGGACCATCAAGGGTAAAGGTGTGCGCTTCATGGAGGATCGACTGGAGTGGCATTACCGTTCGCCGAAGACCGTGGATCTGCTGGAGCGGGCCTTGCAGGAGTTGGCCGACAGTTACGGGCACAGGCCTGAACCGATACCTTTGAGCGGCGGAGAGTTGCCGGAATGAGAACGGCGTGGATAAATCATTTGCGGAAGGCGGCTGCGGACGACAGCCGTATCTTTTTGGTAGTCGGTGATCTCGGTTTTTCCGTGGTCGAGGGGTTTGCGAATGAGTTTCCCGACCGCTTTCTGAACGCGGGGGTGGCCGAACAGAACATGATTGCCGTGGCGGCGGGATTGGCGAAGGAGGGGTTTCGGGTATTCGTCTACAGCATCGGAAACTTTGTGACCATGCGTTGCCTCGAGCAGATTCGCAATGATGTCTGTCTGCATGGACTGCCGGTTTACGTTGTGACCGTCGGCGGGGGGTTCATGTATGGTCCTCTTGGTCCGACGCACCATCTGACCGAGGATATCGCCGTCATGAGGGTTATGCCGGGGATGAGGGTTTTTGTTCCATTCTGCGGTAGTTCGGTGAGGAGGGTTGTGGAAGAGGTCGTGGCTGGGGATGGTCCGGCGTATATCAGGCTCGGGCGGCGGGACGTCGAGATCGAGGCCGTGGAGCACAACGGTTTGACCTTGATCCGGCGGGGTGACAGCGCCGGGGAATCGAAGGCGGTTGTGAGTGTAGGGCAACTGGCCGCGGAGACACTCGAATATGCTTCCGGGCTTCAAGCCGACCTTTTTGCCCTCTGCCGCCTGAAGCCGTTACCGCGGGACGATCTGGTTTCACTTTTCAGTTCGTATCGGGAGATAATAGTCGTCGAGGATCACCAGATAGAGGGCGGCGCCTACAGTGCCTTGAGCGAGTTTGCCGGACGCCTGGGGGTCATCGGCGTACGTGGTTTTGCAATGATGGGTGGACGCGAGAAGGACTTGAGAGGGCTGTTGATGCACCGCGTTCGCCGGGAGGTCGATGAACGATGAGCAGCCAAGATCCCAAGAAGATAACCGTCATCATGCCGGCGCGCAACGAGGAGGGCAACATTGCAAGAGCATACCGCGAAGTTTCCTCGGCTTTTGAACGGATTCCCGATTATGAATATGAGGTCATTGTCATTGACAATGCCAGTGAAGATCGCACCGGCGAGTTGGTGCGGGAAATCTGTCGGCGGGACGCACGTTGGAAGTACGTGCGTTTCAGCCGGGATTTCGGAGCGGAAGCATCCATCACGGCGGGAATGCGGCTGGCGACGGGGGATGCGGTCATCAATGTGTTTTCCGATCTTCAGGACCCTCCCGACAGGATCCCGGATTTTGTGAGTAAGTGGGAGGAGGGCTACGAAGTTGTTTACGGTGTCATCAAGGAGCGCCGGGACCAGCATCGCCTGCGGGGGTTGGCGGCGAAGGTCGCCTATCGCCTGATCAGATCCTTTTCCGATGTAAAGATACCGGTTGACGCCGGTGACTTCCGCCTGCTCGACCGCAAGGTGGTCGCGGCCTTCAACCGGCTGGACGAGCGGGAGCGCTACGTGCGTGGGATGGTTCACTGGGTGGGGTTCCGCCAGTATGCGATACCCTATGAACGGCGTCCGCGGCAATGGGGACGGAGCAAAGCCCCTTTCTGGTGGTGTTTCCAGTTCGCACTGAATGCGATCACGAGTTTTTCGACGCGGCCCCTGCGGATGTTCACGGTGTTCGGGATGGCGGTAGTATCTTTTTCGGCGCTGCTTTCGATATGGTATGCACTTACACGTATCCTGAATATCGACAATCCTCCCCGCGGTATACCGACGATTTTGGTGCTGCTCCTCTGGAATCTGGGAATCATGTCGCTTGGGATCGGCGTTTTGGGAGAGTACATAGGACACACCTATGCGGAGACAAAACGCAGGCCGATCTTCATTGTGGATCAATCGGAAAACATCGACCGCGATCTTCTGGAACGTGCGCTGGATGGGCGCTGCTGAGATGACCACGAGTACTGAAGTTACGTCTCCCGGCGGCGGGGGCGGATCTCGCGTGATATTTCCGCGACTGAAGCGAGGGATCTCTCTTGGGAGATTCCTGCCGTTGCTTGTACTCTTGTTGGTGCTCGATCTCCAGACGCATTACTACCTGGTCTGCACGCGGGATGCGGTCTTTTGGCGTGACGAAGCGCATGCCGTTCAACTGGCGCTGGAACGGCCGTCGAAGTTGCTTTCCCATCTCATGTCCGAGTGGGAGCCGTACGCCTATATTGTGGCGCTCCGCTGGTGGTGCAACCTTTTCGCCGTTTCGGAGGCCTCGGCACGTTCCCTTTCGTGGATTTCGGTCATGGCTGCGACGGTTTTGATGTATCGTGGCGCGCGCCGCTGGTTCGGAAGAAAGGAGACGGCGCTGGCTGCAGCCGTGGTCTTGGGCTCTTCGCCGATGGTCCTCGAGCGCATATTGAACGTGGTCAAGCCGTATGGTTTCGCCCTTTTTGCGAGCGCCCTGGTGTTCGAACGCCTGACGCGCCTGGAGTCCCGCCGGACGTGGGGTGTGTGGCTGGGCTTCGCGGGGGCGTCGTTCTTGATGCTCAATACTCAGCCGGTGAATTTTGCATGGGCCGCGGCGCTGGGGACGATATGGTTCATCCGCAGGTCACCGGTGAGGGGAGGACTCCGGGGGCTTGTCAGGGCTGCTCAGGTGCCGGTGGTGTTTGCCGCCTGTGCAATCCCGACGGTGGTGCAGGGACTTAGATTCGCCGGGGCGGAGACCGGCTGCAGCCGATTGAATCCGGCGGACCTCACGATGGGATTCATTGCCAAGTTCGGCCTGAAGATTTTCGCCGCCTTGAGTCCCATCGGATACTACGGACTCTATCATTCCCTCAATGATTACATAGGCAAGTCATTTGGTGCGTTATTGTCATTGCCGACGGAGACGCTGGTAATACTGCTCCTGGTGATGGGCGGCCTTGTGGCGGCGGCGTTGAGACTGGCATGGCGGCGCTGCGGCCGGGCGGTGGCTGATACGCTGTTGCTGGTTGTGATTACGACCGGCCTGCTTGCCCTGGCGGGACTGGTCAATGCGCGTATGGTGTGGGTCTGGAAGTGTTTTTCGGCGGCGGGGATAGCATTTTCGCTGGCTCTGGCGATGCTCCCGGCGGGCAGCCGTGGCCTCACCTGGGCGCTTATCGGCATGACGCTTTTGCGGGCTGCCATAGGATTGCCGGCCTATGGTGCGGTGCATAGTGGAAAGAGCAGCGATGCCCGGGATGCCGCCGTTTTCATTGCTTCACGCGCGCGTCCCAGCGATCTGATAGTCTTGGCCAACACCGCCCTTTCTCCGGCGTTCGGCTATTATTATCATGGTCCCGGACGGCAGATTCACCATCCGTACGATCATGCGATAAAGTATTACGACATGATGTCGATGTACACCTATCAGGGTGAAGAGTGGAGGGCGCAAAGGACGGCTGCGATCATGCGCCGGGCCGCCCGTGAGGGCCGGCGCGTATGGTTCGTGGAAGGGGGCACGCCGCCGCCGCTGCCCAAGCATCGCTGGTATTCCACGGCGGATCTGCCGCTGTTCGAGAAGACGCTGGCCGAATACTTCATTCCGGGCGCGGAACGTGATTTCGCCGCTACGGAGGAGCCCTTTCACGTATTCCTTTACATTCCGGCGGGGGGCGACCGAGAGGAGGGCGGACATGCTCAAGAATGACAAGGTTGTCGTGGTGATGCCGGCATACAACGCCGCCGAGACGCTGGAGCGCACCGTTGCGGATGTGGACCGGGACGTCGTTGATGAAATCGTGGTCGTAGACGATGCCAGCCGTGACGACACCGTTGCGGTGGCCGAACGGCTGGGGCTGTTTGTTCACCGTCATGATCACAATCGCGGATACGGGGGGAATCAGAAAAGTTGTTATCGTCTTGCGTTGGAACACGGCGCCGATATCGTCGTCATGGTCCACCCCGACTATCAGTATGACCCGCGCCTGGTTCCGGCGATGGCCCATGTCATTCATGCGGGTGTTTACGACATGGTGCTCGGCTCGCGTATTCTTTGCGGCACGGCGCTGGCGGGGGGGATGCCGCTGGTGAAGTACGTCGCCAACCGTTTCCTGACCGCGTTTCAGAACATCATGATAGGGCGCAAGCTTTCGGAGTATCATACCGGCTACCGGGCTTTTTCGCGCAGGTTGCTGGGGACGCTTCCACTGGAAGAGAATTCGGACGACTTCGTGTTCGATAACCAGATCATTTGCCAAGCCTTCGCCTTTGGATTCCGTGTGGGAGAAATCTCGTGTCCCACCCGTTACTTTGCAGAGGCTTCTTCGATAAGTCTGCGCAGATCGGTGGTGTATGCTTTCGGGGTCATGGCGACGAGTATCCGATTGAGGATGCACATGTTGGGGTGGCGCGACGAGCGGTTGTTTGGAGAACAGGGTCGGCGCTTGGAACTGAGGGGGCGGAGAGATTGATCTCATGGAGTGTGTCGCGTGTGGAGAGAATCTCGCGGGAGTGGAATCGGTTGCGTGCCGGGGGGCCGACGGATCGAGATATGATTACCTTGTTTGTCCAGCTTGCGGGTTGATGATTCTGGTCGGGGGAACGGATTTCGCCGCCAATGCGCGCCGACATGATGCCGGCTATTATGGTAAGGGAGAGAGTAAATTTCCGGGGCTGATCAACGGGATCATGGAGTTATTGGCCGGCCGGCGTGCTGGATTCGTGGAGGGGCTGCGGGAAGGCTGCGGACGCGTCCTGGATATCGGCTGCGGGGACGGGATGTTCTTGAAGCGAATGGCGGCGAGGGGCTGCGAAGTGCACGGAACGGAATTGCCGGGTCCGGCTTTCGACCGAGCCTCACGGATACCGGCAATTCACATGCATCCGGCGGATACCAGCGAGTGGGATTTCGTTGCGGACTACTTCGACTTGATTACTGCCTGGCACGTACTCGAGCACGTTGCCGATCCGGAACCCCTGCTGAAAAAGTGCCATGGAATACTCAGGAGTGACGGGCTGTTGGTCGTGGATGTGCCCGACCGCGGGAGCCTGCAGGGGCGCATGTTCGGGACGCGCTGGTTTCATCTCGATCCGCCGCGGCACGTTTATCAGTTTACCGGGAAGGCTATACGCCATCTTTTGGAAAACAGTGGTTTCAGGGTGAAGGCGGTGTCTCATCCGGTTGACGTAATGGGGCCGTTTGGGGCGCTTCAGAGTCTCTTGAATGTTGTCGTGCCACGCCGGGATCTTTTCTACGATCTATTGCGATCGCGCGGGCGGTGTGGGGCTTCGTTCAGGTGGGCGTTGGTCAGCTTGGCTCTGGCCTTGCCTGCGCTGGTGGTGGGAACATTGATCGCGGGGCTGGAGTATGCCCTCGGCCGGGGGGCGGTGTTGCGCGTTGTGGCGCGCCGTGCCTGACGGGTTCCGTCGAAGATTTCGAGTAGTGGTCGTTCGATGAAGCGAGATCATCAGAGGCTTGTCTGGCTATGGCTGGCGGGGGTGGTGGTGGTCGGGGGGATGGCCCTGCCGGTACGCCTACCATGGAGCGGCGACCGGCTTTGGGAGGTGCTGCAGGACTGGCTCCATTTTCCGGGAGCGGCGATTCTGTACTGGGTCTGCCTGGCGGGTGTGGCCGGCTGCGGATTACACGGCGGCGGACCCTCAAGAATTGTGGGATGTTTCGGGGCCGTGGGGGTTCTGCTGGTCTCGGTGGAACTCGTGCAGCCGTTGCTGGGGAGGACGGCTGATGTGGGCGACCTGGTCGAGGGGGCACTGGGGGCTCTATTCGCCTGCGGTGCGGCTGCATATCAACGGCGACGGAGAAAGGCGGTGTGGGGCGGGCTGCTGGTTGTCATCGTGGCGCTTTCCTTGGTGCCGGTCGGTGTGGTGGCGGTGGACCGGGTCTTGATGCACCGTGGATTTCCGCTTCTGGCGGGCTTTGAGTGGGCTGGTGAACTTGGACGCTGGGATGTGAACGGGGGGCAGTTGCGACGGATTCGCCGACACGCAACCGAGGGCGAGTGGGCGGGTGAGTTCAGTGTTTTCGGGGGAAATCCGTATCCGGGTGTGTTTCTCAGCGACATGGAGAGGAACTGGCTGGGAATGAGGCGTCTTTGTGCTGACCTGTGGTGGTCGGGGGCCGACGGCGCCGGGTTATGGCTGCGGGTGGACGATCGGGCATCGCCGGTCTACGGCGAGCGATTCCAGAAAAGGCTGGTCTTACATCACGACCTTAATAGAATAGCGGTTCCGCTGGAGGAAATAGCCAGGACTCCGTCGGGCAGGTCGCTTGATTTGAGGTGTATTCACCGGATGGGGCTGTTTCTGGAAGGTGCCCGGTCCGGCATGAAACTGACGGTCGACAATATCAGGCTTGAGGGTGTGCCGTGAAGCTCTCGGTGGTCATGCCGGTATACAACGAGGAAGCCACGCTTGAGGATGTACTACGTTCGGTGGCCGCCGTGGATGCCGGGTTGGAAAAAGAAATCATTGTGATCGACGATTGTTCGACCGACGGCAGCTGGGATCTGCTAAGGCGGCTTGCGAGTGAGTTTCCCGCAATGGTTATCGAGAGGCATTCGGTCAACATGGGCAAGGGGGCGGCGCTGCGAACAGGTTTTGCACGGGCGAGCGGGGAGATAATTCTCATCCAGGATGCTGATCTCGAGTACGATCCTCACGAGTATCCGCATTTACTGGCGCCGATTCTGGATGGGCATGCGGACGTGGTTTACGGATCGCGTTTCCTGGGGGGCGGGCCGCATCGCGTGGTATTTTTCTGGCATTACGTGGGCAACAAACTGTTGACGACGTTTTCGAACATGATGACGAATTTGAATCTTACGGACATGGAAGTGTGCTACAAGGTGTTCCGCCGGGAGGTTCTCGAGAACATCACCCTGCGCGAGGATCGTTTCGGTTTCGAGGTGGAGATAACGGCCAAGATAGCCCGCGGCCGCTGGCGGATATACGAGGTGCCGATATCCTATTACGGGCGCACGTATGCCGAAGGCAAGAAGATAACCTGGAAAGACGGGATCCGGGCGATGTGGTGCATTGTGAGGTATCGTTTTGCAGATTGATAGGCGGCGGCAATGAGCGGACCTGTTACTCCTTGCCAGATTATTGTTGCCGCCGCGGTTGGGCATCTTTAACCTGATGCCCCGGTCGCCGAAGGGGAGCAGCACCCTTTTGCAGCCGCGGGAAGTGCATTTTGAGAAACAGGTGTATTATGGCGAACATAGTATTGATCGGGGCCCAATGGGGGGACGAGGGCAAGGGAAAGATAATAGACGTGCTCTCGGAGAACGTGGGCTGGATAGTCCGTTTTCAGGGTGGTAACAATGCCGGACACACCGTGGAAGTGGGAGGGGAAAAATACGTCTTGCACTTGATGCCCTCGGGAATACTGCGTCCCGGGAAGAAGTGCGTCATTGGCAATGGGGTGGTAGTCGACGTGATGGCCCTGGCCGACGAGATTGAGCAGCTCGAGGCGCGAGGGGTTGAGGTGCGCGGACGGCTGTTCGTGAGCGACAGGGCGCATCTCGTTCTGCCGTATCATCGCCGAATTGACGAAGCGCGGGAGCGGAATCGGTCGCAGGCGGAGCGCATCGGCACCACCAAGAGGGGAATCGGTCCTGCCTATGCCGACAAGGCCTCACGGACCGGGTTGCGCGTGTGCGAGATGCTAAGAGACGATTTCGAGGACCGGGTACGCACGCGTGTGGAGGAGGTAAACAGGGTGCTCCGCGCGCTGGGCGCGGATAGCCTTGATGCCGGCCGGACGGCAGCGGAATACTGTGCCGCCGCACGGCGGTTGGAACCCTATATAGCAGATACGGTCGTCATGCTCAACGAGGCCGCCCGCAGGGGCGAAGGGATTCTTTTTGAGGGGGCGCAAGGCACCATGCTGGATCTGGATCATGGGACATACCCCTACGTTACCTCCTCCAGTGCGACCGTCGGAGGTGCCTGCGTGGGCAGCGGGGTCGCACCCGGCATGATTGAAAGTGTCATCGGGGTGATCAAGGCGTATACCACCCGGGTGGGTGAAGGGCCGTTTCCGACGGAACTTGCGGATGGGATCGGTGAACGGATCCGCGAGGATGGAAACGAATTCGGAGCGACGACCGGGCGGCCGCGCCGCTGTGGGTGGTTTGATGCGGTGGTGGCACGTCAGGCGGCGATGGTCAACGGCATACGTGCGTGGGCCCTTACGAAACTCGACGTTCTCGACCAGCAGGATGTGCTGAAGATATGCGTAGCGTATGAATACCGCGGCCGGCGGCTGGAATATGTCCCGGCGGACGCGCAAGTTCTTGCCGAGTGCCGACCGGTTTACGAGAGCATGCCCGGATGGCGGACTGCGACCGGGGGAATGGAAAAATACGATGACCTGCCGGACGCCGCGCGTGCCTATATAAAGCGTTTGGAGGAGCTGACCGGAGTTCCGGTAGGGATACTTTCACTGGGCCCGCGCAGGAGACAGACGGTTATTCTCCCGGCGGCGGGAGTGGGTTGAGTTTTCAGACTGGCCGGAATGCATCCGGCATAAGGGACGATGAAGAAACGGGCGACGAGGAACATACCACGACACGTTGCAATCATAATGGACGGCAACGGGCGCTGGGCCCGTCGGCGGGGGTTGCCCCGCATCAAGGGGCACGAGGCCGGGGCCGAATCCGTGCGGGCCGTCCTGCGGGCCTGCCAGGAGGCCGGCGTGCAATACCTGACGCTGTATGCCTTCAGTTCCGAGAACTGGGTCAGGCCGCGGACCGAGATCCGGGCCTTGATGAATATGCTGCGCCGGTTTCTGCGCGAGGAGGAGAAGACGCTTCACGAAAACCAGATTCGGCTGCGGGTGATCGGCCGGCTGCGGGATCTGCCCACTCCGGTACGGCGGGAATTGCGGCGGGTGATGGAGGCGACGGAGAAGTACCGACGTTTTCACTTGATTCTGGCGCTGAGTTACGGCGCGCGGCGGGAAATCGGCGATGCGGCCCGCAGCATTGCACGCGCCGTGGCGGAAGGGCGCCTGGATCCGGCGCACGTGGGGGAGAAGACCGTCGCGAAACATCTTTACGCGCCGGATGTGCCCGATCCCGACTTGATGATCCGTACGAGTGGCGAACTGCGCTTGAGCAATTTCCTGCTTTGGCAGCTGTCGTATGCCGAACTATATTTCACGGACGTGCTCTGGCCGGATTTCCGCGAGGAGCATTTCAAGAAGGCGCTCGAAGAATATCGCCGCCGCAACCGCCGTTTCGGGGGGCTGGGGTGAAAGTCTTGGAGTTTTCGAATCAAGGATGAAACATCGCATCCAGAGTACACTCGTACTTGCCGCGTTGTTGCTGGCGGCCGCCGTGTGGTTGCCTCCGGCAGGTGTGTTGGTGGTCTTGTTGCTGATATCCACCTTGGGCACGCTCGAGTTTTACGGTTTGCTTGATCACGCCGGCGTGCTTCATTTCAAGATCGTGGGGACCGTGGGCGGGGCCCTGCTGATCACGGTCACCTGGATCTGCCTGCGCTACAGGACCCTGTCGGCCGCCTACGAATTCGAGTGGATCGTACTCTTTGTCATTACGGTAGTCGTCCTCTTGCGACAGTTTCCGCAGAAGCACAATCAGCGCCCGCTGGAGACGATCGGGAGCACGCTTCTGGGAGTGATGTACATGCCCTTCATGTTCAATTTTTTCACCAAGCTTCTGATGACCTGGGATCAGTGGACCGGGCGGATGATGGTGCTCTATCTGATAGCGGTCGTCAAAGCCGGCGATGTAAGTGCATACGTGGTGGGTTGCAGTCTCGGCAGACGTAAATTGATTCCGCGCATATCCCCTCTCAAGACGTGGGAGGGGTGCGCCGGCGGAATACTGGGCGGCATGGTGGTCAGCTTGCTGTTCAGGCTATGTGCGGGCAATGATCTCGGAAACATGCCTTTCCGCCTTACCGACGCTCTTATTCTGGGTGGGGTCCTGCCGGCGGTGGGGATCATCGGCGATTTGACGGAGTCGTTGCTGAAACGGGCGGCGGGGGTAAAGGATTCCGGGCATTTGATCGCCGGGATGGGCGGGGTCCTGGACCTCATCGATAGTCTTCTTTTCGCCGTTCCCGCCTTTTACATATACGCGCGGCTTTTCATGAAGTAGGGTGGGTGTTTGCAGCCCGTCCAGGAAGGGAATGATGAGCGTACTTTATACCCTGTTGATCATGGCGGCGCTTTTCAGCGCGACGATCGCCATCCATGAGTTCGGACATTTTATTTTTGCACGACTGCTCGGATTGCACGTGGAGGTTTTTTCAATCGGGATGGGACCGGCCCTGTGGAGTTGGCGGAGGAAGGGCATCACCTACAAGATCGGCGCTATCCCGTTCGGCGGTTACGTCGCCCTGCCGCAGATGGAACCGGGGGGAGGGGCGGCCGATACATACGGCCCGGTGGCGGCCTGGAAAAAGATCGTAGTCGCTGTTGCCGGGGCGGCCGGCAATGTGTTGTTGGCTTACGGTCTGGCTTGGATCATTTTTATCGTCGGCAAACCTTCGAGTCCGGCTGAGCACAGCAGCGTGGTCGGGTTCGTGGCCACGAACTCAGAGGCCTACGCCGCCGGAATCCGCGTGGGTGACAGAATCGCGGCCGTTAACGGGGAGGAGGTCAGAAACTGGCAGCAGTTCCTCATGCTGGCCTCACTGCACCGGCAGGTCGAGTTGCAGGTTGTCCGTGGCGGAGAGACCGATCTGGTCCGCATGGCGACGGCGAAAATGGCGGCCGGGTTGCGTGGGCTGAAGGGGCTTGGTCCGGTTGAATATTGCAAGGTTCTGGGGACCATGGCCGGGTCGAGCGCCGAGGCGGCGGGTATCATGCCGGGGGATATGATAGTGGAATACAACGGGCGGCGCGTGTACAGCATACTGCACCTGATCCAGTTGGTGAACGAGAGTGTCGGCCACAGGGTACCGATCGTGGTCGAGCGGGACGGCGAAAGGGTTGAGCTGATGGTCAAGCCGGCCTACGATCCGGAACTCAAGCGTGCGCTTATCGGGGTGCGTTTCAACACCTATTATGTGGCTTCGACTCACAAGGTTCACCCCCGTCCGCTGGCGCAGCTCAAGGCCCACGCCGTACCGATCGTTCGCGTGTTACGGGCACTGGTGACTCCGGGTGAGGCGCGCCAGGCGGCAGGCAGCCTAGGGGGGCCCTTGGCCATCCTCTGGTCGCTGTGGGTGATCATACGCAGTAACTTGGTGATGGCCCTGTGGTTCACATCTTTCCTGAATATCAATCTGGCGATATTGAACCTTGTCCCCTTGCCGGTGCTGGATGGCGGACATGTTCTTTTCGCCCTTTGGGAGATCGTTACCGGGCGGCGTGCGAACGAGAAAATAGTCGCCGGATTGATGTACGTCTTCTATGTGTTGCTGGCGGCTTTGTTCATATTCCTGACATACCGTGATGCCAGGAATCTGTTACCGTGGCGCTTGGGTTCGCAGGACAAGGCGAAGCATTCCGCCGGGAGAACGGAGAGTGCAACATCCGCTCACGACCTTCCGTGATATTTGATGCGGCTGCGCGAAGCCGAGCGGTCGGGGCTCTCAACCAGCACGCCGTAGGCGTTCGAGGGGGCCCTTCCATGCCAGAAAGGTCGGCATCCGGCCGTATCGTCGGGGCTGACGTAGTATACGGCGTGAAACTCGGTGACACCGGGTTTGGGGAAGTAGTAGGTATCCACTTTCAGGCGCGTGGTCATTATTTCTCCGGGGGAGAGGCGGATCGCGTTTGCAGTATCGTAGAAGCGGTGGTCCGGGAATTCGGTCATCATGTTGTCTCTCTGCCCGTTGGGATAGGTCCAGATGAGTACGACGTGCGGTTTGCGGGGTATCCAGAAGGGGATCTGCCCGACATTGCGGATGATCACATTGAAGAAAAGCGGCTCGCCGCGGATGACGCGGTCGAGTTTAGGGACCAGCCGGACTTCGAGTCCGTTGACGGGTTTGGGATCCGAGACCGGCCCGACCGTGGTAGGTATGTATTCTTCCGGCAGCGTCGTGCAGGCGTTGAGGATGGCCAGTACAATAACCGTACCCGCCACGCGACCAAGACCTACGGCTCTGGAGCACCTTCTTTTCATCATCAGCTTAAGACAGCAAGAACCATTCCAGAATTACGGCGGGCCGCGGGCGCCGGTGATTTTGTAATAGAGCTACATCCGGCGACGTGGAGTTCGATCGGTTTTGAGAATGATTGCAGGATTGAGACGCGTGCGAAGCGTTTTAACATCAATCGTGCGGCGCACTTGTCCGCGTTATCATCGAGGGGTATGATTCCAGTACTGGATTCCACAGGGAGTACCGGATGGATAGTCTTTGGATCAGCGTGAGCACCTGGTGCCGGGACGTACTCGGCATTCCGCCGGCGGTGTTGGGGCGGCTGGCATGGTCGCTGTTGGTCACGGGGGCCTTTTTTCTTGTGCGGCGTCTGATGGCGACGCTGGTTACACGGCGGACACAGGACGTCGCCCGCCAGTACATAATCCTCAAGACGAGTGATTATCTGTTGGGGTTCATGACCCTGATAGTCCTTATTCGCATTTGGCTGGGAGGGATCACAGGACTGGCGGCCTACGTCGGGATTGTCTCGGCCGGCTTGGCGATAGCCTTGCAGGATCCGCTGACGAATCTGGCCGGCTGGCTTTTCATCACCACCCGCAAGCCGTTTGTATTGGGGGACAGGGTTGAAGTCGGCAAACATGCCGGCGATGTTGTTGATATTCGCCTTTTTCAATTTTCGCTGGTGGAGATCGGCGAATGGGTCCAGGCGGAGCAGAGTACCGGCAGGCTCATTCACATACCGAACGCCTTGGTATTTCGCGAGGCAGTGGCCAACTACACCCAGGGGTTCAACTTCATTTGGAATGAGATCAGCGTGGTGGTCACTTTTGAGAGCAATTGGAAGACGGCCAAGGAGAAGTTGCTGGAGATAGCGCGGCGTAATACGGCCATTCGGAGTGAGCACGCCGAACGCGAGGTTCGTCGGGCGGCCCGGAAGTTCCTGATATATTTCCAGCACCTGACGCCGATTGTCTGGACGAGCGTGGTGGACAGCGGGATCAGGCTGACCATTCGTTATCTTTGCGAGCCCAGACGCCGCCGCAGTTCGGAATCGGTGATATGGGAGCAGATCCTGGATGAATTCGCGCACCATGATGATATTGATTTCGCCTATCCAACGCAGAGATTCTTCGACAATGCCAGGGAAGGGAAACAGGGGCTGAGGCACTGCGGGGAGACGGGTGAGCAGTGAGGGAGAAGCGGCTGCGGTGAAGATCGTCGTGGCGATGGATTCCTTCAAGGGGTCTTTGAGCGCGCGTGAGGCTTGTGCAGCGGTTGGGCAGGCGTTGGAGGGGGCTGTTGAATCGGTCGAAGTAGTGGAATGTCCCCTGGCGGACGGGGGCGAGGGGACCGCAGAGATACTCATGGAGGCATTCGGGGGACGCCGTATCGAGTGTATGGTCACGGGGCCGCTGGCGGGGCGGCGGGTAAGGGCATTTTTCGCGTGGTGTCCGGCGAAGAAAACGGCGGTGGTTGAAATGGCCGCTGCCAGCGGGTTGACGCTGCTTTCGCCGGAAGAGAGAAATCCGCTGAGGACGACGACTTTTGGCACGGGGGAACTTGTCCGCGCGGCGGCGGCGCAGGGTGCGGAACGGATTCTGATGGGTGTGGGGGGCAGCGCCACCGTGGACGGCGGGATGGGAGCGGCGGCGGCGCTCGGATGGTTGTTTCGTGATGATGGTGGGCGTGAGGTGGGCCGTCTTGGTGGGGGGCAGCTTATGCGTCTCGAGACTGTGGCGAAGGAGGACGAGATCCCGCTTCCTGACATAGACGTGTTGTGCGACGTGGATAATCCTCTCTGCGGCCCGCGGGGGGCGGCGCGTGTCTATGCGCCGCAGAAGGGGGCGACGGCTGAGATGGTCGAGATTCTGGAACGTGGTTTGGAACGGTTGGCCGCGATCGTCGAGGAGGAGTTGGGTGTCGCGATAGCCGATCTGCCGGGAGGCGGGGCCGCCGGAGGGCTTGCTGCGGGGGCGGTGGCGTTCATGGGCGCCCGCCTGCGCCGCGGCATCGAAGCCGTCCTGGACGCCGTCGAGTTTTCGAAGAAGCTGGCAGAGGCGTCCATGGTGATCACCGGGGAGGGACGGGTGGACGAGCAGTCGTTTTCCGGGAAGGTGGTTTCCGGGGTCATTGATGCCGCGCGGTCAAAAGGGGTTCCGGTACTGGTGGTGGGCGGCACGGTGGCCTTGCCCGAGGGATTGCATTTTCCGGAAGGCGTTGAGGTCATATCTGCATTGCCGGCAGGTATGAGCGTCGCTCAGGGCATGCAGAGGGCCGGGGAAAATCTCCGTGAGGCGGTGAGGGATTTTTTCAGCGGTCAGCGGCGGGTGCTTTGAGATGCCGGCGGGACTCGGGGCGCGCCGCTCCCCGCAGTGATTCAGGGGTGATGATTGCTGTTGCCGTGATTGTTTTCGCCCTTGATGAGAAGCCAGGTTGTGTCATAGGCGTTGAGGACGATGCGGCCGTGTTCTCCGCGGGTGGTGGAGCGGAGGATATCCTTCCACGGGGGGGAAGCTGTAGTCAGGCGTGCGGGTTCCAGGAGCTGTCGTTCGGCTGAAAGGTTGTGGATGCAGAGTACGGCTTCTTCTTCGCCGGGGGAGACCCGCAGGACGGCAAAGACGTGCGGTCCGAAATCGAGTATTTCCTGGTGCGCATCCGGATGGAAGGCACGGTGGTGCGCGCGGACGCGCAGGGCGTGGGCGAGATATTGAAAGGCCGTGGCTGCACGGCTGGATTTTTGTGAAAGTATGTTCTGCAGGACTTTTTCGGGCCATTTGCGGCGGTTGATCGCACGCGGGTAGCCCATACGTTCCACGTCCTCGAGATCGTTTTCGTCCGCGAAGAGGCTGTTGAAGTAGACAGCAGGAATTCCGCGGAGCGAGAAAGATATCATCTGGGAACAAAGGAACCGGGCCAGCTGGGTTTGTTCGCTGTCGCCTGCGAAGCCGAGTGCGTCGTAGTAAGTGATGTTCAATTCGTAGGGGGCCTGCGCGTGATCCGGCAATTCGCGTTCGGAGACGTAGCCGCGGCGGGAGCGCGTGTGCTGCACCAGGAAGTCTATTTCCGCGGGGGAGAGGATTTCTTCCACGGGTCGCAGGCCGATTCCGTCATGGGAGGCTGTGAAGTTGAGGAACGTGCACCCCGGAGGCGGGGGGGCGATTCCGGAAGCCCATTCCGTCAAGCGTTGTGATTCGCCGGAAAGCAGTGCATGCAGCAAGAGGGGCGGAAGTGCGAACTGATAGACGATGTTGGCCTCGGTTCCGCCGCCGAAATAGCTGATGTTTTCCTTGTGGGGCACGTTGGTTTCGGTAAGGAGCAGGACGTGGGGGGCGCACATTGAGAGTACGTCGTGGAATATTCTGACGATTTCGTGGGTTTCCGGCAGGTGGATGCAGGATGTGCCGGGTTTTTTCCAAAGGTAGGCGATGGCGTCCAGGCGGATGATGCGGGCGCCGTGCCAGGCATAGAAGAGCAGGAGATCGAGGAACTCGAAGAGCACGTCGGGGTTTGCGAAGTTGAGGTCGATGTGGTCTTCGCTGAAAGTGGTCCAGACCCAGCGCCGACCGCGGCGTGTATCCACGCTGTGGAGGAGCTTTGTACTGCGGGGCCGGACCACGCTGGAAAGGTCCGTGGCGGGATCGACTTCAATGAAGTAGTCCCTGGCGGGGGCGATATCCGCAATGAAATCGGAGAACCACGGATGCTCCCTGGAGACGTGGTTGAGGACGAGGTCGAAGGCCAGGTCGAAATTTTTTTCCCGGAGCGCGTGCATATCATCCCAGTGTCCGAGTCCCTGGCGCACGGTACGGTAGTCGCTGATCGAGAAGCCGTCGTCCGACGAGAAATGGAAAAAAGGAAGGATGTGGATAATCTTTACCGCGCCGGCGAGGTGGGCATCCAGAAAGCGTTTGAGGGTGGTCAGGGATGATTCGTCCACGCCGCGGACCACATCAGCGTAGGTTATGAGCATGCTGTCGGTCTCATCCCAGAGTGAGGCCGGCGGCGGAGGCGGATTGATACCTTGCCCGTAGCGTCCGACGAGCATGGCGGTTCGTTCCAGGCACAGACCGGCACGGTCGCCGTAGAGGCGCTGATAGCTTCGTGCGAGGCGTTGCATTACCGGGCTGGCGAATGTTTTCAGCATCGTGCACCTCACATTTTCGGCAGACCGCGGATGTTGGTTATCAAGGTGCGCAGGCTGCGGCGCAGCACCGAGAAGCTGTAGAAACGGCTGGCGACTTCGAAGTTGTGCTCACCCATCTCGCGCCGCAGGCTTTCATTTTCCAGCAGGGCGCGTACGTTTTCGACGACACGGCGTGTCAGGAAACCGTCCATCACGATGACGTGGAAGCCTTTCGGCTCGATATCACGCGTGAAGGTTGCATAACGGTTTACCAGCATGGGTACCCGGTAATAGACGGCCTCCAGGAAGGCATTGCCGAAGCCTTCGTAGAGGCTCGGATAGGTGACCAGGGCGGCATGGCGGTAGAGTTCCCCGAGGGTATAGAGACGGGGGCTGTGCTGTGTGTCTTGATGATCGCCGGTATGGGAGAATTTATCGACCACCTGGGTCGCAATGAAGCGCATCTCAACGCCTGCGTCGTGGGCCATTTCGGCGAGCATGTAGCGGTACTCAAGGCCCTCGTCGCCGGCTTCGTGGGTAACGATGAGTTTGTAACGCGGGTCGCCGAGCATCTGCACGAGTTTGATCGCGTGTTCGATGCCCTTGCGGGGAACGACCCGTGTAGGCTGAAGGATCATAACGTCACCTTCTTTGAGACCGAGGTCGCGGGGAATATTTTCGTCGGCGTTCTTCTCATCCGGGGGCGGATGTTCAAAGTCGAGCACATTGGGGATGAGAATGGATGGTACGCCCTTGCGCCAGGAGAGTTCTTCCTGGGCGGCCTGGTTGATGACCACATGTTGGAGGGACGGGTCGCGCGGGGGAAAAGCCGTTTCCAGCAGATCGCTGACGGCGTTCACCGAGAAACGGGTGCGTTCCCAGTAGAAGTCGTGATGATGGGCGATGGCGGGCAGCACGGTTTCGGTGAGCAGTTCGGTGATCGCCAGTCCGAGAGGGACATGCATCGGTATACTGAGGGCATTCTCGACGATGAGGATGCTGATATCGAAACGGCTGATAAACTCCCGCAGCGTCTCCTTGAGGTATTCGGCCAGGTCACGGATTCGGCGGGTGACCAGCGGGTCGCGGGAGGTATGGCCCCAGATTCGTTCGTTTATCCAGGTATTTTCCGGGTGGCCGAAGAAGGCTTCGGGAACGCAGAAGCTGGCCGCCGGACTGCGGGCGATGCGCCCGGCATACCAGAAACTTGCGTGGTTGTAATCCTGGAGAACGGAACTCCACTTGGAACTTTCCAGAGAGACTCCGTCGGTTCCGGCGAAGCGCGTGGATACGAAACCGATTCGTTCGGACATAACGTTTTCTCCGGGCGGATTCTCACACGTCGGTCCGCCGCATATTTGCAAGCTTACGATCTTTGCTGGACACTTCAAGCCGTATCAGGTATCAGTGCATGCGGACCGCCGGCATGCGGCGATGGTCCGCTGAGTCACAAGGTACGGCCGGGGAAGAGGGAATGGCACCTAGATTCGAGCGTATCCTGGGAAGACTGGAAGAGATCCGCGAGCGTTCGCAGGCAGTGCGGGAAGTGCTCCTGGCCAACCTGGTGATGATCGGAGAGATCCCCTCGCCGACCTTTCGCGAAGAGCGCCGCATAGGTTTTCTGGAGGAACGTTTCAGTGAATGCGGGCTGGCGGACTGTTCGACGGACGAGGTCGGCAACGGTTTCGGTCTCCTACCGGGAAGCGACGGCGCGCGCAACATACTGCTCGTGGCGCACGCGGACACTCCCTTTTCGGAGAAATACGATCATACCATTGCGATTCACCCCGACCGTGCGGTCGGTCCGGGGGTTGCCGACAACAGTCTTGGGCTGGCCGTTTTGGCGGCCATGCCGCACCTGCTGGAGTCTCTGGACATCAAATTGAAGGCCAACTTGATACTGATGGGCGCCGTCCGCAGTCTTGGCCGGGGAGACCTTGAGGGATTGCGTTTCTTCCTGGATCACAACCGCATTCCGATTACGGCCGGAGTGTGTGTGGAGGGGGTTCAGATCGGGCGCCTGAGCATCGGGTCGCTGGGGATGTTGCGCGGGCAGATCGCGTGTTCGGTTCCGGAAGAGTACGACTGGACGCGTTTCGGTGCGGTGGGCGCTATCCTGACGATCAACGAGGTCATCAACCGGATCATGGCGATAGCCCTGCCGAAGAAGCCACGTACGACGATTGTGCTCGGTTCGGTGGAAGGCGGAACATCGTTCGGAGCCATTGCGACTCACGCGGTATTGCGTTTTGAGATCCGCAGCGAGGAAGAGAGCGTCGTCGAGGATATCCACCAGCAGATCGAGGATATCGTCGCGGAGGTGGCTGCCAAGAGCGGCAGCGACGTGCGCCTGGAAATCGTGGCCCGGCGGCAGCCCGGCGGGATACCTTTTTCGCATCCCCTGGCGCGGCGCACGCGGCAGATAATGAGCAGGCTGGGGATCACCCACCGGATTGCACCGAGCACATCGGAGCTGTCGGCGTTTATCGGCCGGGGAATTCCCGCGGTGACAATCGGTATTACTACCGGCGAGCACGTCAGTGAAGTCGACGAGACCGTGTTCATTGATCCCATTTTCACGGGCCTGGCGCAGCTGATCGGGTTGCTGGAGGCGATAGACGGAGGTTTTTGCGATGGAGATTAGTCGCTGGTTGCGGGAGAACACGTTTCATCATTCCGCGTTCCGGGACATGGACGAGCTGGTCAGGGCCAAGGAGAAGGCGGGAGTCACCATCTCTCTGTGCATACCGACCCTGAACGAGGAGAAGACCATCGGCAAGGAGATCGTCATCTTCAAGTCGGAATTGATGAACCGCCATCCTGTTCTGGATGAAATCGCAGTGATTGATTCCGGATCGAGCGACGCAACGCGCGAGGTAGCGGCCTCCTTCGGGGCGGATGTCTATCTTTCGGCGGATATCCTGCCGCACATGGGCACGAAGCGGGGTAAGGGCGAGAATCTCTGGAAGGCGATTTATCAGTTGCGGGGCGATATCATCGTTTACATCGACGCGGACATAAAAAATATCCGCCCGCGTTTCGTATACGGGCTGGTGGCGCCGCTGCTTTTCCGGCCGGAGATTCGCTACGTGAAGGCATTTTACGACCGCCCGCTGGTCGTCGGCCACGGCGTGCGTCCGTCCGGCGGAGGGCGGGTCACGGAAATCCTGGTGCGCCCGCTTTTTTCGCTTTTCTTCCCGGAATTGACGGCCCTGATGCAGCCGCTTTCGGGTGAATATGCGGTACGGCGTGAGGTCCTGGAGAACATACCGTTTCCAATCGGCTATGGAGTGGAGACGTCGCACCTGATAGACGTGTATCACAAGTGGGGGCTGGAGGCGTTCGGGCAGACGGATCTCGACCGGCGGGTGCATCGCAACCAGTCGACGCGTGATCTGGGAAAGATGGCTTTCGTGATTCTGCACACATTTCTTGATCGGGTCAGGTCACTGGGCATTCTCGGCGATCTGCCGGAATTGGGACATGTTCTGCGCCAGTTTCAGGTACACGACGACATTTTCGAGCCGCTCGAATACGAAATGATCCGCGAGGAACGTCCGCCGATGATCGAAGTGCCGGAGTACAGGCACAAACGCGGATTGGACTAGATACGGATTGATCACAGATGCGCGTCGCCGTTGTTCATTACCATCTTCGTGCCGGGGGGGTGACGCGTGTGATCGCCAATGCTCACCGTGCCTTGCGCGGATTTCCGGTGACGATGTGCACGCTGGTCGGAGACATTCCCGCCGACAGCACGCATGTTCCCGGTCCGGTGCGCCTGGTTCCGGAACTGGATTACGATGCGGACGGCATGACACCGGCGGAACTGGCCGACAAGCTCGAGCACACTGCGGCCGCTGAATTGCACGGACCGCCCGACGTCTATCATGTCCACAACCACTCTTTGGGCAAGAGTGCGTTGTTTACCACGATGGTGTTCGAGCTGGCGCGCCGCGGGCGGCCGCTGCTGTTACAGATACACGATTTTCCGGAAGACGGTCGCCCGGCGAATTACCGTCTTCTGCGTGAAATGTTGCCGGAGGACGATGTGGCTCTTTTCGGACTGCGCGTATATCCCCAGGCGCCCCACGTGCACTACGCGGTCCTGAATGAACGGGATCGGCGCTTCATGGCGGCGGCGGGTGTGGAAGGCGGCCGCCTGCACCACCTGCCCAACGCGGTGGCCGCTCCCGACCACGCGGCCCGATTGGATGACGGCTGTATTGAGGAGGAATGTCCACGCGGACGATTTTTCCTCTACCCGACCAGGGCGATCAGGCGCAAGAATATCGGAGAGTTCGTCCTGTGGTCGTTGCTGGGGGAAGACTGTGATCGCTTTGCGGTCACTCTTGCGCCGCGCAATCCAGAGGCGCGCCGCCATTACGAGCGTTGGGTTGCGACCGCGCGGGAATTGGGATTGCCGCTGGAATTCGGTGTCGGCAACAGCTCCTTGACTCACCTGCACAGGCTGGTGGAGACGGCGACGGCGATTGTGACCACGAGTGTCGCGGAGGGGTTCGGACTGGCGTTTCTCGAGCCGTGGCTTGAAGGCCGCCCGCTGGTCGGGCGGAACCTTCCGGAAATCACCGCCGAAATGCAGGCGGTCGGCCTGCGTCTCGACGGCTTGTATGAAAGCATGCGGGTTCCCTTGGGCAAGCTCAGCCCTGAGGATGTGCACGTGCGCCTGCGCGAGGGGCTGGCGCGTTACTACCGGGAATACGGACGCATTCCCGAAGAGGCCGATTATCGTGCGGCTCTCGAGGCCTGCCTGCAGGGAGACTTCGTCGAAATGGGAAGACTCGACGAGCTCTTGCAGGAGAAGATCATCCGGAATCTCGTCTCGGATCAGGCGTTGAGAAAACTGGTTCGTCCGCCGGCACTGACACCGAGCGGCTGTTGTGATGAAGACCTCGTGGTTCACAACCAACGCTGCGTAATGGAACACTACGGACTGCCGGATTACGGCAGGCGACTGATGCGGATATATGAAACGGTTGCCTCCTCCGAAGTCGGGGAGCCTGAGCCCCTGGATGCCGCTCGTTTTCTGGATTGTTTTCTGGATGCATCCCGTTTCACGCTCTTGCGCACCTGAAGATTCAACATGATTGCAATCGAAGGGAAATTACAGGCCGAGATGGCGGCGCGCATCCGCCGTTTGAGCCGTCCCATGGATCCGATATCCACCGGGGTTGCTGCGGTGCTTCACAGGCAGACGGATGTGCGCGCGGTGTTGTTCGATGTTTATGGAACGCTTTTCATTTCGGGCTCCGGTGATATCGGCACTTTACAACGGACGCATGCTGCCCAGGCGGCTACCGAGGCGTTGGAGGCCGCCGGATATCATTGCCGCACGGCGGCGAGCGGCCAGGCGGCGGCTGATTTTTTCCGCGATCTTATGGAGGAGGAGCATGCCGGGCGGCGGGCGGCGGGGGTTGAGTTCCCCGAGGTCGACATCCGACGGATCTGGCATGCGACAGTGAGCCGGCTGCTTGCCACTGGAGAGATTTCCGGAGATCTGCAGGAGGTCCGGCTGCTGCGGTTGGCCGTGGAATACGAATGCCGCGTCAATCCCGTCTGGCCCATGCCCGGACTCAAGGAACTCATTGCTGCGCTGGCCGGGAAGGGTGTTATTCTGGGTTTGATTTCGAATGCACAATTCATGACGCCGCTTTTGTTCGATGCCTTTCTCGGGGGGAGTCCTGCGGAGCTTGGACTGCGGGATGAACTGTGTATCTATTCTTTCCGGCATGGCGTGGGCAAGCCGGCTGTGGATCTTTATGAACAGGCGCGCGACGTGCTGCGGGATATTTTCCGGGTTGAGTCCGGCGAAGTCTTATACCTCGGCAACGACATGCTCAATGACGTTTGGGGGGCTTCCCGGTGTGGTTTTCGCGGGGTGCTGTTTGCCGGAGATCGGCGCTCCCTGCGGCTGCGTGATGAGGACGAGCGCTGCCGGCGGGCGGAACCGGCGGCGGTGGTGACCGCGCTGGGGCAATTGCCGCAGTTGCTGGAGTGAACCCTCGGCGACCCGTCGCCTGCCGGGCGTAGGGTGCGAAAAAACTTCCAATCCTTGGAAGTTTTTCTATAAGTTTTTCCAATGTTTGGAAGTTTTGCGCCGCAGATTTCCAATCCTTGGAAGTTTTTAGTGTGGAAAGTTCCAATGTTTGGAAGTTTTTGGGCACGAGCGTGCTCCTGAAAGCGGCACCGGGAAACGGGGGTAGAAGGAGGGATCAGGTGGCTGCCGGCTCGGGGGCCTTGTCCTGGAAGCGGACGGAGATGATCTTGGAGATACCGCGTTCTTCCATGGTCACGCCGTAGAGCGTGTCGGCGGCGGCAATCGTGCGCCGGTTGTGGGTGATGACGATGAACTGGGACCTGTCCAGGAAATCCTCCACCAGGTTTACGAAGCGTCCGATGTTGCTTTCATCGAGGGCGGCGTCGAGTTCGTCCAGAACGCAGAAGGGGCTGGGCTTGACCTTGTAGAGGGCGAAGAGCAGGGCGACGGCGGTCATGGTGCGTTCTCCACCGGAAAGGAGTGAGACCGACTGGAGTTTCTTTCCCGGCGGGCGGGCGATTATTTCGATCCCGGATTCGAGGACGTCCTCCTCGTCGAGGAGCACAAGGCGGGCCGATCCGCCGCCGAACATTTTCCTGAACATCTCCTGGAAGTTGCGGTTCACCTCTTCGAAGGTCTTGGCGAACATTTCGACGGTGGTCTTGTTGATGCGGTTTATCATGTCCAGGAGCTGGCGGCGGGCGCTGATGAGATCGTTCTGCTGTTCGGTAAGGAAGGCATGGCGTTGCTGGAGTTCTTCGAGTTCCTCTATGGCGACGAGGTTGACGGGGCCCATGGATTCCATCTTGGCCCGCAGTTCGGCAATGGTCGTTTCGACGGTTTCGGGATCGGGGATGCGGCCGTCTTCCCATTCGGGCTCGGGCTCCTCGTGGATCTGTTCGGGGGTCACCCGGTAGTCGGCGCATATGCGTTCGATGGTATTGTTGCGCTGCATGCGGGTTTCGGCGAGGCGCACGTCGAGGCGTGATTTTTCGTCCTGCATGCTTTGAAGTTGTTCACGCAGTGCCTTGAGGCGCTCCGTTCCCGCGGCGTAGTCGTGGTTGAGGGCTTCACGGCGCGAGCGAATCTGCCGCATCAGTTCTTCGTGCTGTCGGACGGTGTTCTCGAGAGGCGCAATGCGCGCGCGTGCCTCCTCCAGCTCGCGACGGAGCGCGGTGATACGCTGGCGATGTCCGGAAAGGTCACGGGTACGTCCCTCAAGGGCGTTTTCGAGATCGTGGATCTGAGCTTCGATCTGGGCATGGTGAGCCTTGAGGTTTTCGAGTATCTGCGAACTCTCGGCGACGCGCACGCGGCGGTCGGTGAGTTCGGCGACCATTTCCTCGCGGGAAGATTCGAGTTCCTGCAGGCGTTGGGTTTGTTCCTGGACCGTCCGGCGGATATCGGCCTGGCGACTGGCGATTTTCTCGAGTTCACTGTCGATCCGCTCCCGGTGTTTGGTGTCGTCTTGTTCTTCGTCAACGGCATGCAGCTCGAACTCGACGGTCTCGCGGCGTTGGGCGAAGCGTTGTAACTGATCGTTGAGGACGCGGGCTTCCCCCTCTTGGACGGCGAGTTCGCGTCGGGCGGTTTCAAGGTCGTTGCGTGCCGCCGCGAGGTCTGCGTGGATTGATGATGAATCCTTCGCGAGGGTTTCCAGGACGGTGGTTTGTTCCTGGATCTTTTGTTCGATGAGTTCCAGACGGCGGCGGGCATCTTCGAGGCGCCGTCGCTGGTTGAAGGGATTCTTTTCGGGGACGGGAGCGGTGAGTTGCGCCGAGCCATCGGAGCTCAGCATGGCGCCGGAGCGGGTTACGTAGGTCAGACCCGGAAGAATCGGGAATGGGATTTGGGTGGTGCTTTCGACCACGCGTACGTTGTGCAGGAGGGAACGGACGAGCTGTGAAATTTGCGGGCTGGTGCGGACGTGATCGAGGAGAGCTTCGCCGTCGCCCTCGAGAACGTCGTCTTGGCGTGGCAGAGTGGTATGGGCCGCGAGGAGTTGCAGGGCGCCCGGCGGATTCTTCTCCCATGCGCGCACGACGGCGGCCGCGGCCTGATCGTCGCTGACGATCAGGGCGTGCAAGTGGAGATGGAGGGCGGCCTCCAGAGCGATGCGGTAATCGGGGTCAACATCGAGCTGATCGGCGAGGAGGCCGATGATGGAAGCCGGTTCTATCGGTGAGGGTTGTTCCTCAGCGAGGAGACGGCGTGTGCCGGCGGGAAGGTTCTCGCGGGAGTCGATCTCCTGTTCGAGAAGGTCTATGCGTGCCCGGAATGCGGAGCGTTCCTCGTTCAGGTGAGAGATTTCCTCACGGATTCGGGCGCGCTCTTCGTCGCGGTTGTGACGGCGGGATTCTATTGCGGCCAGGGCGGATTCGCGGCGGGCGACCTCTTCTTGAAGACGGCCGATCTTTTCCAACATTTCGTCGCGCCGGCGTTCGAGTTTTTCGAGGTCGGAATTCAGCTCGGCGCGTTCGGCGTAGAGCCGTTCGCGGCGCAGGACGGTATTGCGCTGGGCGGCTTCGATTTCAGCCGCCTGATTACGGAGAGATGCCTGGCGGCTTTCCAGGTCAACGGATTCCGAGCGCAACTCGTGGATCTTGCGGCGGATGGCCTCCGCTTCGGCATCGAGCCGGGAGAGTTTTTCGGCGGCGGCGGAATGTTCACGTTCAAGGGCCGCGTGCTCTTCTTCTGCGGCGGCAATGCGGCTGCCGGTTTCCTCGAGGTTCGTGCGGGCCTGCGCCAGGCGCTCCTCGGCCTGGCGGGCGTCGCGCTGGTCGCGTTCGCTGACGGAGACGAGTTCCTGAATGCGTTCCTCGTTGAGTTCAAGGACCTGGCGGGTGTGCTGGAGGTCGGCGTTGGCCTGGGCGCGTGACTCCATGGCGGAGGCCAGTTGGTTTTCCAGGTCGTCTATTTCCGCGCGGAGGCGGCTGTCGGCTTCTTCACCGGCGCGGATGTCTTCCTTGAGAGCATCCTCTTGTTCGCGCAAGGCGGTCATGCGCGTTTCCAGCGAGGAGATTTGGGCATCGATTTCCTTCAGGCGCCGCCGGGTGATGTGGATGTCCAGCGAGCGTAGACGCTGGCGCATGGCCTTGTAGCGGCGGGCTTTGCCGGCCTGCCGCTGGAGGGAAATGATCTGGCGTTTGACTTCGCGGATGATGTCGGCCAGGCGCTGGAGATTGGCCTCGGTGTGTTCGAGTTTGCGGATGGCTTCTTTCTTGTCGGCCTTGAAGCGGGTGATCCCGCTGGCCTCCTCGAAAATGAAGCGCCGGTCCTCGGGACGGGAGCTGAGGACCATGTCGATTCGTCCCTGTTCCAGGATTGAATAGGCGTTGGTCCCGACACCGGTGTCCATGAACAGGCGCTGGATATCTTTGAGGCGGCATGGGGCCCGGTTTATGAAGTACTGTCCTTCGCCGGAACGGAGTACGCGGCGGGTAATGGTGACCTCGTCATATTCAATGCCGAGGGTTTTCTCACAATCGGCCAGGGTGATGCTCACCTCGGCGATGCCCATGGGCTTGTGGGAATCGGTGCCGTTGAAGATGCAGTCTTCCATGCGGCTCCCACGCAGGGCCTTGGCGCTCTGTTCTCCAAGCACCCAGCGGACGGCATCAACGATATTGCTCTTGCCGCAACCGTTGGGACCGACGATTGCAGTCATTCCGGGGCCGAATTCCAGGCGGGTCCGCTCGGCGAAGGTCTTGAACCCGATCAGTTCGATCTGACGCAGATACATCTCGGCTGTCGTCTCCTACCGTCCGATTCTCTTCTTGACATTTTGCTTACTATATCATGGATAGTTTGTATTGACAACCACAATATATAGGGATTTTGCATTTTCGAGAGGAGATCGGCGGTGGTGAACGGGAGCCGGAGCGGAAATGATTCAGAGGGGTTGCGGCGGCTTTTGAAGGAACTGGTCGGCATACCCAGCGTGAATCGCAAGCTTGTGCGCGGCGGGGAGGCGGCGGGCGAGGGGCGCTTGGCGGAGTACGTGGGGGGATTCTTGGAGGAGACGGGCTTTCAAGTTGAAAGGATCGGGAATGTTGATGGTGGGGCATACAACATTGTTGCGACGTTCGGGCCTGCGGATGCTGCGCGGGTGATTCTTTTCGAGGCGCACATGGATACTGTGGGCGTGGCCGGGATGCGTGGGGATCCTTTCAGGTTGCGGCAAGAGGGAGGGCGGCTGTACGGGCGGGGAGCGTGCGACGACAAGGGGCCCTTGGCGGCGGCTCTATGGGCATTGCGGAAGAGCGATCTCGAAAAGTGCGCCGCTTCCGGGACGCGGGTGGTGTTTGCAGGGGCGCGCGCTGAGGAGACCGGCAACGAGGGGGCGGCGGAGCTGGTTGCCGCGGGGGTGCGGGCGGACGAGGCGATAATACTGGAGCCGACCGATCTGGCGGTGGTTTACAGTCACAAGGGAGCCTTCTGGTACCGGCTGGAAGTGACCGGCCGTGCGGCGCATGGATCGGATCCATCCGCCGGTTTGAGTGCCGTGAGGGCGATGCGGCGGGTGATGGATGCCCTGGACGAGATGACCGCCGCGGCGTCCGCGGGGCTGACGCAGGGAGCGCTCGGATTTCCGACGATCAATATCGGCGTCATAGAAGGGGGTGATGCACTGAACATAGTTCCGCAACGCTGCCGCATCGAGGTGGACCGGCGGGTTGTTCCCGGAGAAGACGTGGATGCGGTACAGAAGGAGATTCACCGGAAACTCGAAGAATTCCGGGAGGAGGGCTTGTTGGAAACGTGGAGTCTGGAGGTTCTCAAGCAGGGGGCTCCGTTCACGACGTCTCCGCAGAGCATGCTGGTGAAGCGGTTGCAAGCGGCGTGTCTGGGGGCGGGGGTCGAGCCGCGGCTGGACACTGTGAGCTGGTACAGCGATGCCGGCGTTTTCTCGGAAGTTTGCGGTGAGGTGGTTGTTTTCGGCCCGGGTTCGATTGCGCAGGCGCATACGGCGGACGAGTACATCGAGGAGGAATCGTTGTATGCAGGATACGAAGTATTGCGCAACTACCTGCGGAACGGTTATTGATCATACTCGTGAAAGAACATCCGGCAGGGCGTGTGGCAGGGGCGGGCGGTGCAGGGCCGGGTGAAGGCGTAGGTGTTTTTCAGCAGGGAGAGCATACGCATGATTGAGCGACGCCGGCTGGTATTGGGGTGGATGGCGGCACTCTCATTGTGGCTGATACTGGCTGCAGCCAACCTGTGGTTCGGGGACCTCAATCAGGACGAAGGCTGGTACCTGTACGCGGCGCGGGAGGTACGGCTGGGTCATCTGCCATACCGGGATTTTGCTTTCACGCAAGGACCGGTGATGGCCTTGGTCTATGCCGGTTTTGCGGGAGTCGTGGAGCGTTTCGGGTTGGCGGGGGGGCGGGCT
>JAOZMZ010000079.1 GCA_029934055.1 Kiritimatiellia bacterium
ATCGCCGAGGACGAAGAAGCCGTACCCGTTGGTCAGCGCGTCGTACAGTGCCGCCCCATTGGTCAGCGTGTAAGCGGCGTAGATTTGGTATTGACCGGAGTTAAACGAGACAAGGAACTCGATCCGCCAGCCGGACAGGTCGAATCCTGCAGGTCCACAGATTTCTACGAATTCATTGGTGTCGTCGGCTCCAAAATAACCTTCGTTCACGTAGTTCAATTCATTGATCCAGACCTGGCCGGAGGCTGATCGGGGGATGATATAGGATGCCGGGGAATTCGAGCCGTCATCGGGATAGTAACGGGGAGAGGTGGTTCGGCTGCCGGGCCCCGAGAAGTCGCAGCGGATGTAGTACTGGACGACGGTGCCGGTTGGCTGGGGGGCGATGGGCGTGACGGTGACGTAATTGACGGTGCCGGTGACCTGCATGGCAATCGGCGAAAAGACGCCCGATGTACCGATGCGGTAATAGGTGGTGACGGCGACTTCTATGGCCCCGTAGTGCGGGACGACATGGGCGAAGATATTGACTTCGTCGTTGGACCATGGGGCCGAAGGCTCATGCCAGCCGTCCACGTTCACGTCAGCGGGGGGCGAGGGCAGGGCGACCTGGATTTCGTCAAAGACGGCGATGCTCGAGTTGGCGTCTCCGGATGTTCTTATAAGGCGCATGAAATGGTTGGTGGTGTCGTAGACATAGAAGGAGAACTGCTGGTAATTGGTTCCCGTGATGGTCAGGTTGGTGACCGCGGTCCAGTTGGTTGCGTCGGCCGAGCTCTGAATTTCGTACTGGGGGTCGGCGCCGCTGGTGCTGTAGCGGCGGTAATAGAAGGTGATGCTGCCGAGACCCTCGGGCAGGTAGGGCGAGCATATCCAGGCGCCGTCATTCTTGATACGGGCCGCCTGATGGTACCAGGCGTACGTGTCGCCGATGAGGACATCATGGATTCGCCAGCCCTCGTGTTCCGAGTCGCCGTAGGTCTGGCTGGGCCAGGAGTCGAAATCCTGGAGGCGGTGGATGCTGGGGAGCTCGATATTGATATCGTCGAGGAAAAGTCCCTGCGGAGCGGTATCCACGGGGATTCCGGTTATGAGGACGTCGTCCAGCCCGGCGTTGCCGACACTTTTCGTATAGTAGAAACGGATGCGGGTCGTGTTGGTGGAAAGCGGGGTGGAGTAAGTTGTGCCGCTGGTCGGCAGGGGAGAGACGACCATGCTCGTGCTCCAGGTGGACCCGTCAAAGGTTTCCACCCTGAAGCTTGATGCCGTATCGGTACCGGCTCCCCGCAGCCAGAACGAGAGGTTGGTGGGTGACGAAAGGTAGGGCGTATCGGCATAGTCTCCGGAATCGTTGAACTTGATCGCCGGCGGGTCCTGGCCGTAGTAGCCGCTGCCGGTATAGGTCTCGGTGATGCCGTGAAATTCCCATTCCGGAGGAGGGGTTGGGGCGTCGTCGAAATGTTCATCCACGAGGACCGTAACGGTTCCGCCGGTGTGGCTGAGTCCGCGGATGCGCAGGGCGGCGCCGGTGGGTTGGTAGAAATATTGATTGAAGAGGTTGTAGGAAGTCGAGCTCACGTTGGTCACGGCGGCGAGCGTGGTCCAGGTGTTGCTGTCGTAGGATACTTCGAGGATGACATCAATGGGGGTGGTGTTGTTCGTGCCGCGCGCGTAATAGAAGGTGATGCGGCCGTAGCCGTCGGTGTAGAAGGGACTGCACACGTAGTTGGTGACCTGGTGCGCGGCCGCGGGCAGTTCGAGGGACTTATCGTCGTAGGCATTGAGGGTGGAGACGCGTCCGGTGTCAACGATCCAGCCGTCGTAAGTGTGGTATCCGTAGTTGGTTCCGCTGTCGGGCCAGTCGTTGAACTGCTGGAAGCGGCGCATGTCCGACGGCTCGGAGATTGCGATATCGTCTATGAGAAGGCGGTTGGTGCTGCCGCCGCAATGCTCGATACGCACGTAGTAGGATGTGTAATCCTTCTGGTAGAGTCCAAATTCGTTGTAGTCGAGCACGTTGAGAACGTTCGTGAATTCCGCGATCGTGGTCCAGTTGGTTGCGTCGGCGGACTTGAGGACGCGGAAAGCGACGGCCTGGGCCGGGGAGGAAGTCGTGTCGGTGGAGCCGTGGCGGTAATAGAAGCGGATCGAACCGATGCCTTCGGCGAGGTAGGGGCTTTGCACGTAGTTGCCGTTCGAGGTGACGCCCGCGGGGTTGGGCAGGGAGGCCGAGTAACCGGATAGGGCGGCGGTAGTGGTGACCTTGCCGGTACAGACCATCCAGTCGAGCTCATGGCAGCCGTCGTTGGTGAAGGTATCCCAGTCATTGAAATTCTGGTTGCGGTAGGAGCTGTGGCGGAGGGTGAGATCGTCGAACTGGAGCGCGCCGTTGGGGCCCACGCCGCCGGCGTAGACGACGATCCGCACCCAGGCGGCATTTCCGGGGGCGGTGCCGGAGACGGACTTGTAAACCCAGGTTTCGGCGACGTCGTAGAAGTCGGTGCTGGCATCGGCGAGAAAGTTGATATTTTCGTCGTAAAACTCGATTTTCAGTTGCTGGACTCCGGCCGTCCAGTTGTTATCGGCCCAGAACCAGGCCGAGGCGCGATAGGATTCGCCGGGCGTACCGGGGACTTCCTGCCACCAGCCGCCGTTGTCGGCCCCGGCCCAGGTGCCCTGGATAGTGCCTTCCCAGGACCCGGAATGGGCCCGCCAGGACCTGCGCGCGGCGCTTCCCCATTTGCCGCCGTGGGGGTCGGGATTGCCCCATTCCCAGTAACGGGCCTCCTGATCGTTCGAGCCCTGGTCTTCAAAGCCGGGGTTACGCAGCAGGTTGGTTCCGGATGCGGGGTGAAGGTACTCGATCGAGTAGGCGCGGGTGGCGTCGTTGAAGGTGAAGCGGTAGACGCCGTATGCGGGATTGGTATGGATGATATCGTTGCCCGAGCCGGTGACGATTTCGGCGGTGCCGGTGATGGGCATCACGAAATCGCCCTGGTCGGTATCGCCCCAATTCGTATTGGTCCAGTCCTCGTCGGCGACGAACTTGTAGCGGCTGGTGGCCATGGGATAGATGAAGAGATCGGCCTGCCAGGTGTTATCGGCCGTGAGCGACATGTTTGCGGGGGACGGGCTCCAGTTCTGCCAGTCGCCGGCGACGGTCATCTTCTGGTAAGAGGAAGTCTGTGCCCGGGCGGTGGTCAGGGTTCCTGCCATGAAGACGACAAGGGCGTTGAGCGCAATTCGATTGTACATCCGAGACCTCCAGTACGAATCAGAGTCTGCACAATTACTCTACATCGCGGGACATGCTGCTGCAACCGCAAATGGGGTGGAGCGGCCGGCGATTCGCATGGCGGGATCGTTGATTGATGGACCGGGAAGTGATCAGGGACTATAAATATGGTGTCGCCGATTACGTTACGTGGCGGCGCCGGGAGTTGCGTGATGGGAGACTTGCGTCGAGAGCTTGCGGCATACGGCCGGCGCCTGGTGTCTCGCGGCCTGGTGGCGGGAACGGGCGGCAACCTCAGTGCGCGGGACGGTCGGGTGGCGTGGATATCGCCGAGCGGGGTGGCACTGGAGGATCTGAGCGCCCGGATCTTGTGCCGTGTGGATATCGAAAGCGGAAGGCAACTGGAAGGTCGGATGCGTCCGAGTTCCGAGACGCGCATGCACCTTGAAATCTACCGGGAGTGCGGTGATGCCGTGGCATGTATTTTTCACACCCATTCGCCGTGGGCCAGCGGGGTGATATCGTCGCGGGGGGATGTCCGGCCGATGTTCGCCGAGGTGGTGGTGGAACTGGGTGAAATTGCCGTGGTGCCGTATCATACGCCGGGCAGCGCGGAGCTGGCGGCGGTCGTGCGCGCGGCCGTGGCGGGCGGGGCGGAAACCGTATTTCTCGTCAATCACGGTGTCGTGGCCCTGGGCCGCAGTCTCAGGCAGGCCTACTATCGTTGCTGTGTGGCCGAGGATGCGGCGCGTTCCTACATTGCGGCGGTCCTGGCCGGCGGACCACGGTTTCTCAGCGACGAAGAGGCGGTGAAACTGAAGAAGATGCTGGCGACGGAATATCGCCGTAGCCTGATCGAGAAGTGAAGGAGGGAGCCGGAACCATGGAAAAGCGACTCATAGGGACCTCGGGGATCGAGGCGTCGGTGATAGGGCTGGGCACGTGGTCGATCGGCGGATGGTTATGGGGCGGTTCGGACGAAGGCAAGGCCGAGGCGGCCGTGCGGACGGCCATTGATGAGGGGGTGACGCTCATAGACACCGCGCCGGCGTACGGCTTCGGGCTGGCGGAGAGGATTGTCGGCAAGGCGATAAAGGGAAGGCGGGATGACGTGGTTCTGGCGACCAAGTGCGGGTTGGTATGGAACGATGACACGTGGGAGGAGATAGTGCGGCAGGGGGGCAATTCGCTCGAACACGTGCTCAAGCCGGAATCGATACGCAGGGAGGTGGAGGCGAGCCTGCGGCGTCTGGGGACCGACTACATTGACCTGTATCAGACGCATTGGCCGGACGATACCACGCCGATTTCCGAGACCATGGAAACCATGCTGGCGCTGAAGCAGGAGGGCAAGATCCGGGCGATCGGTGTCAGCAACGTAAGCGTGGCCCAGATGGAGGAATACCTGGCGGGCGGGCGGGTGGATTCCGATCAGGAGCAGTACAGCCTGCTCGACCGCGGAATCGAGGAAGGACTTCTGCCGTTATGCCGGGAGCACAATATCGCCGTGCTGGCATATTCTCCGCTGGCGATGGGACTGCTGAGCGGAAAGATGGATCCGGAGCGCGTGTTTCCGGAGGGCGACGTGCGCGGCCGGCTGCCGCGTTTCAGCGTTGAGAGCCGGAAGAACGCGGCGGCGATGATGGACGAGCTGGGAAGGCTGGCGGCGGAGCGGGGTATATCGCCGGCGCAACTGGTACTGGCCTGGACGTGGGCCCGGCCGGGCATCACCCATGTCCTGGCGGGGGCCCGCCGTCCGGAGCATGCCCGCGAGAATGCGCGGGCTGGGAGTGTGCGCCTGGATGCGGAAGAATTGAAGGCCATAGCCGAGATTGCGGCGCGCCATGCCGGGGGGATTGCGAACGGGGGCTGGTGAAGCTGTGCGCTACGTACGGCTGAGATAATTGGTGATGTAATCGTTGATGCCCTCTTCGAGGGAAATGAATTCGCGGGAATAACCGGCCTTGCGCAGGCGGGATATATCGGCTTCCGTGCGGTACTGGTACTTGGCGCTGAGGCCGGGGGGCATATCTATGTATTCGATGGAGGGTTTGCGCTGCATGGCGCTGAACACGGCGAGCGCGAGGTCGTTCCATGTACGGGCGCGGCCGCTGCCGACATTGAAGATGCCGTTCTTGTCGGTGTGATCCATGAAAAAGATGGTGACGTCAACGGCGTCTTTCACGTAGAGGAAGTCGCGTAATTGTTCGCCGTCGGCGTAGTCTTCGCGGTAGGACTTGAAGAGGCGGACCGTTCCGCCGTCGCGGATCTGTTCGTAGGCCTTGATCACCACCGAGCGCATGTCGCTCTTGTGGTACTCGCCCGGGCCGTAGACGTTGAAATACTTCAGGCCGACGATGCGGTCGAGCAGTCCATGGCGCAGGGCCCAGAGATCGAGCATGTGTTTTGACATGGCGTACATGTTGAGGGGTTTCAGCCGCGGCAGCAGCGAGGGGTCGTCCGAATAGCCCAGGGACCCGTCCCCGTAGGTGGCGGCGCTCGAGGCGTAGATGAAGCGCGTGTCGTGTTGCAGGGCCCAGCGGCAGAGTTCTATGGTATAGCGGTAGTTGTTGTCGGCGAGGTAATCCGCGTCCTTTTCCGTGGTGGTGCTGCAGGCTCCCAGGTGAAAGAGGACTTTCGGCGGCGGCTGTGCGCCGCTTGCGACGGCCTCGCGGAAGCGGTCCTTGTCCACGTACTCCGTGAACGACAGCCCGACCAGGTTGCGCCACTTGTCGCTCTTGCCGAGGCTGTCCACGACGAGGATATCCTCATGACCGCGGGCGTTCAAAGCCGCCACGAGATTGCTGCCGATGAATCCGGCCCCGCCGGTGACGATTATTTCAGAGCCCATTTTTACTTCTCCTCCGGGGACTGCATTGCGGCGATTTTTTCAATGATACCGGTGGTGGAGAGGTCCGGTACGAGCGGGACGAGGACCACCTCGCCCCCGCGGGCTTCGACGATGTCGCCGCCGCTGACGTAATGCGACCAGTCCGCTCCCTTGACGAGCACGTCCGGCTGGATTTCGGCGATCAGTGCGGCGGGTTCGTCTTCGTCGAAGATGACGACGTAATCCACGGCGGTAAGCCCGGCGACCACGCGGGCGCGCTGATCCTGCGGGACGATGGGGCGTTGGTCGCCCTTGATGGCGGTTATGGAGCGGTCGGAATTGAGACCCACGATGAGGACGTCGGCGTGGGAGCGGGCCTCTTCGAGGTAGGCGACGTGTCCGGCGTGAATGATATCGAAGCAGCCGTTCGTGAAGGCGATGCGCAAGCCCTGCGTGCGCAGGTCGCGGGCCAGTTGCGCGGCGGCTTCGCGGGGAACGATCTTTTCGACGCTCTTTCGGAATGCGGACATCATGATCCTTTCAGGTGCACGTGCTCCGGGCGCTTACATGCTATCGGCCACCGCCCGGCCGAACTCGCTGCACTTCAGCAATTCGGCATCCTCCATGAGGCGGTGAAAATCGTAGGTGACGCGTTTGGCCGCGATGGTTTTTTCCATGCCGCGGATGATGAGGTCGGCGGCCTCGTTCCATCCGATGTAGCGGAACATCATTTCTCCGGAAAGAATCAGGGAACCGGGATTGACCTTGTCCTGGCCGGCGTATTTCGGCGCCGTGCCGTGGGTGGCTTCGAAGAGGGCCAGGCCGGTTTCGAAGTTGATGTTGGCGCCGGGCGCGATTCCGATGCCGCCCACGCAGGCGGCGAGCGCGTCGGAGATGTAGTCGCCGTTGAGGTTCATGGTGGCGATGACGTCGTATTCCGCGGGGCGCGTGAGTATCTGCTGGAGGAATGCGTCGGTTATCACGTCCTTGATGACGACTTGGCTGCCGTCGTTCGGATTTTCGATCTGCATCCAGGGACCGCCGTCGAGCGGACGGGCGCCGAATTCTTCGCGGGCCAGTTCGTAGGCCCAGTCACGGAAGGCTCCCTCGGTGAACTTCATGATATTGCCCTTGTGGACGATTGTAACCGAACGGCGGTTGTTATCCAGCGCGTACTTGATGGCGGCGCGCACGAGGCGCCGGGTGCCGTCGCGGGAGACCGGCTTGACGCCGATGCCGCAATGTTCGGGAAAGCGGATTTTGCGGACGCCCATTTCGTCGTGCAGGAAGGCGATCACGCGGCGGCATTCCTCGGAATCCGCCGGCCACTCGATGCCCGCGTATATGTCCTCCGAGTTTTCGCGGAAGATCACCATGTCGGTCAGATCGGGACGTTTTACCGGGGAGGGGACGCCGGGGAACCATCTCACGGGGCGCAGACAGACGTACAGATCCAGTTCCTGTCGCAAGCTGACGTTGAGGCTGCGGATGCCGCCGCCCACGGGGGTCGTCAGGGGGCCTTTCACGGCCACCAGGCACTCGCGCAGGGCTTCGATGGTTTCAGCAGGCAGCCATTGGTTTTCGCCGTAGGTCGCGACGGCCTTTTCGCCGGCGAATATTTCCATCCAGGCCACCCGGCGGCGGCCGCCGTAGGCCTTGGCCACGGCCGCGTTCCAGACCGTCATCGCCGCCCGGGTGATATCAGGGCCGGTGCCGTCCCCCTCGATATAGGGAATGATCGGCACGTCCGGGACGTCGAGACCCTCGGCGGTACGGGAGATTGTCCGGCCTTCTTCCGGAATTCGTATATGTGAGAATTTTCTTTTCACCGATTTTGCACCGTTTTGAGCCTGTTTTCCCTCATTTTGCAAGGGCGCCGGACTACTCGCCCGGCGGGGCGATATCCGGCGGTTGTGGACTTATACGACCAAGATGCCCGAATGTCCAGAAGCTCTTTAAGGGTGCAAAAAAAAGAAAAATTTCACTTGTCTAATTACCGGCGAGACATCATTATGTGCTCGGGAAAAGTGTAAGTAGTCAGTCAGGTCGCTGAGGAATAGAAAGGGGTGCGTCTGATGAGGACTGCAGTTAAATGCCTGAGCGTGCTGGTAGTTGGCTTTTTTGTCATGGCTGTCGGCACCACCTATGCGGACATCATGATAGACAATTTCCAGGAGGGGTATGTTGATCTGACTGCAAATACCAACAACCAGATCGTGACGGATACCGATACCGGTCTGGCCACAACCAATACGATCGGCGGCCGCCGCGACAGCCAGCTCACGTGGACCTCAGGCGCTGGAGACGTGACTCTTGGGGTCAACAAGAATTCCGACGGCAAGTGCAGCTACAGCTCGCCGGCGGGAGTGGACGGACTCTTTCAACTGGATTACGGTCAGGGCGGTGATCTCAACGCCGACCTTTCCGCCGAGACCCAGTTTGCACTGCTTTTCGACGTCGCGGATTACAGCGGTCCGATCAACATAACCGTGACCACCACCGGATCAGGGGCCAGCACGGGGATGGGGTATACGCCGTCGGGGTTGCAGTCCTCGGATCCCGATCAGTGGGTCTACATACCGTTCAGCACATTCACCGGAACGGCCAGCTTCGCGGATGTTGACCAGATTTCGATCAGCATTGATGGCCCGAGCGAAGCCGACTACACCTTGAAGGAAATTTCTACGTCGACCATTCCGGAACCCGGAACCGTGGCGATGTTCTCCTTGATCGGCGCGGTGCTCTGGCGGTTCCGCCGGCGGCGCGCAACAGCATGATAAACCGCATCCGGGCGGCGTAATCACTTCTGTTTCCAGATGAACGTTATACCTTACCGGCTTGTGACGCCTGCGCGGTCTTTGTATATGCGGCGCCCGTGGCGTGGCTGATCCGGCTGATTACACGCTGGCTGAGGTCGGTCGGTGGCGCAGGAGGGTCCGGCCATCCGACCACGTCCGCAAGAAGCCTCAGAGGAAAACTTCCAATGTTTGGAAGTTCTGCGTCTTGAGATTTCCAATGTTTGGAAGTTTTTGATGGAAAGTTTCCAATGATTGGAAGTTTTTCTA